>RFZJ01000100.1 GCA_009920765.1 Planctomycetota bacterium | reverse complement strand
TGCCATGCTCATCGCACCACCAACCCGAATGTGCGGTTTCATTGGCGTTTCCCTTGGCTTCGGCAGTCTTGCCTTTGGTGGAGGTGGCTTCCTTCCCACATCCAACAATCATGGAAATTCCAAGTAATATCACGGTAGAAAACACAAATCGAATCATCAAACGGTCTCCTAAAAAGTTACACTAAAGGCTCATCCTAAAGTGTTGAAAACGAATTACCCAACTCCTTCGTGATGGAAGCACCTTCCATGGCACGATCTGGTTTTTCAGGCCAGCGGAACACTACAAAAACCACCCTCAGCACCAAGATCGACATGACCATGGCACTTAGAACTCCGCCTATCACCACCGTCGCCAAGGGCCTTTGCACTTCTGCCCCCATGCCCGTGCTAAAAGCCATTGGCAGAAAACCCAGGCTTGCAACTAAAGTAGTCATCAACACTGGGCGCAATCGAGTGATGGCTGCTTCTTCAACGGCTTTTTCCAAAGAGTGCCCTTTTTGCATCAAGTGCCTTACATAAGAAACCAGAATCATGTCATCTAGGACAGCTACCCCGGAAAGTGCTATGAACCCGATGCCTGCAGAGATCGAAAATGGCATATCACGAACCCATAATGCAAGTATGCCACCCACCCACGCAAAGGGAATGCCAGTAAACACTCGAAGGGTATCCATCACATTGCCATAGGTTGCGTAAAGTAATGCAAATACGAGAAGCAAAGCAATGGGGACGACAAGAAAAAGTCTGTTTCTGGCACGCTGTAATTGTTCGAACTGCCCACCGTAGGCAAGGTGATACCGCCCGGGTGGCAGCGAAATATTTTGGTTGATGGTTGATTGTACTTCATCGACAAAAGAGCCAATATCACGGCCTCGTACATTGCAGGTGATCACAATTCGTCTTTGGCCCCATTCGCGCGTAATCGTTGAAGGGCCTTCAATGATTTTGATATCTGCAATTCTAGAAAGGGGAATTCTTTCACCAGTTGCAGCGGGTAGTTGTATCGAACCCACGGATTCAGGGCTGTTTCGCCAAGAGTCGGGTAATCGAATTGCCAAGGGAAAGCGGAATTGCCCATCCACGATTTCGCCTAGAGGCTTGGAGCCAATAGATTCAACGAGATCAAGCACTGCTCTTGCAGGGATGCCATAACGGGCGATTTGATCCTGCTTCACCTTTACCTGCATGACTGGTTGGCCGGTTACTTGTTCAACATTGAGGTCTGCAACACCGGGAATGCCCTGCATGACTTTTTGGATTTCGAGAGCTTTCTCTTTTAGCACCATGAGATCGTCACCAAATAATTTGACTGCAAGATCGGAACGGGTGCCTGCAAGCATCTCATTAATTCGCATTTCAATGGGTTGAGAAAAGGCAAATTTCAATCCCGGGATTGATCGCAATTCCCGATCAATCAATACCGTGAGGGCTTCCTGTGTTGTAGCTTTGCTCCATTGATTTCTAGGTTTGAGGCTGATGAAAATATCCGTGAGTTCAACTCCCATGGGGTCGGTTGCGACTTCTGCGGTACCCGCTCTACTCCACACATGCCTGATTTCATTGGGGAATGCTTTTAAAAGTACTTTTTCGACCATGGTGTTTGTTGCAACCGATTCTTCGAGGCTGGTGCCGGCTAGCCGTACTGTTCCCAATGCAATCGCACCTTCAGAAAGTCTGGGGATAAACTCTGCCCCTAGATTTGGTGCAACCATGCCGAAGGAGAATGCAATCACCACAAATGCAAAAGCCAGCACTGCGGTTTTATGCCTCATCGTTGCTTTTAAGGTGGGAACATAAATCAACTTGATCAACCGTAAAATAAAAGGTTCATGATCTGGTAATCTGCGGGGCAACATCAGGCTGGCCAACGCTGGCATCAAGGTCAGTGATAAGACCATCGATCCCAATAATGCAAAAATTACTGTGAGGGCCATGGGCCGAAATAATTTACCCTCGATGCCTTCAAGAGTCAAAATTGGAAGGTAGACAATTAGTATGATCAGTTCGCCAAACAGCGTTGGCCTGCGCACTTCAAGCGCTGCCTTGCGGATGATTTCTTCCTTGCTTTCTTTCGTGTTGTTTTCAGAAAGATGCCTGACGCAGTTTTCAATCATCACCACCGAAGAATCAACCACCATACCGAAGTCGATGGCACCAAGGGAAAGCAGGCTGGCAGCAATGCCAAAGTGCAGCATGCCTGAAAAAGCAAACAACATGGAAAGAGGAATAGCCATTGCAACAATAAAGGCAGCCCGTAGGTTTCCAAGGAACATAAACAAGATTGCGATTACCAGCAAACCGCCTTCAAACAGATTGGAGCGAACGGTGTCGATTACAAAATCCACCAACTCGGTGCGATCGTAAACGGTTTCAACTTTAACATTGCCGGGCAGGCGCTCTTTGATTTTCTCCAGTTGCTTTTTCATCCCCCAGGTAACTTCATGCGAGTTTTCTCCCATGGTCATGAACCCCAACCCCAAGACCACTTCGCCCATGCCATCTGCTGTTACAGCTCCCCGCCTTACTTCGTGGCCGATGGTTACATCTGCAATATCTTTAAGCAGAATTGGAATACCATCGTTGACAGCGAGTTGAATATTGCTGATTTGTTGAAGCGAGGTGGTGCGGCCCAACCCCTGCACTAATAGCATGGAACTGCCCTGATCGATGACGCCCCCGCCTACATTCTGGTTGTTTTCGCGAATGGAAAGGGAGACTTGATCAAAGGTGAGGCCGAACTTAGCAAGCCTTTGTGGATCAATCCGGACTTGGAATTGTTTTTCGAACCCGCCCCAGGAGTTAACTTCTGCAACGCCTTTAAGGGTGCGCATCTGGGGTCTTATCACCCAATCATGGATGGTACGAAGCTGGGTGATGTCATCGCCTTTGCCTGTCACAATATAATGAAAGACTTCGCCTAAACCGGTGGAGACCGGGCCCATTTTTGGTTTTTCCAGCCCTGGCGGAAGCTGGACTGTCCCTAATCTTTCATTGATGATCTGCCTTGCGAAATAAATATCGGTGCCATCTTCAAAAATTACCACTACTTGCGAAAGCCCGAATTTTGAGATCGAGCGCAACTGGCTGATACGAGGCAAACCGCCTAATTTTTGTTCGATGGGGAAAGTAATTTGCTGTTCGATTTCCTCGGGGCCAAGGGCAGGTGCCACCGTATTGATTTGAACCTGAACTGGTGTGGTATCGGGAAACGCATCAATATCCAATTGATTGAGGGAAATTATCCCAGATGCAATAAGCACAAAGGTGGATGCGATTACCATCCAGCGATACTTTAACGAAGTTTCAATAATCCAATTCAGCATGCGAACCCCAGTTATTTCTTGCTATGGCAGGCGCAACCTTCGCCCAGGCTACCCTTGAGAAGTTCAGACAATAAAAGGCCGCTGCCTTGTTTTACAACGAGTTCGCCAGGCAGAAGGCCTGCAAGGATCTCCACTTGGTTGTCATCTCGAATGCCGATGCGAACTTTTCGAACAGAAAAGAATTTGGGTGCATCAGGTTTTAGAAAGTTTGTATCCCGCACAAAAACAATATTGCAACAACCTTCCCAGTGCACTGCTTCCTTGGGTACGCAGAGTGCATGTGTTTCTTCGCGTAGAATAATTTTTCCCGTGCCAAAAGTATTGGCACGCATTTTCCCTCCTTCATCAATCAAATTGGCCCGTGCCTTTACTGTCCGGGTTTTAAGATCAGCCTGCGTGCTTACCCATGAAAGGTTGCATGTAATATCCTTGGTACCTTGATTTTCTTGGAATAGAACTTTCTGCCCTAGATTCAGGAACCGGGCATCTTCGCTTTTTACATCCAGTGTCATCCATTTGTGTTCGTTATCAACCACCTCGAAAAGAATCTTGCTGGCGTCCACGACTTCTCCTGCAACCACTTCTCTCGAAACGATGATGCCATTGATGGGGGAAACTACGGGCAGAAGATTCCGAGTGGTTTTTGCAGGGTCAAGTTGGCTGGATATATCAGCGGGAATTCCAAGAAAATGGAGTTTGCTTTCCAATATGTCGGTTGTGATTCCCTGCATGTTAATGTTATCCATGGGCAGACCTAGATTAACCAGAGTCTGCCTGGCTGTATTCAGCTTGATGGTGGATTCCCTTAAAGATGATTCAGCTTCCTCCAAGGTTGCGAATGGGGTTGCCTGTCCTGCAGCCCTAAGCCTGCCCAAGGAAAGGGTGCGTAATTGACTTAGCGCAACCATTTGCAGCAAATCGGATTTTGCCTTCCCGACCTCAATTGAGTCAACCAAGGCAAGCATCTCACCGGTTTTCACTTTTTCTCCTAAATGCTTCATCACCTTCCATACGGTTCCCGATGATCGGGCAGCAAGATGAGCCACCTTGGTTTGATCAAAAATAATTTCCGCAGGGGCGGATAGGAATTCCGTCATGGGCGCCGTCCAAGCTGCTTCAACTGTAATCCCTGATTTTTCAATTTCTTCCAAGCTGGCGAATTGAATACGCCTTTGATGCGATTTGCAAATGGGGTTGTTTGTGCCTCGTTCTTTGGAACTTAAACCAAGTTCTGCCCTTTGTGTTATTTTTTCCAAGTCTTTAACTGGAACCGAAGTGGTTTCCGGATGGCATAGCGGGCATTCTGGCACCCCATGCTTGGCGCACCATCCATATTCTTTTGCTTTAGGAACAAGCTTAGGGTCGCATTCAATGCAAGCCGATTCCGGAACGTGGTGAGTTTCGCACCAATCTTCTTTCTCAGAAGTCTGGCTCCACAAGGTTGAAAACTTTGAAACCTTCCAGCCCATCCGGTGGCCACCATAAGCTAAGGTGCCTAGAGATAGCAGTACCAGTACAAGAACTGCCTTTTCCATGAAAGGATGCCTGGGTGCAATTGTCTCGTTTTTAATGTGATCCACTGGTTCAGTCATGGGTGCTTCCTTGGATAAGGTTTAATAGTAATAGGTGATAGTTTAGAAAAGCCACCTTTCCCACTAGGGGATAATGGTGGTTGTTTTATATATTAAAGATGGGTTAAATCAGAATAGATTGGAGGCGCAGGTATAGAGGTACCGGCGGGAGGGTGTGGTTTGAAATAACATTGGATTCTTTTTGTGCCGAGAGAATTTGAGGGACGGGATTGAATTCATTGAATTCAAGATTGCTGCCTGTCTCGAAATTTAGAAGCTTCTTGGGCCCAGCATAATCTGAAACTACACTGGATTGATCGAATGGGCACGAATGCGACGACTGATTTTTCTCGGATCGGCAGGGAGGACTATCTTTTTCTTCATGGCATGGGCAGGAATCTTCTTCAATACAAAATGATAGTGATTCACCTGAAAGTGATGAGGCGTTATTAGTGCAGGGCAATAATCTACAAAGGCATAGGTTGGCAGGGGCCAACTGAGCCAAGCTAACTAAAAACAGAATTATTGGAATCCATTGCTTCAAAAACCTTCTCCTTCCATCAATCCAGTATTCTTTTGTAAATGATTGAGCAGTTTTAGTCAATTACACCAAGGTAATACCTTTGTTTTTTCAGAGGTTTTTAACTTGTTAGAGTATGATTGAATAGCAGAAGTAAAATCTGGAAATCATGCAGAAGGGCATCATTTGATGGTAAATGTTTCGCAAATTGATGAAGACATTCTTCATTCAGGCAATAAACGCAGCATGGTTGGCTTGGTAGCCATGGTTGTTTTGGTTGGCATGGGCGAACACATGGCAGAGCGGTTTCTTCCTCTTTATCTTCAAGAACTTACCCAGACTTCTACTGCAATTTTTGCGATCGGCCTCCTTGCGGGTATGGATGATCTCCTTTCTGCACTTTATTCCTTTCCGGGCGGTTATTTAAGTGATCGTCTTGGCACCAAGCGTGCTTTGTTATTCTTTAACATTCTTTCCATGCTGGGATACCTCTGCGTGATTTTTATCGAAACATGGTGGGCGGTACTGGTTGGTGCCATGTTTTTTATTTCTTGGTCTGCTATTTCACTACCTGCAACCATGGATTTGCTTTCGCAGATTGTTCCGAAGAATAGGCGAACGCTGGGCGTTTCTTTTTTGGCCTTGGTCAGGCGAGTGCCCAAGATCCTTGGCCCGGTTGTTGGTGGCATCTGCATAGCTACCTGGGGTGTGGAAGCTGGCGTCCGGGCTTCATTTGTACTTGCTCTATTTCTTGCATTGCTTGCATCCATCTTGCAGCAGGTGATGATTGCCGATGATTCCAAGCATCAAAAGGTTCCAGAACCAAGTCCGATCAAACTTTGGCATGAAATGCCACTCAACTTAAGGAATCTTCTTCTTTCAGATATACTCATCCGCTTTTGTGAACGAATTCCAGATGCCTTTGTTGTAATCTGGGCTACACGGTTCATATCTCAACCTGTTTCAGAATTAACTTTTGGTTTTCTTTCTGCTATTGAATCCATTACCGCAATAATCATTTACTTTCCCGTCGCGTATTTTGCAGATCGCTTTGGTAAGAAGCGCTTTGTTCTTATCACTTTCCTGTTTTTCACCAGCTTCCCTCTCGTACTTTTATTTTCCCATTCATTGGATCTTTTGTTGGTTGCCTTTGTGGTTCGTGGCTTGAAAGAGTTTGGCGAACCCTCTCGCAAAGCCTTGATCATGGATCTGGCTCCAGACGGTCGCAAAGCCGCTATGTTCGGTTTGTATTATCTCATCCGCGATGTGCTGGTTGCTTTTGCTGCATTTGGTGGGGCACTCTTGTGGCAACATTCCCCCGAATTAAACCTTAAGGTTGCATTTGTATTCGGCGTACTGGGCAGTATTTGGTTTGCCCGACATGGTAGTAATGAATCAATCGAAGTTGAAAAAGCAATTTAGGTTTTGCGCTTAATCAAAGTAATTCTTCCACTGCACGCATGGGTTTGCTTAGCACAGGCATGGGTCTGTTTGAAAGATCGTGGAAAATTGCATCAGTGGAAACCCCTAGCTGGTGATAGATAGTTGCCAGTATTTCGTACATATGAACGGGGCGGGTTCGAACCTCTGCACCATTTTGCGTACTGGAACCCAGCACGATTCCCGGCTTGATGCCGCCTCCCGCCATTAATACTGAAAAAACATTGGGCCAGTGATCGCGGCCTGCATTGGGATTAATCTTTGGAGTACGGCCAAATTCGCCTGATACCACGACCAGGGTGCTATCCAAAAGCCCTCGTTCAGAAAGATCATCCAGCAATACGCTTACCGCACGATCCATGGGTGGCAACAAATCGTTCTTCATCAGCTTGAAATTTTGTTCGTGGGTATCCCAATCCTGCCCTTTCACTTGGTTCAGGGAAAAGTTCACCAAGGTGAAGGGTACCCCAGCTTCGACAAGCCTGCGCGAAAGCAAAGCTTGTTGGCCCATACCATTTGCACCATATCGCTGGCGCATTGCAAGTGGTTCCCGGTTCAAATCAAACGCCTGGGCTGCAGAATCTAGGTTCAGCATTTCGTACGCCTGTTTCAAGTATTCATCTTCACTGGCACTTATCTGGTTGCGCAGTGCGATTCTATCTCGCAAACGGCCCCGTGGTATTGCCGGGTTGGGACCCAAATCAGAAGGTAGTTTGTAAAAATCGGTTGCGCTTTCTGGAACCATCCCAGAATCAAGCGGCTCGTAACGTGATCCCAGATAAGATGCTGATGCATAATGAACACGACTACCCAGTTGGCCACTATGCGGAATACATACATACGCGGGTAAGCCCGGTTTATTTGGTGCACGAAGCTTTGCGATGACCGAACCTATTCCTGGGTTTTCATTGCGGTTTTTCTTTTCCACCGAGGCATCAGGGCAGGGCCATCCCGTCAGCACCATGTGCAGTGCTTCATTGTGGCTTGGGGAGGGGTGGTAAGCGCTACGCACAATGCTGAAACGGTTTTTTAATCGTTGTGAAAGTAAAGGGATGTGCTCGCTGAAAATCACGCCCGGTACACTGGTGCTTGCATGCCTAAACTCCCCGCGATATTCTGCTGGGGCTTCTGGCTTGGGGTCAAATGATTCATAAGGCGATAAACCACCTTGCAATAGGATGTAGATACAAGAACGAGCCTTGGAGGTTTCAACTGCTCTGGCAATCGAAGGCATAATAAAAGCGCCAAATGCCCCTGAACCTATGGCTATTTGTTTTAAAAAGTCTCGCCTAAGCAAGCCTGGGGTGGGGATCAAAGCTGTAGCTCCTCTTTCAAACCTACTCGTACCAACCATTCAAGGTGAGAAAAATAAGTTTACCCTATAAATTCAAATGTACAAACATCAATTAATTGAAGTAGCTGATGAATTTGAACAGGTGTATTTCAGAGGTTATTTGTGATGAATGATTAGGGTTAAAAAGGCAAAAGAAGAATTGGGAATAGGCACGGATTTTCAGTGAGAGTGACAATGGCGGTGGCGGGTAAACTGAAATCCAGTTAGCGAAGCAAAATACCCTTTTCTAGAGGGAAGAGGGGTGGGAGTAAGTTGAAAAAAGTAAAAGAAAAAAGAAAGGCCCACTTTATGGAGTGGGCTTAAACGAAGAAATACAGTCGGTTGACAATGCAAAAACAAGTTTTATGGATACGGTGCTTATGGAGAAATTTTCCAATCTCTGTGGATTCTACCCTTCTGGTCGATGAGAGCAATTTCTGTCGTGGTATACCACGAAACCCTGTAGGAAAACACCTGGTTGCGGATATGGTCATCGGTGCTTGAAGTAATGTAGGCAATGATGACGCCATCCTTAAGTTTCCAGGTGCCGCTGCAACGCTCTTCGCCTTTAAAGAGTTTGGGAAAGAATTTTTTGGAAGTCCAGGTAGAGCTGAAGGTGTTGTCGGAATTCATGGTGAAGGTTTCGATGCGCTCTTCATCTTGATGGCCCCAGGTGCCGACGAGGATTTTCCGGATTTGTTCATCGGAAGTTGGGACACTTAAAGGGGGAGAAAGGGGTGCAACGGGTGTTACTTGTGCGGGAGTCGTTGGTGTTGTGGGGGTGGTTGGGGCCGGGTTTTTTGTATTGCTGGTGGTAACAACGGGGGGAACGACGGGCTTAAGAACGGGGGTGTTGCCTGTAAGTTTGCGCATGCTAAAGAGCATGGATTTTGAAACAGCCGTAGAGGCGAAAATGTTGGGTCGTTCATTGGAATCGTGGGCGCAAAGGCAAAGCAATAAATTATTGGAGTCTAGCATGTAAATGCCTTTGGTTCCCATTTTATCGGTTGAAGTAAGGTCGATGGTTCTGGGGTTTTGATCAGCATTCAAGACAAAAGCAAGTTCGCGTTTTTTGTTATTCACGGGGTTGGTGAAGCGCATGATATTACCTTCGATGACGAGCACCCCATCGCGAATCATGGTTTCGCGTACGCTTTTTAAAGAAACAACTTCGCCATTTTCGATGAGGGAATTTACTTCCCATGCTCCTTGTAACCTTGCAACTTCAGGATTATCCTGAGCCTTTAGAAATGCTGAAAAGGTAAAAATAAGAAGAGCGATTGCGGACAATTTCCACTGCATGAGTAATCTCCGAGAGGGAACAAAATCAATAAGTGGATTCTGACTTAAATTGGCAAAAAAGGTCAAGAGAAGTGTAACGAAAAAAGCCAGGGGCAAGTCTGGCTTTAAAGGCTATGCAGTGAAGGTAATTAAGCTTTGGACGCGCTAAAAGAAATATCCCAGGCACATTTTGTGGAGGCTGGAAGGCTTATACGGTTGGCGTGCCATTTAGTATCGCCTTCGCTTTCTAGAACACCGTCTGCGATTTCTTTAAGGTTGGCCATGATTCTGGGTTTTTCGCCTTTTGTGCCAATTGCAAGGCCCCAATCGTTGCCTTTGATTTGAGGGGGATAAAGATAAACGCATTGGGTGCTGGAAAGATTGCCAGCAAGTACCTTAGCCTTGCTTGAGGGCTTGGTGACCCTTGCAACTGGAATTTTGACCGCACTTATTTTACTGTTTTCTTTGTTACTCATTTTATTCCTCCTAATAAATGAAAAACTTTTTCTTCCTATTTTTACCAGACTTCCTAAACTTTGGTTGGTCTCGTTTTATTACCCTTTTTGTGATTCTTCTTCATTATTCGCAGGGCAGGGTACAATATTTTCCTAATTAGTAATAATTGATTGCATAATAATTTAAATCGAACACTTATAATCGTTACATTGTTTTATGCAAAGGCCTTTTGATGCAAAACTACACTTTTCGCCTCGCAAACAACCAAGACATTCCCGGAATCAGGCAATTAATCTTTAAAGTTTTATTAGAGTTTGGCTTACAGCCTGATCCCTCTTCGACGGATGCAGATCTTAACGATATCGAAGCACATTATTTAAAAAAAGGGGGTGTTTTTTATGTGATTGAAAATGCTGCTGGGCAAATCCTAGGAACAGGTGGCGTTGCTTTAAGTTCATCTAAAGTCTGTGAAATTCGCAAAATGTATCTGGCATCATTCGCACGGGGGCAGGGTCTTGGGAAAAAAATGTTGAACCTATTACTTGCAGATGCCCGAAAACTTGGGTTTCAGCAAGCTACTTTGGAAACCGCATCGGTTCTAAAAAATGCAATAGCACTTTATCAGGGTGCGGGGTTTCTTCCTTATCAACCTGATCACCTTTCAAGCCGCTGCGATCAGGCGTACAAACTAGATCTCAACTAATTACCCAAGATTCTTATTTAATTGCTATCAGGCCTATAAACTCGATCTATACTAATTTTCAAAGAATCAAAAACATTTGATTGACCTGCCTCTTCAGTCATGGAAAATACCTTAAGACTATTTGTTTGGATTCCCTCCCCTTTGGATTGGAGAAATTTCATGCTTCGAAGATTATTATTCACAGCCCTGGTTTTTGGTGCTGCCTGCCTTCAAACCTCTGCGCAGGAAAAAAAAACTGAGGTAAAGAAAGAAGAAAAGAAACAAGCTGCTCCTGCTCTTGCCCCCACCAAGGCCAATGTGCCTTATGGCACCCACGAACGCCAAGTGCTCGATTTCTATCAGGCGAAATCTGATAAACCTACCCCTCTTGTCTTTTATATTCATGGTGGTGGCTGGCAGGGGGGCGATAAAAAAGGTTTTGGCGCAAAGCCCTTTCTCGATGCGGGTATTTCCGTTGTTGCAATCAATTACCGCTACGTTAAGCAAGCTGTTGAACTTAAAGTTGAACCGCCTGTAAAAGCTCCGCTTGAAGATGCAGCCCGGGCATTGCAGTTCGTGCGTTCAAAAGCCACTGAATGGAATATAGACAAGAAACGTATTGGCGCAACTGGTGGTTCTGCAGGTGGTTGTTCCTCTCTATGGCTTGCATTCCATGAAGACATGGCACAACCTGATAGCGCAGATCCGATAGCGCGCGAATCGACCCGCCTTTATTGTGCTGCAGTTAATGGCGCCCAAACCTCTCTTGATCCCAAGGAACTGAAAGAATGGATGCCCAATTATGGTTATGGCGCTCACGCTTTTGGTATGCCCAGCCTTGCCGCTGTGATGGAGAACCGCGAAAAAATCATGAAGTGGATCAACGAATATTCCCCCTATGCCTTGGTCAGTAAGAATGATCCACCAATTGGTCTTTACTTTGGCAAGCAGGATACTCCTCCAGTTGTTGGAACCAATCAGAAAGACCCTACGCATTCCGCGGTGCTGGGAGTGAAGCTGGCAGAAAAACTCAAAGCTGAAGGGGTGGAAGTGGTTTTGGTGCATCAAGACATGCCCAACACAAAACTGCCTACAAGTACCGCTTTCTTGATTGAATACTTGAAGAAGTAGAAATCAGATTAAGAATAGGTATCAAGATAAGCGCCTGATCATTTCAAACAGAAGTGATCAGGTGCTTTTGTTTTAAAACTTGAACTTCCGCCCTAACTAAGGCCTTAAAGTAACTGTCTTACGGTGCTGTTTAGATAATCAGGGCCAAGTTTGCGATGGTTTGAAGAATTGGATTTCAATTCTGAAATCAGCTTAACCATATGAGCAAAACCCGCCAAGCACCCTCCACCTTTTCGCCTATGCCATGGGCGAATTGGATTTGACCAATAATAGTTGCAATAGATTGTCTTCTTTATCCGGCCGGCAGAGTGTTGCTTCTGTGCGTTGTCCATGATAGCCTTGTCTATTCTGTGACAACTTTTCTATTTCCAAGGAGAAGAGATATGAAGCGATGGATGTTAGCAACGGCGTTTGTGGCTGGATTGTTGGTTTTGCCCCTTACCAATAGGGAGATCGCATCGGCTGCTGATAATGACAAGGCGCCCGTCGTGCCACCAGCCAAGGGCAAGTCCGAGACGATTAAGCTTTTTAATGGCAAGGATCTGTCAGGGTGGGAAGGCTTTGAAGATCATTGGTCGGTTAAGGATGGCGTGATCGTCGCTAAGAATACCAAGCCCATCAAATTCAGCACCTATCTGTTGACCAAGGAGAAGTATACCGATTTTCGCCTTGTGTTCTCTGCGAAACTGGTGGAATCAGAAATGCACTCGGGTGTATCTTTCTGGGGTGAAATCCGACCAAGCGTAAGCAAGGAACCAGAGAAGGATCGGACCAAGTATACCTACGCAGGCCATTTGGTGATGTTCCCCTCGGGTTGGGGTATGTATGATTTGTTTGGCCGCAATGGCTTGAAGGTGGATGGTGCTCCAGCCAAAAAAGTTGGCAAGCAGCACGACTGGAACGACATGGAGATTTTGGCTCAGGGCAATCGTGTTCGCCTTGCGGTCAACGGTCATGCCGTTGTCGATTGGCGCGACCCCGAACCCAAGCGCATAATGGCTGGCCCAATTGGTCTGCAACTCCACTCGAATTCTGTACCACAGGAATTGCACTTCAAGGGACTTGAGTTGACAACATTTCCGCAAGAGGATCGGTTGATAAGCGTAAAAGATACAACGAAATAAAGAATGCATCACGCTTGTCTATAAACTGATGGAATATTTGATCTCGAAATGTTTCACAGGTACTTTGGCAAAATGTTGGAAAGTTAAGCAAAAACTTTGAGGGCCATATCTTCGATTGGCCCTCTTTTTTTTCACTTTGACTTTGCTTTTGTCAAGAATCCTTATGTAAACCTGATTGCTACAAGTATTAAAAGTATTTGTGCACAGTTGGAAGGTTGTGTTACCAGGCGCTAAAGCAATTCAAGAAAAACAGATGATTATTTAATTTTAAAACTTGAAACCGGCACCACAGCTTAAGCCTTGCAGTGCCTGCCTTACCGTACTGCGTTGATAATCAGGTCCAAGTTCGCGATGGGTTGAAGAATTGGAACTTAAATCTGAAGTTAGCGAAATCATATGGGCAAAACCGGCCCAAACCCTTTCGCCTTTGAAGCGTAAGCCATAGGTAAATTGGCTTTGACCAACAGAGGCAGCAATAGGCACCATTTCTGAAGCATTGATTGGCTGAGTATTGAATACATAGCCAATTGCACCATTAATATGTTCGGAAAACTCATACTCGATACCTGTGTTCAAAACCCAGAAATCTTGGAAACCAAGATTGAGGTTGTTGTTAATCAGCCCTTGGAAATTCATGCCTCCCAACACACTGCTGCCATAGTTTAAGTATCCCGCTTCGACAGCAACCTTCATTTTTTCGGAAGCTTTTGCGCTAACCCCAAAGGAAATACGGCCCGGGGTGGTGAAAGATTCTATGCCTAGGGGTGCAGTAAGGGGATTAAAGCCTGGAACAACATAGGAAGTCTCGCCGAAGTCCATGTTGCCATAATAGGTGGAGGAAGCATAACTAGCGCCAAGGCGGAAAATTTCAGTGATTTGATAAAGCACACCCAGTTGAAATCCACCGCCCACCCCTTGGGTTGTTGGGATATTCAATACACCCGGGCCTGCATTTAGATTCATTCCCAGATCAAGGATTTGCAAAGTAGGGCCGCCCCCAACAAATAGTTTGTCCGTTACTTTGTAACCTAAATTAGCGTAAATCGACTGGGTGCTGTAAGTGAAGGAATTAAACATGGGGTTCGTAAGATCTGGGAAATTATACCGGTTGGCAAACTTGGTGCTATAACCTCCAGTTTCATACGCCAAACCCAAACCAAAATTCTCACTTAACGGAATTACTGTGCCCAAGTTGTAAGAGAGGGCATAATTTACATCAGAGTTGCCTGTATCTTTGATATCAGCCCATTGATTATTAATGAAAACAGAATTGATCTTGGAATCGAATTTAGCAAAAGCTTGTGTTGCAGCAGATGCGGGCTGCCTGATATGGGCTAAACCGGTATCACCGATTGAGGTTTCAGTTCCGCCACGGGCGTCGGCTTGGTAACTATGGCCGATTTCAGAGATGCCTGTTAATTGCGCCCAAGCAGAGGAAATATTCCCAAAGAGCATAACGCCCATCAAGATGCCGTAAGGCAGCCATGTTAATCCAGGGTATTTAATGAATTTGAGCTTTCCAAAAACCATTTTTAAAACCTGATACTAATGTTAAAACCCGATTTAAAGGAATTATCGGCAAACTCTTTGTTTGTAATCAACAAAAACAGGAAACTTAAATTCCTGCTGCTAAGCTGGCAATAATCCTAATACAAATTAAAAATAAACCTGAGCTTTAGACGATTCCGTGGAACTTGATGCCACAGTCAGTTGCTTAACCTGCCTATTCTATCAAGCTGGAATTTCGTCCAGCTTTTAATGGAGTGAACCCATGGAACTTGATCAATCTGCTTTGAAATCTTTAATCGAGGCGAATGGAACTGAAGTTTATACGGTTTCCTATGATGGTGGATCTCCGGGTCATACCGGCAACGCTGGTGTTATACATTGCTTG
>RFZJ01000099.1 GCA_009920765.1 Planctomycetota bacterium | reverse complement strand
GCCACCATATCCATAACGGCCATAACCACCGTAACCACCACGCCCATAACCACCATGGAAATTGTTGTAGTTATAGTGATTGCCGTTACCATTGAAGCTATTGTGATTATGAATTCCGTTTGCGGTAGCAGAATGGTTTCCAAGGTTGCTACCCCGGTTGGTTCTACCGTTGGCGCCGGTATGGTTGTTTTGGCCATGGGTGGTATGGTTAGCAGAATTTGGAGAACGGGATCCGCCATTACGATTTTCAAAATGTCCTGGATGAGAACCTGCGGCACCAGTGTGAGAACCGCCACCCAAGCCACCAGGATGAGAGCCACCACCCAGGCCGCCAGGGTGAGAGCCACCGCCACCCAAGCCACCAGGATGAGAGCCTGCACCTGCACCACCTGAAGGATGATACCCACCGCCCGCCGAGGAAGGATGCAAGCCACCGCCCGAGGAGTGTGCGCCACCGCCACCGCCCGCCATATGCCCACCACCGCCCGAAGCATGGCCACCGCCACCACCACCACCTCTGGCAAATACACAAAGGTTGAAGGAAGAAAGCATCGCAAGCGAAAGGGCAGATTTAAAAAACAAAGATTTGGTCTTCATGGTATGATCTCCAAAATAATAATTAGTTATTGTCGGGTTTTGGGAGGGAGTCGAGGGCTATCTTCGCAGCCTGGCTAACCCCCAGATCATCGCTCTTGAGAGCTTCTTTAAGAGCATTAAGAACGGTGGGCCCTGCAAATCCAATGGAACCAAGCGCATGGGCGCATTCTTCCCGGACACCAATGTAAGTATCCGATTTAAGCGCTTCAACAATGGTGATGACAGCAGGCCTTGCACCAGCGCCGATTTCGTTTAGTGCATAAACTGCAGCAAGCCGGATATGATCGTTCTTGTCATTGCTTAAAACTTCCCCAAGCGCAGTGGCAAGGGCTGCTGCTGCAGGCCCCATGACACTGACGGCATCAATTGCATCCTTGCGAATTTCAGCAGAAGGATGCTTGAAAAACTTGGCCAATTCTGGAAGAGCAGCCTTGGCATCCGGGCCTATTTCACCCAACGCATAAATGCATTCACGAACGACTTCCTGATCTGGATCACTCAAGGCGGCAGTAAGGGCAGAAACAGCAGCCCGGGCATCACGGCCAATTTCTGCCAGCGCATACGCTGCTGCATATCGCATCTCAGGATTCTCTTCTTTCAAGGCCTTGGCTATCGCTGGCACTGCACTGCGTGAAGAAGATCCAAGCTTGCCCAACGAGGCGATCGCTGCCTGCCTGACCATTTCCTCCTTGTCGTCCAAGGCCTTGGTCAAGCCACCAATTGCAGACCGCGAAGCCAAACCAAGCATGCCCAAGGCGGTGGCAGTTTGCGCCCGCAATGTGGCATCAGGATCTGCCAACAGGGACGACATATCAATGATCGCTGGGCCAGCATTTGCCCCAAGTTTGCCCAAACCCTGCACCGCAGTCTGCTTGACGATAAGATCTTCATCCTTAAGCATGGCTTGCAACGTGGGAACGGTTTCTTTTGCGGAAGCCCCGATTGCAGCAAGTGCTGCAGCAACCGAAACGCGCAAACTCGTGTCCTTATCAGTTGCAGCCTCTGCAAGTGCGGAAGCCGACTGCCTTGCCAATGGCCCCATGGTACTTAAGGCAAAAGCGCAAGCACGCTTTACGCGTAGATCACTGGTTTTAAAAGCTTCTGTAAGCCCAGGAATGGCAGCCCTTGCTGCGGGCCCCATATTTCCCAAGGCGATGGCGACCGACCTACGAACAGTCTGGTCTGAATCCTTCAAGGCTGTAATAAGTTCAGGAACAGCAGCCCGGGCAGTAGGCCCCATGCGTCCGAGAGAATAAGCCGCTCCTTTGCGGGTTGCAGCATCAGGGCTTTTCAATTTCGAGGCAAAATCTTCCACTTGGGCAAGGCCAATGCTGGAAAAAACAAGCGTTGCAAACAACCCCATCAATCCAGACTTCGAATACGAAAACATAAATAGTTCCTTTTGATTTCACAAAATACCCAATACTAATTGCTATTATATCCATCGCAGGATGGGGGCGGTAAAAAATTGTTCACTTAGATGAAAACTTCACAAAATTGCAAGTAGACTCCTCTTTGCGTTTACCTTGAAAGAGTCCACGCTGTTTTGCACATTAATTTCAAATTCCTCCTTGCATCCATCCCCATCCTCTTCTAACTTGTTCCCATCAACATGTAACTGGAGCTTTTATGAACAAGATTGATCTGGTTGGAAGAACAGCAGTGGTGACAGGCGGCGTTCGAGGGATCGGACTGGCCATTGCAGAAAGATTGCTTGCAAGCGGTGCGAATGTCTGCGTCTGGGATCGCGACCTCGCAGCCCTTGACCAGGTGGTGCCGGAACTGCTGAAACTAGGCAAAGCCCACGGTGCCCAAGTGGATATCACCCGGGCAGAATCGGTGGAACATGGCGTGAAATCCACCATCAATACCTTTGGGAAAATTGATATTTTGGTCAATAACGCTGGCATTGCTGGCTCCACCAGGAAACTATGGGAACTCCCGCCCGATGAATGGCGTCAAGTAATCGAGATCGACCTAATTGGTGTTTACCTTTGCTGCAGGTCGGTTGTTCCCCATATGATCGAAAACAAGTATGGAAGAATTGTGAACATTGCAAGCATCGCGGGGAAGGAAGGAAATCCCAACGCAAGCCATTACAGCGCAGCCAAGGCAGGTGTGATCGCCCTGACAAAATCATTGGGTAAAGAGTTGGCACAGATGGGGATATTGGTAAACTGCATCACACCTGCAGTTATTGAAACCGATATCTTAAAGCAGGTAACCCAGCAACATATTGATTACATGCTGTCAAAAATTCCGATGGGAAGATTCGGGAAAAAAGAAGAAGCAGCAGCAATGGCTGCCTGGCTTTGCTCTGAAGATTGTTCGTTTACCACCGGTTCGACCTTCGATCTTTCTGGAGGCCGTGCAACCTATTAACCCCACTCGCCCAAGTACCAGCGCTTCTTGTAAACCTGGCCGTAGCTAACGCCAAAGCGTTTGATGGCGGTATCACGAATGATTTGTGCAGCCTCCTCCGGGGAATCCGTGACGATAAGTTTGTCGAAGTCATCGGAATCAATGGTTTGTTCTTTAAGCAGGGTGTTTTTGATAAAATCCAGGAGCGGATTCCAATAATCCTTGCCCATGAAAACAACCGGGAAGTCTTTAATTTTGCCTGTTTGAATGAGTGTGAGACATTCAAACACTTCGTCCAGCGTCCCAAACCCGCCAGGCATCGCAACAAAAGCATACGAGTATTTGACCAGCATCAACTTGCGAATAAAAAAGTATTTGAAAGTAACAAATTGATCCAGATATGGATTATGTTTTTGCTCCATGGGAAGTGCAATGTTGCAACCAATCGATGGCCCATCAACATCCTTGGCACCCCGGTTGGCAGCCTCCATAATTCCCGGTCCACCCCCGGTCATCACGGTAAAGCCCACCTTGGAAAGTTCCTTGCCCATTTCCCGTGCAAGTTTGTAATAAGGATGCTCTTCAGAAAAGCGGGCAGAGCCAAAAACCGTAACGCAAGGCCCCACGAAGTGCAGGGTTCGAAAGCCACTCATCAACTCCAAAAACATTTTGAAAGCACGCCAAAGTTCAAATCCACGCCTTTGAGGCCCTTGAAGAAATTTCGAGGTTTCAGGTGCCGCAGTTACCGCATCCTTGCCCCAGCGAAAGGGATTTAACTGCATGATACTTGAAAGTGATTTTTTTGGGGTATCAGTTGTCATGATAAAAAATCTCTGAATAACAATAAGGCCTGCTCTTATATTACGCTTCAGATAATACATTAGAAGGCAAATTAAGACCTAAATAAGACCCGTGTCAGGGAATGCCCATGGATTCTAAAGCACAACCGGTATTTAAAGAGCCAAAAGAGTTAATCCTTGGCTGACTTGGGGAAATTCTGCCTGCCTTTTTTCTTGATGACAGGGGGAACACTGACTTGATGTAAAGCCATTCGCTTGGGCGAAAAATCACACAAAGGTATGCTACCGCCGGTTTCAGAAAGGATTTCTGCCAGGGTGGTCGAACCAAAAGCCTGCTCAATGGATGCCAGCGCATCATCAACGCGCCTGTGAAGCGGACATAAATTTACCCCATGGGAGGCAAGATCCATGGGGCAACTTCTGATGCGCTTGACTGGATCTACGGCGTTGATAACCTGGAGAAGGGTCAGGTTTTCAGGCTCGACGTTCAATGTGACCCCACCGCCCAAGCCTCGCTGGGAATGTAAAATCTTTGCTTTCACCAACCCTTGAAGAACCTTGGCCATGTAAGGCCTGGGCACCTTGGTGCCCAATGCAATGTCTTCGCAAATTCCTGGATTTGGCGCCCTATGAGCAAGAAAAACCACCGCCCGTAGAGCATATTCAACAGTCTGTGAAAACATGTACCATTTTCCTCAAACACCCTTCTGGTCACCAATATCTATATTGGACAAGATAGTCTTATTCTAATTCGAATTCAATAAAGGAATGAAATTTTCACCGGAAGGAATTACATCCTTGAAAATTAAAAACCCTGCATCAGGTCAAAATATCGTTAAGCACATTTCCATGCACATCAGTAAGCCTGAAATCACGACCCTGAAACCTAAAGGCCAATTTTTTATGATCGATGCCCATCAAATGCAACATGGTCGCATGAATATCATGGACAGGCACGGGCTTCTCAACAGCACTGTAACCAAACTCATCGGTGTTGCCATAAGTCATGCCGCCCTTGATGCCACCACCCGCCATCCACATGGAAAAGCCCTTGATATGATGATCCCTGCCACTGCCCTGCGCCATGGGGGTACGCCCGAATTCCGTGCCAAAAACAATGAGCGTTTCATCAAGCATGCCGCGCTGTTTCAAATCCTCGATAAGGGCCGCTGCTCCACGATCAACTTCTTTAGCAGTACCTAGGGAATGATCTTTTACCGAGCCATGATGATCCCAGTCACGATGATAAAGCTGGATGAACCTGACACCACGCTCGGCCAACCTTCGCGCAAGAAGACAATTGCTGGCAAACGAACCATCGCCTGGATTTGCCCCGTAGGATTCCAGTACTTTTTTGGGTTCCTTCGAAACATCCATCAGTTCGGGAACACTGGCCTGCATTCGAAACGCAAGTTCGTACTGGGCGATGCGCGCTTCGATTTCGGGGTCTGCAACAACTTCGTTTTCAAGTTTATCAAGCGCCTGGACCGACTTGATCAATTCAGATTGCCTGACATCATCGACGCCCTTGGGGTTGCGGATATAAAGCACGGGTTCGCCTGTACCACGAAACTGAACACCCTGGAACTTGCTGGGTAAGAATCCGGAATGCCATTGCCTGGCTGCGATGGGCTGGCTCTGCCCAAACTTGCCCGTCGAAACCATGACCACAAAACCGGGAAGGTTTTCCGTATCACTCCCCAATCCATACCAAAGCCATGAACCCATCGAGGGCTTCCCCGGAATCATCGTGCCGGTGTTCATGAATGCGTGGGCGGGATCATGATTGATGGCTTCGGTATACATCGATCGAATAATGCACATTTGATCTGCAACCCGTGCACCCAACTCCGGAAAAATCGAACTGAACTCGATGCCGCTTTTCCCATACTTCACAAACGGATGCTGGGGGCCGAAACAATTAAGCTTGGCTCCCTGCAACTGGGCGATCTGCTGGCCCTTGGTGACCGATTCAGGCATTGGCTGGCCATGCATCTTGGCAAGCGTGGGCTTAGGGTCCCAAGTTTCCAAATGCGTCATACCGCCCGCCATGTACAGGTAGATCACCCGCTTGACCTTGGGGTTGTGATGCAGTGGATTGATCACGCCCTTATAGCCACCCGAAGCAGCGCCCAGTGGTTGATTTCCCTGCAAAAGGGAGGCCAGCGCCATTGCACCAAGGCCCCCGGTAGACTGCTTTAAAAAAGCCCTGCGTTTGAAAAAGTTGTTATTCATGGGAAGTATTCCTAATTGCGTGTGATGGTTTCATGGAGGTTGAAAAGTGCACGGGCGACACCACCCCATGCAGCGAGTTCCTCTTCAGGAAACTCCTTGCTTGCGGGTTTATCCCCCACAGTCAGAAATTCCCTGGCACCCTTGGCATCTTTCGCAAGCGACTTGCGATACTCAACCACCAGGTTGAGAAGCACTTCTTTTTCCTTGGGCTTGGGAGATCTGGAAAGGGTTCTAGTGAAAGCGAAGTCAACTTTATCTGCATCTGATTTCCCGCCCTCCTTTAAAATCTTCTCTGCAAAAACCCGGGCCGCCTCCACCTCGCAGGGATCGTTCAACAAGGCAAGCGCCTGCAAGGGGGTGTTCGACCTGACGCGATCTGCAGAGCATTCCTCCCTGCAGGAAGCATCGAACGCAAGCATTGCAGGATGCAGATACTGCCTCTGCCAATGGGTGTACAATCCCCTGCGATAAACCGAGTCTCCATTATCTTTTTGCCATTCCCTGGTGGGGAAGTTTAAATAAGACCAGTAACCAGGGGGCTGGAATGGCTTGACACTGGGACCGCCCTGCTTGTCGACCACCAAGCCGCTGATGCTAAGATAATTATCACGGATAAACTCCGCATCGATCCTGAAACGCGACTGCCTCGCAAGCCAGCGGTTATACGGATCTTTTTCTTGGATCTCAGCAGAAGGAACAGAAGCCTGCCGATACGCACCACTCATCACCATCAGCTTGATGATTTTCTTAATATCCCAGTTGTTATCCTTGAAATAGGAAGCGAGGAAATCAAGGAGTTCCGGGTGGGTGGGCCATTCACCCTGCGAGCCGATATCCTCAAGCTTTTTAGAAAGCCCCTGCCCATAGAAAAGTTTCCATAAACGATTTACCAGCACCCGCGAGGTCAACGGGTTATCATTGCTGACCAACCACTGCGCCAGATCCAGGCGGTTCAACCTGGCCTTGCCATCGTTCTTGATTGCAGGAAGAAAAGCAGGAACACCCGGAGTTACCACCTCGCCCGAGTTATCCATCCAGTTGCCCCGTGCCAGCACTTTGATAACCCTGGGTTCGCGTGCAACCGTAACCAGGGTTGTAGGGAATGATTTTTCAAGATCAGCACGCTTGGTTTGCAAGGCTGCAATCTCTTTGCGGGTTGCATCAAGCAAAGGTGCTATTGTTTTGTAATACGAGGCTATCTTTAATTTTTGCTGTTCATTGCGTTTTGCAGGCTCAATCGCAAGGGAAGCCAGAACATCGGGAGGAAGCGATGCCCCACCGCCCGCCTTCACGGGCCTCATCGCATCTGTAATCGAAATGCGAAAACTACCAAGGGTGTGGTTTCCCTTGCCATGGTTTTGCTCAAGGGTAACAACGACTGAAGATTCACCCGCAAGATTTTCCTTCATCTGAAACACCGCATGCTGGGGCTTTGCAACTTCGGGCAGGATCGCCCAGCCCCATTCATCACCCTTGACATTACCATCAATCGCAGATGCTGCGGTCCACTTTTTATGCGGGTTGCCCTCTCCTGCAATTAACTGTTCAAAAGTGGCACTAGCGTCCACAAAGGCAATGGGTTTTTTATCTGAAGCAACAGCACTGAACTCTGAAAGAACAAAGTTGCCATTGCCTGCACGACCTGAACCGCCCGCAGGCATTGATGCATGGGGCAGTGCCTCAAGTTTCATTGCGGTAAAGGAACCCTTGGGCAGTTTGATATCTAAAGTGTAGGTGTCTTTTTCGGCTTTTTTACCCGAAGCCAAGATTGATCCATCTTCTGCTATCGCCAGCTTTGCGCCCCCCTTCGATACCGCCTTGACGGGCTTTAATACCGACCATTTAACCGATCCAGTAACCGATGATTCCCATGCAGCCTGTTGCTTCTCAATCTCCGGGGTTGATGTTTCCAATGTTTTTTTCAAGGCTGCCAACTTTTCATCCAGTGCGACCAATTGGGTTTGCTGCTCCTTCGTAGGCAATGCCATTCGCGTGCCAAAATCATTGCCACCATACAAACCCTTTTCGGTGATGTCTGCAAAGAATGCTTCCATGCTGTAGAATTCTTTGGTGGTAAAAGGATCAAACTTATGATCATGGCATTCCGCACAACCAAGCGTGGTGCCCAGCCATACACCACTAACGTTTCGAACCCGTTCTGCAGCGTACTTTGCAAGGTACTCGCGATCTTGAACCCCACCCTCTGCACTCATCATGCCCAAACGGTTGTAACCACTCGCAACTTTATTCTCGATGGTTGCATTGGGCAGAAGATCGCCCGCAAGTTGCTCGATCGTAAATTGCGTGAAGGGAATGTTTTTGTTGAAGGATTGAATAACCCAATCACGGTAGGGCCACACGGTCACAACTTGATCACCATGGTAGCCAACGCTATCGGCATAGCGCACCAGATCGAGCCAGAAAACAGCCATGCGCTCGCCATAATTAGGCGAAGCCAACAATTGATCCACCAGCGCTTCATAAGCCTTCGGACTATTATCCGCGAGGAAATTCTTTAGTTGCTCAGGAGTGGGTGGCAACCCTGTAAGATCAAAGCAAAGCCTGCGAAGCAAAGTAACCTTGTCTGCTTCTGCAGAATGCTTCAACCCGTTTTCCCGAAGCTTATCAAGGATGAAGTTATCGATGGAATTTTTCACAAACGAAGGATCATCGACCTTGGGGGCCTCCGGTTTCTTTACAGAAAGAAAAGCCCAATGCCCTTCCCAGCCTGCGCCCTCTTCCAGCCATCGCTTCAATAACGCCTTCTGGTTATCATCAAGCTTTTTGTTACTCTTGGGGGGTGGCATCAACTCATGTGCATCGGTTGCAATAATGCGTTTATACAATTCGCTTTCCATCGCCTTGCCTGCAACAACAGCGGTATTACCCTTTCGCTTGGATTTGGCACCTTCCTCGGTATCAAGCCGTAGGCCGGCTTTTCTGGAACCAGAATCAGGCCCATGGCAGGCATAACAATTCTCCGAAAGAATCGGCCTGATATCCCGGTTGAATTCAATTTTCTTTTCCGCAGCATTTGACTGCGTTCCAACAAAAAGCATTACCAAGACTAGCATTGGGAGAATAAATTTTTTCATGATGGTTTCATCTAAGCCAGGGTTTGTGGGCGGGATTACTTTTTACTACCAACTGATTCTACATCCTTTTCTGCTTATTGTGGAGTCTTTTTGCCACTCTATAGCCCGAATTTTCATATTATTAGCCATGTTACTATTTCTGGTATCAGCCTTTAGGAACTACGCTAATGAAAGCCATCCTTCTCGAACAACCCAAAAACTTCAAACTCATCGACACCCCAGAACCCACCAAGCCTGGCCCAGGCGAAGTTCTTCTCAAAGTTCATCGGGTTGGAATTTGTGGTAGCGATTACAGCGGATACCTGGGCAAAATGCCTTTTTATAGCTACCCCCGTATCCCAGGCCATGAACTAGGTGTCGAAATCGCAGAAGTTGGCGAAGGCGTTACCCACATCAAAGTGGGCGATCGCTGCTGTGTCGAACCCTACATGAATTGCCAAAAATGCCATAGCTGCCTTCGAGGTCATACCAATGCTTGCGAATTTAACAAAACTCTGGGCGTTCATGCCGATGGCGGGCTAAGGCCTTACTTCATCCTACCCGCAAGAAAACTTTTCCCCTCCTCCAAGCTTACCTACGAACAGCTTGCCTTGGTGGAAACCCTAGCCATCGGCTGCCATGCTGTTAACAGGGCCAAAACCCAACCTGGAGAAAACGCGCTCATCATCGGTGCCGGGCCCATCGGCTTATCCACTCTTGAGTTTGTTAAAATCGCAGGCGCCCGACCCATCGTCATGGATACCAACGAACAACGGCTCGCATTTGTCCGTAAAACCATGGGCGTTAAAGATACCATCCTTGTCAAAGGTGAAGGCAAGGAGCTCGACACCCTTAAAGAAATGACCAATGGCAATCTGGCCCATGTTGTCGTTGATGCAACAGGCAGCAATGTTTCCATGAGCCAGGCTTATAACTTTGTCGCCTACGCTGGCAGGCTTGTTTGGGTTGGTATCACCCTCAACGAAATCAGCTTCACCCAAACACTTATGCACCGTCATGAAATGACTTTCCTCGCAAGCAGGAACGCCCTACCCGGCGATTTTGTTCGCATCATCCAATTAATCGAGGATGGCAAGATCGACACCAAACCATGGATCACCCATCATTCAACCTTGGATGGCATGATCGATGCTTTTGGTGGCTGGCTCAAACCCGAGAATGGCGTCATCAAAGCCATGGTTCAAGTTTCTTAATTCAAGCTGGGGGAACGCGCACCATGCTTGGCAACATGATCAAATATGGTGCAATCGCCCTCTTGTCTTATGCTTTGCTTTGTACTGCGTTGTTCTTTTTTCAAAGATCGCTGCTTTATTTTCCCAGAAAAAGATCCATCTCCGACCCAACGTCAACTCTTCATTTCAAAGTTCCCGGCGCCGACCTTGTCATCACCCTTAAAGAAAATGAATGCCCTGATGCCATCCTCTATTTTGGAGGCAATGGCGAAGATGTATCGATGAATCTTCCTTCATTCTCGGCCAAGTTTCCCAACCATGCAATCTACCTGATGCACTATCGGAGCTATGGGGGCAGTACAGGAAAACCTACAGAAGAACTTCTGCGTAATGATGCTCTTTCCTTGTTTGATTATATTTGCAAGAAGCATGCAAAAGTTGTAGTGATAGGCCGCAGCCTAGGTTCTGGATTGGCAATTGCCGTAGCTGCTCAAAGGCCTGCATCCAGTTTGATAATGATCACGCCCTATAATAGTATCCTGGAAATCGCAGCTTCCCAATTCCCATTCTTTCCAGTCAGATGGTTGCTTCTTGATAAGTATGAATCCTGGCGGTATGCACCTGATATAAAAATCCCGACCCTTCTGATCATGGCAGAATTTGACGAAGTTATTCCAGCATCCAACACCAAAAAACTTCACGATGCATTTGCACCCGGAATCGCAAACCTTCAAATAATACCAGACACTTCTCACAACTCCATTTCATCAAGCCCGGCATATCTTGAACTCATCCAATCAATGCTTTAAAAAAACAAGCAACTATTTGCTTATAGCCAAGTTTGTGGATTGTGCAGCAACCTTGAGGGCGGGGATGGTGATCACACCCTCTGTATCTGCTTTCCCCTCGCCTTTGGTTTCGCCATAAGCCCATTTGAAAGTTTCGCCCGGCTTAAAATTAAGGTTCTGCAACCTGCGCACTGAAACATCGACGGTAGATACCTCCGGAATTTTAAAGCTGGTCTTCAAATCTTTCGCACTTGCAAGAAAGAGAGACATCTCAATTTTATCCTTGGTATCACTAATATTCTTCCAACGATAAAAAGCATTAATCTGGCCCGAAACCGCAGGCTTTTCGCTTTTCACATCCGGCCAAGGCATCTTGCTATTACTGTCGCCATTGGCAAACACAGGATACGCCTCATTCTTTTTCACACTCAGCCAATCGAATGAATTTACAAGATCATTCACCTTTTCAATATTGGCGTGATTATTCGCATGGCCAAACGGCCCCCAGTAAAAATAGAGTGGGTATTTACGATCATTCATCGCCTTGGCAAATCGATCATGGCCAACAGACCAGGAATCATTCTGCCCAGAATAATCAATCACAATGGGTGGATCAGGAAGCTTCATATTCTCGGGAACTGACAAGGGTGGAAAAAACATCCGCTGGGAAACATGCTCAATACCCGCAGGAACATTCGCCTTGATGGCTGCAAAAACATCGCCATTACGCATGCCAATGCCCAGGGTACCACTACCCCCCATGGAATTACCAGCAAGGTAAACCCGGTTGGGATCGATCTCGTATTTTTTAATGACCCATTGAACCGTATCCATGACTCTTTTTTCCGCAGGAGTAGGCGATCCACCAGAATTCTTCTTGGTAAGATTTGCATCGTTGATATGCATACCACCCCACCACCAATCACCCATGTTGCGCCTGCAATCCACATAAAGCGCATAAAAATCATCCGGAGTGTGGTAAATATCATGATTTCCCACTGTGCGGGTGCATTTAACACAAGAAATAACATCATGCCCTGCAGAATGAAGGACGACATAAAGAGGTGCGTTCTTACGATCTTTTTTCGGATGGATGACAACAAAGTTGTCCTGTTGGGGGGCTTTGTAACCCCACTCTGGCTTTACATCATGCTCAAAGATCTCGTAGGTTCTTTCATTGATGGTCAGGTCTTCAACCTGCTTGCCCTTGATTGCAACAACCTTCTGAGGTTCCCAATCCTTGTCTGCTGCAATAAGGGGATACGCTGTAAAAATAAGTAAAAGAAAAGCTGCACGGTTCATGATGTTTCTCTTTGGAAAGCGTAATGGAATACCTATAATTTTATAGGAAATGAAAAAGGTGGGAAAGGGCAATGAAAAAAGCCTGTTTTTTTACAATACGAAAAAGCGGAAACCTTTGCCTATTGTCATACTTCTACTTGATGCAATAAAGAAATTTATCTGATCGAATAAGCAGCTTGTTTTCCATTGGAACGGGACTGCCATTGAAAATACTTCTATCCGAAAGATCATTGACTTTTGGGGTTTCAAATTTTAGCTGGGCAGGAAGAACAAATGTTTTTCCATCACGGGAAAGGTAATATATGTTGCCGTTGGCAAGCAATGCTGAGGAATAAAACTGCCCTGCTCGCGGGAGTCGCTCCTCGTAAACAATCTTGCCTGTATCTGCCTTGGCGCAATAAGCAATACCCTGTTGTTCGTGAACCCAAAAAAGGTATCCCTTAAAAACCACCGGCGAAGAAACATTGGAACCCTTATTACTGGTCCAAAGGCGGTGTGTCGCAGTCACATCACCAGAACCACCAGTCTTCACGGCCAACCCAGCGACCCCAGACCTTCCCCCCAGACAATATACAATTCCATCTTCATGCACCATGCTGGGAACCATGTACCAAGTGATATCAGTCCTACAAGACCAGAGTTCCTTCCCAGTATCGGGATCAAAAGCCAGTATTTTTCCCTGGATGGCAAGCACCAGTTCGTTACGACCTGCCGATGTTTTCAAAATAATAGGGGTATTCCATGATTCCTTGATACCTTTTACGGCCCACATCTGTTTGCCAGTTTTACGATCGAGCGCGATAAGGGAATCGCTTTCAACACTTGCGTTTATAATCAGCAAGTCTTTGTAAAGGATGGGGGAAGCGGCACTTCCCCAACCGTGCGTAATTGAACCCACATCGGCGTGCCAAATCTCTCTGCCTGAATGATCAAAAGCATAAACCCCGGATTTGCCTAAGAACGTGTAAACAGCATCATTGTCTGCAGCGGGAGTGCTGGCGGCAAAACCATGATCCCGGATCTTATCCTGCTCGGGAAGTTTGGCGACCAGATCTTTTTTCCAAAGAATACTGCCATCATTTGACTGAATAGCTAGTAAATGACGCCTAAGATTTTCTTGCGTTCCGACGGTTTCGCCTGGGATAAAGAAACCCGAATGACAGGTCAGGTAAATGCGGTCTTTCCAGACAATCGGGCTGGATGCCCCCGGCCCGGGAAGCGGAATTTTCCAGGCAAGGTTTTCAGAATGGCTCCATTGAATTGGTGTTTTACTTTTTAAGTCAAGCCCCTTCCCATCGGGTCCACGAAAAATAGTCCATTGGTTTTCTGCAACGGCACCAAATGCAAAAATCATAAACGCCAATAACGCTTTTAAATGGATGCACTTAATCATACTCACCCCTTTTTAAAAACCTGAGCTATCATTCAAGCTTAAACCATGATCTACAAGTTTGCAGCTAATAAAAGTGGTCTGAAAAAAAGGAAAAGAGAAAAATGAGATCAATTTAACCGGGTGATAAGTTTAGAAAAGCTACAGTTATCTGATTTTTAATTCAAAGGGTTCAAGAATTGTAGATTCATTGGTGATGGTAACTTTGAACGTGGAGGATTCGGGTTTCGAGAATTTACCCTTGAGCCTGTCAGGGCCTTGAAATTGGTTTTTGAACGTCCCTGATTTTTCATTCCATTCAAAAGTGACTAGAAAGTCACCCGCAGGAACACCATCACCATTTTTAAAGGTGTTTAGTTTAAAATCACCATTCTCATCAGTTTGAGCGAAGGGAATAAAAGGCTGGTCGTCTTTTTTTGGAGTGGGATGAAAATAAACAAAAAGATCCGCAGCAGGTTTACCATTGACCAAAACCTTGCCGGAAACCGGGAAAGTGGGAATCCGTTTCTGAGAACCACACCCAACCAAAAATGAAAATAAAACGACTAAGATAACTGAGCGATAAAATAACATCATAAAGCCCGTTTCCAGGACAGAAAAATCAGAGCGATTACTCGGAAATGATCTCGCCTTTTTTGGCGGTGATCATGTAAACAAAATTCTTCGGATTCATGCTGGTATTGAGGAACCGAACTGCGCCATCCCCCATCACAACCGATGCACCATTGGAATGAAAACCATATATACCCCTGCCATTAACATTGGTGCAATTAATCATGCAAGGACCTCGATTCCCCGTGCCATCATATAACGAACCATTAACCCAGTTTTCACCGTTGTAAGGATTTCCCCAACCCGCACCCACCGTATTTGCACTTCCACTGTTTGGAACTGAGGGAAAACCATTGGTTGCAACAAGAATATTTGTTTGCCAGGCTTCCGGTCTACCCGCAAGCTCAACCAGCAAAAGTGTGTTGGATAAACCATCAGAAACACTGGAGATTTTAGAGGAACTCACAGGGGGAGTTGCAAGCATGCCTTCGCGGTCACTACCCGATGGCGG
>RFZJ01000098.1 GCA_009920765.1 Planctomycetota bacterium | reverse complement strand
CGATCAAGTATTTTTCCTTGGATAATTCCATTTCTTTTTTTATTAATTCTTCTGAATGTGTTGATGATTTGTATTGCTCATTGATTTTTTCTAATTTTGTAAGTTCATTTTTTAACAAGGATAATTCTTTTTCAAGGGCCGATTCTTTTTTTAGCAAATTGTCATGTTCTTCAGATTTTTTTTTCACCCATTCATTTTTTTCAACATCTGTTTTAGCTTGATTTTTTAATGATTGGTTCCATGTTTCCGCATATGCTTTTTCTAATGCTGCTTTTTTTGCCTTTTTGTCCATTACTAAAAGTAAAAGAATCAACGACCCCATGGTGCAAAGCAACACAGCAAGAAAAGGGAAAGTTGAAACCTCTAATTTCTTACGCTTTCTCATGCAACCTTTCCTGAAGCATTACCGCGTGGGTTTTGGTTCGAGGTATTAAAAAATTGCTCGTTGTTTCTTCCCTGTAATTTTGATGTTATCAAATGCACTGCAGCAGTAAGGCAATGAACGGCTTCTTGGAAGTCGCCAGTTGAATTAATTTGGTTAAGATTTTCCTGCATTAACTTTTGGATTTGAATTAAATGCTTTTCTCCCTGTTGTAATTCGACAAGGGAATTTGTTTGTTTCGTCAGGCTTTCAACAATTTTTTGTAGGGATTGCTGTTGCTGCATGCTTGAATCGTGTAAGGATGATGCAAGTTTTCCTACCTGTTCTGTAAATTTCTTGCCAAGATCTAAAGAATTCAGTTCATATTTTTCCATTTGTTGTTGATGTGAAAATAATGTTTTAGTCAGAGCTTCTTCCAATGCATTTCTCATTCGATTTTGAGAATCTGTTCCTGAACTTTCAGCTTGGGCAGTTATCTTTTCAAAAGATGTTGCCCATAGATCAACTTGCTTGGTTACTAACGCCTCTGTTGATTTGATCAATTCCTTGGTGTGTCGAGACAAGATTTCAACTAATGGATTTTGATCAGACTGTACTCTTAAAAATCTGTGTGCGAGATTTTTATCAATCGAGCGTTCTAGATTCTCTAAAAACTGGTCACCCGATTTTTCTACCAAGAAGCTTAAAAACATACAGACCATTGTTAATGCCAAGGCTAGAGCGGTTGCATCAAATGATAAAGCTAAACCATCAGTAACGGTGCTCATGGATTTTTCTAACATCTCAGGAGTAACCCCAGAAATTGCTCCAGTGATACCGAGAACTGTTCCCAAAAAGCCTAAGATTGGGATAGCCCAAGTAATAAACCTTGTTAATCCAAAGCTACCTTCAAATTCGATACTATCAGTATCGGCTAAATTTCGAAGTTGATCGTCAAGATCTTCAGCACTTCCTCTTTGCTTGACGAATTGTAAGACATTTAAAAACCTTCGAAAAACAATCGTTTTTTTTGTTTGTTCGGAGGCTGTATTAAGATTTTCTAAAAGTGTTGCTGTTTCAAGCGGATGAACTTGGATATTATCCCAGACGGGAATAAGAGTTTTTCGAAGTGCATTTTTCTCTTTTATTATCTTTGAAAATTTAAATATTAATGCAGTAATTGCACAAGAAAACATTACAATTTCAACAAATTCTACAGGATGGCCAAGATACCTTTTCATAATCGGGGATTCAATTGGGCCAAACATTACCATGGTCCAAAATCCAACGGCAACCGGTATGCCAATGATCAAGGAGATTGATGTACCAGCGAGGGAGGTTGTTTTTGGGTTAGATTCATCAGTCATTAAAAAGTTCCTTATAAAGCAAAAGCAAATTATTAATCGAGGTTTTAAAAAGCTGGAGGAATAAAAAGTTTCCAGAATCTTTTTATTAACATCGACTTATTAAGCGGGGGATAATAACGATTATCTTGAATAGTACCAGTCATATTTAAATAAAAACAAAACGTAAAATAGCCAAGAGAGGGGGAAGGGGCAGAGGTCGTATTAATGTCCTTATATTTAACGATTAAATAGGGGTTTTTGGTTGGCGGGGAGTTTTTTTGGGAAGGGGTAGGTTTAGTTAGCTAGGTGTTTTTTTAACTTTGATAGAGTATCTGATGACGTAAGAGCATTTTTGCCAAATCCTAATTCGGCTCCGTGGAAAATAGCATCTTTTTGTGCATCTTCAAAATTACTGACTAACATAATTGGAGATGCGGATGATTTTTGTGAGCAATATTTTTCAATGAAGGCCAATCCAGATTCGCCATTAGAATCAAAAATTCGATTTACTAAAATTAGTGAAAAATTTTTAGTATTAATTAAAGAAAAAGCTTCAATTGAAGTATCTGCATTAACAATTTCGACACTAAAATGTTTCTCTAGAATTTGGCTTATATTCGAATGATCTGCGCAGCATTGGCCAATACTAAGGACTATTTTATGAGACATATTTAATTATTCCTTTGTGGGAGAAGCTTTTTTTAGAAGGAGTTGTTTGAATTCAATCAATTTTTCCGTGTCTAATTCTTTTGGACCTTTTTGTAAAAGGTATTCAATATCAGCAATTGCTTTTTGTATCTGATTATTTTGAGCAAGAAGAATAATTCGATTCCCTCTTTCCTCATGGGAATTTTCATCAATGGTTAAAATGGCATCAAGGTAACGAATAAGACCAATACTATCTTTTTCTTTTTTAGCGATACTCGATAGATTTGTAAGTATTCGAATTAGAATCTGTTTGTTACTCATCGGAAGAAAATCATTGTCTACAAGAGTTCTGCCATTCATTTCCAAAATTTTCTTTGAAGCCTGGTCTTTAGAGAGTATTTTTCCGTTTTCAAACACGTCAATTAAAAAAAAGTTTCCCTTATCTTTTTTAAGTCCTGCCATAAACTGGCCTGGCAATCCGACTCCATAAATATCAAGACCAATACTTTTTCCTAATTCAACGAAAAGAATAGATAAAGTAATGGGAAGGCCTTCTCTGTCGTCCATAACTTCAGAAAGATAACTGTTGGAGCGATGGTAATAATCCTGCCTGCTTCCGTGGAAGCCTTTTTCAAGAAAAAAGAAATCAGATAAGGTTCTAAGTTTTTGATCAATGTTAAAATCTGGTTTAATTTTGGATGCAAGTTTTAGTTTCATTTTGTTTATTTCATCAATGTAAAAAGAAGTCTCGATTTCTGGGTTGTCAATTTTTGCGATAACAAAAGCTGCTTCAAGAACTGAGAAATCAGGAATAGTAGATACGATTTTATTTAGTTTTGAAAGTGTGCTTCGATGGGTGATATCTGCTTGAAAAATTTTAAGATCCAACATTTTTTTTTCAAGGGATTTAATTTTGTCGTTTATTAGGGATTTAGTAAGGTTTTCATTCTTTATTACTTTTTCTAGAAGAGGTGGATCTTCTTTTTTATCATTTTCAAGTATTGTTAAGAATTTATTGAAGTTTGCTGTGAAATCCTTGTCAGGGAAAACAGGATTTAGCTTTTTGGAAACATGAAAACCTTTATATTCGGCAATAGTATTTCTGAATTTTGCTAAACCTATTTTTTTTGAAGATGAAAAATCTTCAACATGTTCGTAGGCAAGTTGACCATTCAAATAAGTGGTGAAGCCTTTGGAATGAATACTAAGCTTAAGATGATTCCAATCTCCAGGTAGGTAGGAATTTAGGGGGTCCTGCCTTAAAACCTGCCATGAATAAACATCCGGTCCATTAAATTTTGTGAGTCGTATTTGACCGTTGGAAGGGTAGAATCCAAAATGTTTATCTTTGCCATCTGAATCAAAAACCAAACCTGCTGCGCCACTTTCATCCTTGAGTTTAACCCAGACTTCAGCTTCAAACGGAAGTTCAGGGGTGGAGATTTTTGAAAGCGAGATTTTATGGTAAGAATTCCTAAAACTTTACCTTCTAAATTCACAATTGGGCCACCGCTGTTACCGGGTTCTATTGGAATTGCAACTTGTAGCATTTCCCTACCATCGATTTCGCGTTTTCCTGAGATAACTCCCGAAACAACGCTGTGTTTTAGTCCTTGAGGATTTCCAACTGCTACAACACTTGTTCCATCTTGGAATGTAGTTGAGTCAGAGATTTGCAAAAAAGAACCACTTGGATTAATTGCTTTAAGAATGGCTAAATCATTTTCCCGATCAAATGCATAAACAGAGGATATGTCAATTTCTTTTCCATCAGCAGTTTCGAGTGTGATTTTTTTTCCTTCGCCAATCACATGATAATTGGTTGCAAGTAAACCATCTTTTGAAATAAAAAACCCTGTGCCTAATGCCTCTTTACCATCGGAACGACCTTTGCTTTTGATGACAACAATCGAAGGTTTTGTCTTTTTAGCGATTGCTTCGGTTTCTCCCTCAATCGCCTGAACAGAGGGGCAAATGAAATAAGTCAGGAAGAAAAAAGGAATATATTTACCCATGGTGCACCTATGAAAAAACAGTTCAGGGAAGAAGTTTTTCAATCTTAAAGTATGATAACAAATTTTTGCATAAGTAGAAGAATTGAGTGGGATTTACCGAATATAATAAATAAATCGGTAATAATATGGTGAAAAAATAGCGGTTGTAAGGCTGGTTGAGATGTAGATAGTCTAATGTGGTGATTTTTTGTTAAAGTTTATCTGGATTATTTGCTTTCCGGGCTTTCTGGTTTAGAATCTAGCTAGAATCGTTTAGTTGCGGTTCGCAGATGTTTTTTCTATTCAATTCAGGTTAACGACATGTCGCAATTTTATACTTTGGAAGAAGCTGCTTCAAAGCTCAACATAAGTATCGATGAGTTACGAGAACTTGCAAAAAAACGTGAAGTTAGGTCTTTTCAAGATCGAGGTGTGCTGCGATTTAAAAGCGAAGATATAGATGCTAGATTAAATTCATCTGGCGTTACCACCCCTGAATCGGATTTGGAAGATTACACCTTGAATCTTGAAGATACTCCGGCAACGAATCCGAGTGATAATTATGTTCCACTAGGGATTGATACTGGCGATTCTGAGGAATTTACACTTTCACTTGATGACAGTGGGACTTCACCCCCCCTATTTAATGCTCCGATTGCCAATACCGCAGATTCCGATGGTTTGCTTGGTATTCAAGATACTCCCGACATTTTGGGTTCAGATTTTAGCTTATCAACAGAACTTCACAGTATTAGCGGGCCGGAATCTAATTCAACTTCATCAAGTGTGATCCTTCCCAAAGATTCCCCATTTGAAATATCTGAGCCTAATATTGATTTAGACGAAGTTTCTGAGATTCAGATTGCTACCAACGAGATAGATTTTATTCCTACCGTCGATGAATTACATCTTGATGGTGAACCTACCCTTCAGCTTGATGATAGCAATACTTCCGATCAAGGTTTAAGTAGTTCGATTGAGTTGCAATCTGAATCTGGTGATGATTCAAGTGAATTTGAGCTTTCTGTTGAAGAGTCCGGTTCCGACGTTTTATCGTTAGATGGTTCAATGGCAGGCGAGGGTGGTGGAACCCAAGTCGTTGAGGAATCCGGCTCTGACAGCGAGTTTGAACTTAATCTTGATGAAGAAGCTGGAAATAGTTTGGATGCTGAAGTTGGGGCTGAAGGTGGTTTAGACAGTAGTTTTGAGCTTGAGGCTAATGATAGTGATTCTGGGTCCCAAGTTGTGGAAGTTGATGATGGAAGTGATGCGGACCCGATGGGTGCAACTGCAGAATTTAATGAATTAGAGGTTGTAGAGGATGGCAGTTCGAGTCAGGTTGTTGCAATTGACGAAGTTGAAGAAGTAGAAGAGATTGTAGAAGAAGTGGCCGAAGTAACTGAAGAGCCAATAGAGGAAGTAGAAGAAGATCGGCCTTTGGTTTATGCAGGCGAAGTGCCATGGGGGCCCATGCCAACGATATTTCTTATACCAGGTGTCCTGATATTATTTGTTGTTGGCCTGATGAGTCTTGAACTGATGCGCGGAATGTACGGTTTTAATAAAGGTACCGGGTTTACAAGTATAATCATCAAGCCACTTGCTGAGATGTTCACAGATTTCCCTAAAAACTAACTTGGCAATGGTTAGCGAATGTTAAAGATTTTTTCAGAATTTCCACGTAATAATAGTTTTCCCGTTTCGATTGCTTCATCAATATTAAATCGTTTGGCTTGAACAAAATCCTTTGACAGAATATTTGAAAGTATTTTTCGATACATATTGAATTTAGGCAACCCGAACTCAAGTTTATACATGTCGCTGTAATAACCAATTTGCTTGGTTTTCGGTACGGCTTGAAGTCTTGCACGGGTATCTTGCTCTATGTGGGTGGGGATGTTGGAATACCACCAATGCCCATGGGTGATCACATTTGGGAAAATCCAGCTATAGCTAGACAGTTCTTGATTTTGATTGCTAGTTAACACCGAAACACAAAAATTAACAGTTGGAAAAGAATTGAACAAGGGTGCGTATTGAATAAGGGATGTTCGCTGGTCATAGAGATCTTTTCCTTGAAAAACGCCTTCCTGATAAACATTGCGATTTACGCCAATCATCAGATCAAAGGGTAACTTCCAATCTTTGCAACCTTCAGCAAGTTTCCAAAAAACACCATTTTTCCAAGTAGGGGAATCGAAATCTGAGGATTTGAAACATAGGTCAAGATCGGCATCAGAAACTTTAATTGGGGAGAAATCAGGCGGAAGAGAAATAGCACAGGCTCGTGCACCATTCTGGGAGAAATGTTTAAATAGGTTATTTATGGCTTTGTTGAGTTCTGAGGCATTCCCGGGATTAAAACCGGATACTTTTTCAAGCCGGCTGCGAACATTATTTCTTGCAAAGTGAAAAACGAGCTCATCAGTCCTTAGGCACGGAATATAGAAGTTGGTATTAAAGCCTTGTAAATTGTCATCGAAATCGTTCGTGAGGAATATTTTTTCAAGGTTTGATATTTTTAGGACATGTGATTCCCATGAATTAGAAGACATTTTTTTTTGTGCAGTATTCCAGAGGTAATCCGCATCCTTTGGTGAAATCCTATCGCCCTGGAAGTCCAAAAAAGTCTGGGCGATTTCCAAGAACCAGGAGTACTGGGCAGTGTTATTGAATTGGTCCATATGACGGATGATTTCGCGAACTTTATCCTGACCGGGGACTTCTGGGTCGAGGAATTTCTTGTTCATCCCACAGGAGTGCGCCAATTCGGTGTAATAATGATACCCTAATATATCTTCCAAGGATTTAGATGCTGCAGCATGGGGGTTAATATGCGAGTGGGGGTCCAAAATCGGAATGGCCATCAGGGCTTCGTAAATTTCTTTGCTTGTGTTGTCTGCCAGCATTTTGAATTCACCTATTAAATTGTGATGGAGGTATTGTTAGATCGCTTTGAAATCTAAAAATTCGATTTAGGAATTTCCAAAACGAATTTTTCCAAGAGTGACCCAAGTAATACTTAATAATATAAATCCCATGATAGATAGCACCAAGGACGATTTCCAAATAAGTTGAAAATCCGTTGTGGTATCAAAAGAAGAAGGCATTATTTCTCTAAAAGCATCCAAAGCCCAGCCTTGAGGCGTAAGGAAAGCCAAGGTTTTGGCATTATCGGGCATCATTTCCCAAGGGAAGATGCACCCGCCTATTAAAGCGAAGAGGCAAACAGGAACAGAACTAAGCAGGGCAAGCTGAGTTTCGTTTTTTGATAAAATGCCGATGAATAACGAAGATGCTGCAACACAAAACGAGGTAGCAAAAGGAAGGATGATCAATGCTATCATCCAATCTGTAAGCGACCAGGTAGATAGACCGATTTTTAGGCCTAGCAAAAGTTTCCCCAGTCCCAACAGGAAAAAAATCTGGAGTAAGGAGATGATTATCGTGGGAAGAAATTTTCCCATGAGAATGCTGGACGTGCGAACAGGGGTGGAGAGTAAGCGATTAAAAGTTCCTTGCCGTTTTTCTGCAACAAATATCCATCCTGAAATCAGAATGAGGCTAAAAGCAAACATAACGGTAAATGAAGGCACTAGAATTTGATACCGAATAGCTCCGCGTTTAAGTATGCCTGTACCATCTTCATTTTGAAATGTAGTAAGTGTCTTCACTGTTTCAGGATTATTGATGGACCGGGTAAGCGAGGCCCAAGATTTACCTGTAAGATTATAGTTTTTGAATTGCCCGGTCAGTGCTGTTTGAATTCCTACCCCCACTTTTTCACGGTAATTTTTTGCCAGATCAATATCTTTGCCGGAAGCCAATTCAAGTAGTTCCCCCAGAGGGATTTTGTCTTTGGGTATTAATAATCTTAAAGATGGTGGGATTGGTAGCGACACTTCTTTTCCCAATAGTTCGATAAATTCTGGATCCCCTAGTTTTTCAAATGCTTTGCCTATCATCCAAGGCATGACAATTCTTAATAATGCAATCTGGCATACGCTCTCTATAATCGCCGAAGTGGCGGGTTGCTTGTTATCTTTGATGATTGAAACCTGCAATTTTTCAAGGTAAATGCCATCCCGATGAAAAGGATTGACACCTTTTGAAAGAAATGAACATTCGTTGACTCGTTCGCTAAAATCTGGGTTAAAGATGATGACCGCAGCTCTTTTGCCGGTTTTTACAAGTTCGTCTGCCAGTTCTTTGCCTTGGATGATTTCAACTTTGATGTTAGGAGTTGAGACTATATCGTCTATTGCGTGCTCTGCCCATGATTTGTTGTTTAAACCCAAGCCTTTATCAAGATTTAATACGCTAATACGCATGAGGTCATCACTTTTTTGCCCAAACCCTTCGCCTAGAAGCAGGCCTAGAATAAGAATCATGGCAAAGGGCAGTGCGAATAAAACTGTAGCAGTGAGCTTGTCTCTGATTAAAAGCTGGAGTTCTTTTTTTGCAATGATAAAGCTTTGTATCATTTGTGAATTAATCTCTAAGGTGTCGCCCAGTAAGGCTTAGAAAAACTTTTTCCAGATTAGGCGAGTCCATTTGAAGATTTATTATCTGGATTTTTTCATTTACCAATAGGTTAATAATGTCTGGCGTGGGGTTTGTGTGTGTGGTTAAAGAATAGCTTCCAGGTAAAATGTTGGGTTTAAGTGCAGGGATACTTCGTATTAAGATTTCTTCTTTTGACTGATCGTCTTCAATAATGCTGAATTTGACTGTTGTTTGCGTTAAAGCAAGAAGGTTTTTAAGCGTGTCGCAGGCAATTATCTCGCCATGATCCAGTATAGCAATCCTGTTACAAAGCGATTCTGCTTCTTCCATATAGTGAGTGGTGTAAATAACGGTGGTCCCCAGCGCGTTGATGGTTTTAATTGCTTCAAAAATCCTATTTCGTGATTGTGGGTCGACTCCAACTGTGGGTTCATCAAGCATCAGGACATCGGGAGAATGGACCAACGCAATGCCCAGATTCAATCTTCTTTTCATTCCCCCTGAAAAATGTTTGGAGTATTGGTGGGCTTTTCCATCGTCCAGTCCAATAATCTGAAGGATTTCATTTACCTTGTTGGTGAGGAATGTGCCACGAAGACCAAAGAGTTGGCCAAAAAATAAAAGGTTTTCTTTGGCAGTTAAATCTTCGTAAAAAGCGAAGTCCTGGGGTACAAGGCCAATGCGGGACCTTAGTGTTTGATTGCTGGGTTGAATTTGTGTGCCATCGAAGGTTGCAATACCGGAGCAAGGTTTGCTGCTGCCAGCAAGAATGGAAAGTAGCGTGGATTTGCCTGCTCCGTTGGGGCCGAGGAGGCCAAAAATTTCACCGCGGTTAATAGTTAGTGAGATGGAATTTAAGGCTCTGAATTGCCCATGCAATTTGGTAACACCGTCAATTTTAAGAATCACCGAATGAACTTGCGTCATTTAGTTTCTCAAAAACAAAAAAAGCGGAGGGCTAAGTAGCCTGCCGCTTTTTGCAAATGAACTGACAGGAATATTATTTCTTATCGCCCTTCTTTTCTGGGGCAGCTTTCTTATCAGCAGCAGCAGGGGTAGCAGCTTTCTTATCAGCAGCAGCAGGGGCAGCGGCGTCAGCTGCGGGAGCTTCTTTCGCTGCTTTCTTTGTCTTCTTACCAACCTTTAATATTCGAACCTTTGGCAGATTAAACGGGCCCATGCCCTCTACCCAACGATCTTCGGACTTTAAAACAGCTATTCTTTCAGCTCGATTCAAAACATTTCGAGAACGAGCCAAGGTGTTTTTTCGCTTTAAACTTTTATCAATCGACATATTAACCTCTTATTCAATATCCCTTTTGCCATTACTTAAATATAATGAAATTAGTCTATATTGACAAGGTATTTGTATGGCAAAAAATATTTATCTCATTACCTGACAAAGGGTTAACATGCGTATAAAGATGGACTATGGTAAAACGGGTCTTATGGTTGATCTTCCTGCTGATAAGGTTATTGGGCCACTGGAGATAAAAAGTGCCAATCCTTTGGATGATCAATCCAAAGCTATTTCTGATGCCTTGGCAAATCCTATAGGTTCCCGGCCTTTAGCGGAGATCGCAAAAGGAAAAAAAACGGCTTGCATTCTTATCTGTGATATCACCCGCCCTGTACCTAACAAAGTAATTCTTCCACAAATTCTTAAAACGATCGAAGATGCTGGGGTGCCCCGAGGTGGAATCACCATTCTAATTGCAACAGGATTACATAGACCGAACGAGGGCGAGGAGTTGATTGAATTGGTAGGCGAAGAAATTGCCAAAAACTACCGGGTGGAAAATCATCACGGGAAAGAATCTTCCGAACATGATTACCTTGGAACTACCCCAAACGGTGTCCCTGTTTATATTGATTCCCGATACGTAAGAGCTGAACTTAAAATTACAACAGGGCTTATTGAACCACATCTAATGGCGGGCTATAGCGGGGGTAGAAAAGTTATTTGCCCGGGCATTGCTGGAATTGAAACGGTTAAAGTTTGGCATGGTCCTAAATTTCTAGAACACCCCAATGCCGACTGTGGAATTGTTGAAGGGAACCCTGTTCATGAAGAAAATACTTATATTGCCTTGATGAGTGGTTGTGATTTTATTGTTAATGTATGTGTTGACGGAAACAGGCAGATAACCTGGGCAGGGGCAGGGGATATGATCAAAGCATGGGAAGCAGGGGTTTCCTTTGTCAGGCAAGTTGTTCGGGTGGCTATTAAAGAACCCGTGGATATTGTTCTTACCAGTTGCGCTGGTTATCCCTTGGATATTACTTGGTATCAAGCGGTTAAAGGTTTAATCGGAGCGTTGCCCATTCTTAAAAAAGGTGGGACCATAATACTTGTGGCAAGTTTGACTGAAGGCCTTGGAAGCCCGGAGTTTCAGAAGGTTCTTAATGAAAACCCTGATCTTAAAGCGTTTAAAAAACGCATTCTCGAAACCGACTATTTCGTTATGGATCAATGGCAATTGGAAGAATTTGCCAAGGTTATCGAAAAATGTAAAGTAAAAGTCTTTTCCAAGGGATTGGAGCATTCTGTTTTAAGCAAATACCATGTAACTCCAGTTGGATCAGTGGAACAAGCAATTTCTGATAGCTTGCAAGAATATGGCCCCTCAGCACGTATCGCAGTAATTCCCAAGGGGCCCTATGTACTTGCCTGTGTCGAGTAGCAAGGTTACCAGCTATTTGATTCAGCGGGTTCTGAACATCCAAGGATTTCAGTAAGTTGATTGAACTGATCTTGATATTCATCGCTGGTGGAATGAAAGTGCTCAAAATCATTAACCACTGGAAGGGAATCGTTCCTCCGGATGTGATTTAACTCTAAAACTTTCTCGAATTCTGTAATATTTTGGGCGTAAACCACAATGATTTTGTGCTCATCGAATTGGACTTCCATGGGTTTTCCCTTGGCCATTACAGCAATACCCGAACAGCCATCATTTGAAATTGCTTGCTCGTATTCTTGCAAATAGCTTTGCAGAATGGGCAGGTCGATTTCTTCCCTGTGCAAGTCAATATGTTTTGAAACTTTTGAGCCATGGCTTGATTCCAAGATAACATCAACAGTGTTACCTAAAAGGTCAGTAAGTTGCAGGAAAATGTCAAAAACATGTTCCTTGGAGGCACTGATAGCCAGCATGGGGATATCTTGCTGGGTTAGAGAGTCGGTGAAAACACTTTTGCGATATCCATTAAAGAAAGAAACATTCAGTTCTTCTGCAGGATAAGCTGCCGGAGAAAAAGCAAAGCTATTAGACATGATTCTGCTTTCTTTTTAAAAACAACACGGGATCTAGTCCAACGAGTTCCAGGTCAGATGGGAATTTAGGAACTCACTGAACACACAAACATATGATGCAAACTGTACGAATGCCAGAAACCAAAGGTTCAATTTATTATTAATATTTTTTTCTTGAATGTATTTTCATTAAACAGAGAAAAGAAGATAAATCTGGCTGAATAAAAGTGAATAATCCTAAATTTTTACTTGTATTTCCCAAATCATCATTGGAAGAGTCGGTCTATATTGCCCAAGCTTCCTCTTGGGGCTTTTTTAACTAATCAGATTTACTAATCAACTTGGAAAACACTTCAGTATTAATCAAGTAAAACTCAAAAATATCGAATCCTATCGCAAGCCTTTTCCTCGGATATTCGATGCAGAAAGTGTGATATTTTATCTTGAAAGAAACCGCTTATGAACACCAGCTTGATCCTAGTCCTTGCGCTTCTATTACCTTTACAAAACGCAAAACCAGAACCTATGCCCCTTTCCAGCATGATTCCTGGTGGGTATCGTGAAGAAATTTACAAGGGGGAGAGTCAACTGGGTTTCGTGGCAGTATCCTCTCAAACTATCGAAAAAAATGGCAAGAAAATTGGGTTCCGACTGCAAAAAGAAACCAATCTTACGCTTCAACGGTTTGGCTCGCTTGTGTCTTTGCGAATGATTGAGATGCAAGAAATGGATTTGATTGGAACGGTACACCGTATTTCCATGAAGCAATACCAAGGGCCCAAACAAACATTGGATTTATCCGGTCAAAGAGATGGCAATTCTTTTCGGGTTTGGGTCGGGAATAATAGTGAAAGAACGATACCTTGGGATATTGACGGCTTTGGCCCCCTAGGCAAAGAACAAATGATAAGTGGTAAAAAATGGGAACATGATGAGCATCTTCAGTTTGATTGTTATCAAGCTATAGTAAATAGATTCGTGACTTACGATGTTGTAGCAACAAAAAAAACGTCTAATGACCCGAAAGATCCGGTTGCTTGGACTGTTCTTATGTCTCCTAAAAAAATAATTGCGGGCGATCTTTCTTTACAGTTGCCTAAAACTCTCTACTTCCTTGATCAAAACCAAAATGTATTGTTTGCTGAAACCGAAATGGATGGAATAGGCGAAATAAGTCTGGTTCGTTCAAAATCAACTTATATACCAAACCGTTCTGCCAAACAGATTTTCGATATTGGTAAAGCATCTTATATCCAGACCAATAGGAGACTAAATGCGGCTAGATCATCTTTAAGCAATTCTTATTTAATAAGTATTCCAGATTTGCAGGGGGGAAATCCTTTGGTTGAAGATGAGAGGCAGAAAATCGTAAAAAAAACGAATGATTCCTTTATGCTTGAGGTCCGGGCTTTTCGATTGCCTGACGATGTTCCAGCAAGTGTTGCACCTAATGCTGAAGAAATGGCACCGTCAAAGTATATCGATTGGAATAATCCTGCAATCAAGAACTTTTCCCGCGAAGTGAATTTTCTAGATATAGATCCATGGCGAAAATCGATCATGTTGGAGAAATTGGTAAGGCATAAAATGATGTTTGATAATCAGCAACCTTTTTCCAGTGCTTCCGAAATCGCCAAGAATCCCCGTGGTGATTGCAGGCATGCCGCAATTTTATTGGCTGCACTTTGCAGGTCCGAAGGTGTACCCAGCAGGATTGCGCATGGCTTGATTTATATCGAAAAAAACGGTGTGCCTATGTTTGGTTTTCATATGTGGACGGAGGCACATGTTCGTGGCAGATGGGTTGCATTAGATGGCACGATGGGTCTCGGGTTTGTCGGTGCAGACCACATTAAAATTTCCCATCACACTTATAATGAAATTGAATCACTGGCACCGATCGCAACTTTGCATAATTTTATAGGTAAAGCGAAAATCCAAGTGGATTAAGGATTGGTGATTCCAGTTGGTTTTCCTGATCCTGGTGTTGAATTTGCATCTTGATTTAAAAAAAACATAAGGCCCATTCCCTCTAGACTTTCGTTTGAATCAGGCATTTTTGCCGGGGAAGACCAGGTTTGGACGCCTTGGTTTTGAATCATCCTTCCAAAGTTTATGGCCCAAGATTTTCCTGAAGTTGGAGGAGAACTTGATATCATTCCCATTGGGATGGCAGCTTCGAATGTCCATCCTGTGTCTGTGTTTTCGGTTGCAAAGAACCACTTTGGGTTCCATGAGAGGTCTCCCCAGCAATCATCAATTACATTTCCGAGGGAATCAATTTGGAATTGGTAGCAGGTTGTGTAATCGCGGTCCAAATCGATTTGAAAAAAAATCAGATCCTTGCTTTTTAATGGCAGATCTCTTGTAGGAGAAATCTTGCTTTTTGTAGTGATGGTATTTTTTGAAGTGCAGATTGCACTTACATACAAGAACTCAGAATCATAAAGGGTTTTAAATTCCGTGTAATTTTCTTTCGAAGAAATACCAGACCAATCAACAAGTTTGACAGCTTTTGTTGTTTTCCAGCAATCATCGTTAAGCTTGCCATCAAGAATTGGTTTTGAATTGGTAAGTTTGCAGGTAAATACTTCTTTGGGTGGGTTTCCACGCCTTTCCATGATCCATAATTCTGCAAGGGCATTTTGTTTCCATGGCCCAGCGGGAGCAGTTCCTACAAATTCTTCTAGTCCTGCTTTTGCATCTTCTATTTTCCCCAAATTTCTTCTGGAGGCTTGAGCAGAGAAAAATAGCCTTGGGTCTTTCGAG
>RFZJ01000097.1 GCA_009920765.1 Planctomycetota bacterium | reverse complement strand
GCCTTGATGGACAAACTGCCCTCTGAACTCGCGCGTGCAGCGCAAAACGCTCCACAAGTCGACGATAAGTCGATCGCCCGTTTAGAAGGTATTATCAACTCGATGACCGCTCTCGAGCGTGCTAAGCCAGAGTTACTAAAAGCTTCGCGCAAGCGCCGCATTGCCACTGGTGCTGGGGTTAGCGTGCAAGAGGTTAACCGCTTGCTGAGCCAGTTTGAACAAACTCAGAAAATGATGAAGATGGTTGCCAAAGGTGGAATGGCCAAAATGATGCGTAACATGAAGGGTATGTTTCCCGGCATGCGTTAATCTCTGAGAGCGCCTCATTAATTGTTAGATATTGAGACAGTGTGAAGTGTGCAAGCGCCCGTTGGGGCGCGATTGGTTTTGTTATTTCAGACTAAAACCATGATTTCGAATAAATTGACCAAAATCAGTACGTTCAGGTACTGCATATTGGCGGGCTTTGTCCTCAGACCAACCGTAGAACTCGACTTCTCCAAATTGTTCGGGATTACGTTGCTGACGGTAGGGCTGCATTTGATGGCGTCGGTGGTCATAGGCATCAATATGGGTTTTTAGTGAATCTTCAGAGGCACCAAAAGTATCCTCCGCTTTCAAAGCAAAACCATCAACATTTGAGCGATCAAACCCAGGAACATCAATCGGTGCTTGAATATCCACCGATAGTACTCTTCCTAATACTTGTTTTATGGGGACCATTTCGGTGCCAAGGGCAGACATATTTAATTCTGCTTGAAACATTTTTTCTGCAATATCACGGTCAATTACATTAAGAAATTGATTTTGATTGGTTGATTCATTCATATTTTTAGTCGTAGAGATAAATTTTTACAATCGCTCCAGAAGGGTATCCCTCGCATTCACCAGGAACCAATAAAAAGCCATCAGCAATTGTCGTTGTGCTTAACATTGATGCTCCACTTATAGCAAGTGGTTCAGCAATACTATTATTTATCTTAACACGGACATAGTCCATGCGGCCTACCATGGATGAAATCTTCGATGACAGGGGTAAATTTATGGATTTGTAGGGAAAATCGAAATTAACACCTGCATGTTTCCGGATTGCCCTGCTTGCAAATAAATCATATGCACAAAGGCAAGATACAGGATTCCCCGGAATTAAAAATATAGGTTTTCCATTTATAATACCCATTCCTGAAGGACTTGCTGGCCTTAAGGCAACACCATGGATTAACATTTCTCCGATTTCTTTAACAAGAGACGGCGCATGGTCTTCTTGGCCAACTGAACTGCCCCCACTTACTAGAATAAAATCTGATTTGGAATTACATAAAGCATCACGAATTAATTCTCGCCGGTCTTCTAAAAAAACAATGTTTGGATGAATCTGGATATCTCGAAAAATTAAAGCGTCTAGCATAACTGAATTGGAATCAACAATTTTATAACCCTCAGGCATTGAACCAGGCTTAAGCAATTCGTTTCCTGTAATAAAAATATCAACACTGGGTTTTTTGATTACAGAAACAGTGGATATTCCAATTGAAGATATAATTCCAACATCTTGAGGGCGAAGTTTTCTGCCTGTTTCCAAGATCACTTGCCCAATATTAACATCCTCCCCAGTTCTTCCAACATTTTTACCAGGCGGAATGGATTCAGTAACCTTTAAAATATTATTTTCCTCTGTGGTAAATTCCACAGGAATTACGGAGTCAGCACCGTCAGGCATGGGTGCGCCGGTCATTATTCGAACTGCAGTTTGCTTTATGACACAACCTTCAAAAGGTTTACCAGGCAAGGATAACCCTAATACTTTAAATTCGATTGGGGAATAAGTTGCTGCTCCAAAAGATTCCTCACCCCGAACAGCATAACCATCCATTGCTGATCGATTAAAATTTGGAACTTTTACTTGAGAAACAATTGGAGAAGATAGAACTCGGCCAGCCGCTTCGTGCAGGCTAACTAGTTCGAAAGCTTTAATCTGCGAAATTTTATCATCAATAATATTTATAAAATCATTAACATCTTTTTTTTCTTTAAAGCCCTTCATACGAATCTCAACGTTAGTTGATTTGATCTGATCTTTTTTATTCTGCATTAGGGTAAATCCTAGATTGCACCTTTGTGCTTATTTCTGATTTAATATTATTATGATAAATGAGTAATGTGTTTATTCAAAATGAATCATTAGGAAAGATTGCAAATTGAGATTTTTTCAAATTAATCCAGTAATTGAATCAAGAAGTCGTTTAATATTTTTAACGGGTTCTAGGCGCCTTTTTTTTTCTCAAAATTTAATATTACTTGTAGGTTTTGGAATTCTTGCAGGATTAGCTGTTTCCCAAATAAAACTATCATTGGGAATTCCGGGGCATGCAATCATAAAAATCATGATTCCAATGTCGATTGGTTTATCAATGGCCCCTGTTAGATCTGCGGGGGCTATCATGGGAATCTCTGGATTGATCACTGCATTTATTGGCCAAACATTTACTGAAGGCCCAGGTACTGGTACAGGGGCTTATACAAGTCTTGTATGTGTAGGCGTACTTTTAGATTTAACTTTATATTGGGCTAATAATGGGTGGAGATTATATTTGGGTTTAATGATGTCAGGTTTAATAGCAAACATATTTGCACTTTTTGTGCGAAGCGGTTTCAAATCTTTTTTAAAAATCAACATTTTTGATTTTAGTACTTGGTTTCAAACTGCTTCTTTCACATACCCAATCTGTGGTTTAATTGCAGGCTTTCTTTGTGCATTACTTGTGTTTAAATTCAGAGAACCGTCATCCAAGAAATTTGAGCAACTATAAGGAAAATGTGCATATTGAGTTTGTAACAAAATCCAACATTTTAATTGGACATTTTTCACCAGAAGCATTTTCCACACCCGACGCGACATCCACCCCATAGGGATTTGTTATACTTATAGCCCTAGTCAGATTAAAAGGGGTTAGTCCTCCAGCCAAAATCAATGGGTGGTTAAACTTCAATCTAGCAATCAACTCCCAAGGACCTGGTATTCCTGTTCCACCAAAGAGACCTTTAATTTTTGTGTCTACTAAAATTGCTGCAGGAGGAATTTTTTCATTGGAAATTGAGTCAAGTTTATTTTGTATAAGGTTCAAACTCATTGATTCATCTATAGATAAAGTTGCTATCCAGATTTTATTCTTGATGATATCTAATTTAGGTACTGATCCATGAAATTGATAGTAATCAATCCGTGGGATTTTTTTGATAATCTCTTCCACTTGAGTAGGGTCGGCATTCGCAAAAACAGCGACCAAGGAAATTAATGGAGGCAGAGCCTTTGTTATTTCGATTGCTTTATCAATTGATATGAATCGAACCGAGTCAGGAAAAAAATTAAATCCAATCGCATCACATCCGGCATCAACTGCTGCCAGAGCATCCTTGACTGACTTAATCCCGCAAATCTTAACCCGGACTCGTTTAATTTTTTTCACTAATTTAGGCCCTTGATCAAGTCAAATTGATCAAGCAGATTTCTTTCTGCTTTCTCCAATCCCAGCTTCAAGATACCAGGTTGGCGGAACAGGCCTGCGATTAAGTTCTTCAGCAAAATTCCAAAAGCAAACACAAGGTTCACCTGGTTTCCATGAAAAATAAGCTTTGCGATTGTTAACTAAAGTTGGAAATCCAATCAGACCAAGTTCAGGGACAAGGGGCTCTACCCCGATATTCTTTATTTCCATCAACGTATTTTCAAGAGTCATTTCAGTTACAAAAAGTTCGTCTGTAACTTCGTAACATTTCCTTCTTTCTTTCCAATTTAATCTGTTTTTTTTCTTTTCGTAGAAATTTTTTTCAGAACGTAAAATACGTACTCTGGAGGATACGCATTTTAAATCTTCTGCAACTCTGCTTGCTAAAGGAAGCATGGATTCAGCAGTTTCTAATGTCATAATGTCCATGAACATTTTCCTGAAGCTAGGAGTCAAATAACAATCATATTCCTGTTGATTATTTCGGTATAAGAAAGAATGAACCTAAATCTATTAAGCTAAATTAATAACGCGAATCATTTAAATGATGTGAGTATTGAATACGGTTAACAATTATGACGGTTACTCATAATTGCAAACTGGGTAAAAAAATCGGGTTGTATTGGAAAATCATCATTCCTTCCACTGGACAAAGCCTTCCAAGGCAAAAAATTCGGGAAGGCCTAGTTGATCAAATATCCTCGCGGTTCCAAGGTTTCGATCTTCTGCTCGCTGCCAAAACTCTCTTCGATCAGAGTTTCCTGGGAACATTGCACGATCTTTTTGGGATTGATGGCGAAATATTGCCATTTTCTTTCGTTCAAGTTCTTCAGGACCTAATGGAACCACTCTTTCCAGGTCTTGGGGTTCCCATTCTTCCCAAGCTCCACGGTAGAGCCAGATTTCTGATGTAATACCTTTGGTTCTTGCTCTGCGAACTGCTTCAAAAATTGCTTCAGCACAAACTCTGTGCGTGCCATGTGGATCCGAAAGTTCGCCCGCAACATAAATTTGAAAAGGGTTTAATTTTAAAATCAAATTCTGAATATCATCGATATCGGCAGGGTGAATAGGCGCCTTTGCTATGGTGCCTGTGCGATAAAAACGAAGGTTCATGAATTCTAATTGTTCGGGGGGAATACCACAGGCAAGTGCTGCCGCTCTGGCTTCAGTTTCTCGAATCAGCGATTTAATTTTTAATAAGTCATCGGAATCAGATTGCCCGGGAGCTTTTTGGTCAAGAAAGTTTCTCACCCTTTCCTTCACTTGGTGAGTTTGTTTTTCATCAATTTTAAAAAGGCTATTAAAAGCAGCGGCGTAATCGGTAAAACGCCATGCATCATGATCAAATACTGCAATATTACCGCTGGTCATATAAGCAACGAAAACCTTGTGTCCCTGTTCAACAAGACGAATTAAGGTTCCGCCCATGCTAATTACATCATCATCCGGATGTGGACTGAAAACAAGAATAGATTTTTTAACAGTTCCTGCTGGTTCATTACAAATTGTATCCATTAATTGCTTGAATACCTTTAATCCCAAAACGCTAGCTGGCCCATGCTCCCTTAACAACTCATAAAGTTCGTGTTCGCGAAAATCATCATCAGAAAGTTTGAGCAGCCCTTTGCCTGTTTTTAAACTTAGTTCGATTACAGCTTTTCTGATTAAAGTATCGTTCCATGAAACAGGCCCAACCGCCCAAGGCCTATCAATTGCAGAAAGACATTTAGAAGCAGCTTTATCTAAGATATACGTCGCATCTTGATGCTCTTGAAGGAAACTAGCGGTTACAATTTCAGAAACAGGACCCTCTAAAGCTTTTGCAACAATGGGTGCTTTATGTTCCCCATATGCCATTAAGATTACCTTGCGAGCATCCATGATAGTACCAACACCCATGGTAAGGGCCCGCAGGGGTACATTTTCTTCTCCAAAGAAAGCTTGGGCAGCATCACGGCGGGTAACAGCATCTAAAGTAACAAGCCTGGTTCGGCTATGGCGTGTTGAACCGGGCTCATTAAAGCCCATATGTCCGGTTCTGCCTATGCCAAGGAGTTGTAAATCCAGACCACCTGCCTGGCGTATTTTCTTTTCATAATTAATGCAGAATTCTTCAATTTGATCAAATGTGAGAGTACCATCTGGAATATTGATTTGATTATCAGGAATATTTACATGATCAAAAAAAGTTTCACGCATCCATCTTCGATAACTTTGAGGGTGTGTGGAATCCAAGGGGTAATATTCATCAAGGTTGAACGTAATTACTTTGGAAAAGTCGAGCCCTTCCATTTTGTGCATGCGAATAAGTTCGCGATATAAGCCAACGGGGGTTGAACCTGTAGGCAGTCCTAACACCGTAAATTTGCCCTGAATCAGATTCTGTTTTATAATTTCTTCAATCTGAAGCGCAATATGCCTTGCAGCTTGATTGCTATTTGAGAAAACAAGAGTAGGGACTTTGGTGCGCGGAATGTAGTGTGATGCCATAGTTTTTCCAGACATAACTAATTACATGGTGATTAATAATTCTTATCTATTTAACAGTAGTTTATCATATGATGCCATAGATAAGACTTGTAAAAATATTGTCCTGTTTTTTTAAGATAAATACCAAAATTGATGGAGGACTCGTGACCATGTACATTTTTCTTAATGGTGCAAAGCAAAATGTAAAAGATTTGGTCACGGTTGATGGCCTTTTGACGCAACTTAAACTGGAAAGCCGGAAAGTTGCAGTTGAATTAAACAAAAAAGTGATTCCCCTTAAAGATCATGCTCATACACCAATTCACGAGGGCGATTATGTTGAAGTTGTGACCTTGGTTGGTGGGGGGAGTGGAGAAATGATAAAGATGGATACCCCTTTGAAAATCGGAAAATTTGAGTTTAAAAGCAGGCTTATTACAGGCACAGGAAAATATTCAACTCTTGAGCAAATGAAATATTGCCTGGATTTAAGTGACTGCGAAGCGACAACCGTCGCAGTCCGAAGAGAAAGGCTTGTTGATAAGCAAGGTCGTAGCATTCTTGATTTTCTTGATTTAAAAAAACTTGTAATTTTACCAAATACCGCGGGGTGTTATTCTGCTGAAGATGCAGTTAGGCATGCGCGATTAGGTAGGGAATTATTGAGAAATCTTGAAAATCTTGGCTCAGAATGGGTAAAGTTAGAGTGTTTGGGAGACCCTAAAACCCTGCTACCTGACCCCATTGAAACGCTCAAGGCAACAGAAATTCTAGTAAATGACGGTTTTCAAGTGCTGGTTTATTCAAGTGACGACCCAATATTGGCTCGAAATCTGCAAAAAGCTGGTGCAACAAGCGTAATGCCTGCTGGTAGTCCCATAGGTAGCGGACAAGGTATTCTGAACCCCAATAACATCCGAATTATTTTGGAGTTTTTAAAAGCGGAAAACCCAGAATATCCCGTTATTGTTGATGCAGGAGTCGGTTCTGCAAGTGATGTTGCCAAGGCGATGGAACTAGGATGCGATGGTGTCTTGTTAAATACCGCAATATCAGGAGCAAAATTTCCAGAAAAGATGGCTTTGGCGATGCGCTGGGCCTGTATTGCTGGTAGATTATCCTATCTTGCTGGAAGAATTCCCAAAAAGCTTTATGCACAAGCTTCAAGTCCTTCTGAGGGGCTTATTTTCTAGCAAAATGTTTATATATTAAATGTAATAGTAAGGATAACCCTAATTTCGGAGGCTTTAGTTCCATGGTTGAAAGAAGAATTGAACTGGATCGTAGATACCAAAAAAAGAAAAAGATGAACAAGCTTAAGAAAAAGCTTGCCATGGCAAAAGATAATCGTGAAAAAGAAGTAATCATTAACAAAATTAAGGTTATTAGCCCTTGGTGGACTGAGCCAACTAAATAATTACCTTATCAACTGGTAAAATGAACTGCACCCGGATATATTTCCGGGTGTTTTCATTTATATTTTGATTTTAATGGGAGAATTTAAAATGGCAATGGAATGTGTTGCAACGGCTAGGAAAGCTGAATCCATAGGTAGGAAGTTTATCATTAAAGGGTGGGTAAGAACTCGTCGAGATTCTAAAGGTGGTTTCAGTTTCCTCGAAATTAATGATGGTTCGAGCTTTGGCAATTTGCAAGTAATTGCCAATAACACATTGGAAAACTATCAAACTGATATTTTGAAAATAGGCACTGGCTGCAGTGTGATAGTCAAAGGTGAGGTCAAAGGATCCCCTGCCAAAGGTCAGGAAACAGAGTTGCTCGCTGATTCTGTACAGGTCGTTGGTTGGGCTGACCCAAACGCTTACACGATGCAGAAAAAGGGCCACACTTTTGAATATTTAAGAACTCAAGCCCACCTTAGGCCACGAACAAACACTTTTGGAGCTGTTGCGCGGGTTCGCAATCAAATATCGAAATCAATACATGATTTTTTTCAAGAACAAGGGTTTCTTTACATCAATACACCCATAATTACCCCTAGTGATTGTGAAGGGGCAGGGCATATGTTCAGGGTGACGACGCTTGATTTTCTTAACCCGAAAACAACAGTTAAATCCGAGGATGATTTTTTTGGGAAACCTGTGTTTCTTACTGTCAGTGGGCAACTTGAGGGGGAAACATACGCCTGCTCTTTAGGAAAAATTTACACTTTTGGTCCAACTTTCAGGGCAGAAAACTCTAATACCTCAAGGCACCTCGCAGAATTTTGGATGGTTGAACCCGAAGTTGCATTTAATGACTTAATTCAGAACATGGATCTAGCAGAATCATTTATTAAACGAATAATCCGCGATGTGTTGAATCAATGCGGCGAAGATATGCAGTTTTTTGAGGAACGAATCGAAAAAGGACTCATCCAAAATCTTGAATTGGTGCTTAATAAGGATTTCAAACGACTTTCGTACACCGAGGCCGTTGAAATTCTTAATAACAGCAAAGAAACTTTCGAATTTGAAGTTGCTTGGGGCAAAGATTTACAATCCGAACACGAACGATATCTTGCAGAAAAACACTTTAATGGTCCAGTAATCCTTTATGATTACCCCAAAGAAATAAAAGCCTTTTACATGCGCCTAAACGATGATGGAAGAACTGTTAGGGCCATGGATGTATTAGTGCCAAGAATTGGAGAAATCATCGGGGGTAGTCAACGTGAAGAACGCCTTGAATTACTTGAAGCCAGAATGCAGGGGGCAGGTTTGAATCCTGCGGATTATTGGTGGTACTTAGACCTTAGAAGGTTTGGGGGCGTACCTCATGCTGGTTTTGGCTTAGGGTTGGAAAGATGCGTGCAATTTATTACAGGAATGGCGAACATTAGAGATGTAATCCCATACCCCCGAACACCAGGCAATGCAGAATTCTAAGATTTAATCAAAAAACTTGTAACGAACAATGCAATAAAGAGCGTTGAAACCATCTTTGAGGCCAATCTTTTTTCCTTGTTCGTAAGTTCGTCCATCATAACTGACGGGAACTTCGAAAACACGCCATGCCGGTTTTTTTTTCTTGGCAATTTTGGCTGTAAATTCAGGCTCAAAACCGAATCGGTTGGATTTTAGCACCATACCTTCCAAAACTTCCTTTCTAAAAACTTTGTAGCAAGTTTCCATGTCGGTGAGATTAAGATTGGTAAGCATGTTTGAAAGTATGGTCAGGATTTTGTTGGTCACCATGTGCCAAAAATAAAGAACACGATGTTTTTCGCCTATAAATCTTGAACCAAAAACTACATCAGCTTTGTTTTCAATAATAGGTTGCAACAAAGATGGATAATCATCAGGATCGTACTCTAAATCGGCATCTTGAATTATAATGACATTACCTGTGCAAAGTTTGAAACCATCTCTGAGAGCTGCACCTTTTCCCTGGTTAATCTCCTTGTAAAGTATTTTGGTGTTTTCATCTGCAAATTGTTGCAGCATTTCTCTAGTGCCATCGGTGCTAAGATCATCGACTAAAATAATTTCTTTTGGGATGGGGACCATCCTGACTCTTCGTAGGACCTCAGTGATCCAGCGTTTTTCATTGAAAACAGGAATAACAACAGAAAGCTTGAAGTTTTCAGGTATCTTGTATAATCCCATAGCCCTGCAATTATTCAAACCAACCAAGTCTGCCAGCTTTTCTATTCTTGCATTGTGTGCTTCGATATCTTGCTCAAAAACGGAAATATTTTCTCTGCCCTGATCCATTAATAAATCCTTCCTGTTATGAAGATGTCCTTTTATCGGTAATATGATCGGTTTTGGTCAAGCTCAAAGGTCTTTTATCCTGCTGGCATTGACACAAAATCAGCAAAAACTTAAAGATACCAAACATTAGATAAACATGGCCGTTCTAGCATGGATGCTATTTAATACGGTCTTTAATCCCAGGAAGGGGAGTTAAGAAAATGGCTGATACAAATCAAAATGGCGTTCCACTGTGCGACTTACAGGCGCAATATAAAACTATCAAACCAGAACTAGAAGCTGCCGCCCTAAGAGTTTTGGCCTCTGGCCAAGCGATACTTGGGCCCGAAGTTACAAAGTTTGAAGAATCAGTCGCAAAATTTTGTGGCAGTAACTATGCTGTCAGCTGTAATTCTGGTAGTGATGCGCTTTTGCTTGCTTTGGTTGCCGCTGACATTGGGCCTGGCGATGAAGTAATAATCCCACCCTTTACTTTTTTTGCAACAGCGGGTGCGATTTGCAGAACTGGTGCCAAACCAGTATTTGCAGATATTGACTACACCAGCTTTAACATTGACCCTTTGCAAATTGAAAACAAAATAACTCCCCGGACAAAAGCAATCATGCCTGTTCATCTTTTCGGTCAATGCGCCGACATGGAACAAATTTGGAGGATTGCTGAAAGACATAACCTGCTTGTAATTGAAGATTCTGCGCAGTCGCTTGGAGCTGAATACCAAGGAAAGAAAGCTGGTAGTTTAGCTGCACTTGCTTGCATGAGTTTCTATCCTACTAAGAATCTTGGCGCCTTTGGTGAGGGTGGCATGGTGATCACCAATGATGCTGAGTGGGCAAACAAAATGAATTGCCTTCGTGTTCATGGCATGGAACCTAGGTATTATCACAAGTACATCGGATGGAATGCGAGAATGGATGCCATTCAAGCTGCATTTTGTAATGTAAAAATGAATTATCTGGAACAATGGCTTAAAAATCGCCAATCTGCTGCAGTTCGATATGATTCGATTATTGATGAAGAACATCTTGGGAGTTTTTTGAAAAAGCCCACACGCAAACCCAATCGCAATCATACTTTCAACCAATATGTTGTTAGGGTTGCTGGTGGAGAAAGAGATGCCTTGGTACAGTATTTGAAATCTGAAAAAATTGGTTGTGAAATTTACTATCCTCTGCCCCTTCATCTTCAGGAATGTCTTCAGTTCCTTGGGCACACCAAGGGGGATTTTCCTACAAGCGAAACAGCTTGCAATGAAGTTATGGCGCTACCAATGTTCCCCGAAATTACACCGGAACAACAAAGACGTGTTATTAGCACTTGTGCCTCTTTCTTAAGGAAAAAAGTTAGAAAAGTTGCTTAGTTTATTTTTTTAATAAATCAAGCACTGCAGTTACTGTTGCGTTGATCCCAGTCTCTAATGATTCTGGCATTTGAGGGTGATAAAATTCCGAATGTAAAGATGGCAATGAGGCATTTTTGTTTACCATAGATGCCTCATATTTGTTTTTTTGTACCGTGCCTAAAAATAACATGCATGAAGGAACACCTGCTCTACCATATCTGCTAAAATCTTCGCCGCCCATGACCGGCTCTCTTGTAGAAACAAATTCTTTTCCCAACTTAACTTCCCAAACTTTTCGCAATCTTTGAGTTAATGTTACGTCATTAGATAATGATGGTGTAAATTCATTGTTTCGAATAAAAATCTCTGGCTCGGGTGCATTTGCTCCGCTAGCTGCTGCCTTGGATAATCGCTCAATTCCGCTAAGAACCTGCTTTCGAACGTCATCTTTAATGGTTCTAACTGTTAATTGAAGCCTAACTTCACTAGGAATGATATTATGTTTGGTGCCGCCATGAATTGATCCAACTGTAACTACCGTTGGATCTAGTGGATTAACCTCTCTACTTACCAAAGTTTGTAAATCTAGAATTATTCTTGCAGCAAGAACAACCGGGTCGACAGTGGTGTGTGGAGCCGCACCATGGCCGCCCTTGCCCTTGACAACAATATCAATGGAATCAACATTGGCGCATGCAATGCCTTCGCAAACAGCGATTGTCCCAGCCGGCCTTGCGGCGTCACAATGTAAGGCAATACAGAAATCAGGCTTTGGAAAATCCCTAAATAACCCATCATCAAGCATTGCTTTTGCGCCTGCTCCAATCTCTTCAGCAGGTTGCGCAATAAAAACCAAGGTGCCTGACCAGTTGTTTTTGATGGAAATTAAAATTCGGGCAGTTCCCACCCAATTTGTCATATGCAAATCATGCCCACAGGCATGCATCACGCCTGTATCTAATCCTTTGTCATTTCGAGCAACAGCTTTGCTTGCATAAGGAAGTTTGGTGTTTTCAAGCACAGGCAAAGCATCCATATCGGTTCGCACTAAAATAGTTGGCCCTTTTCCATTTCGAAAAACACCAACAACTCCCGTCCGTCCAATTTTCTCTTTTACTTCAAAACCAAGTTTTTTTAATTCAGAAGCGAGAACCGAGGCTGTTTTAAACTCCTGAAACGACAACTCAGGGTTCGCGTGAAGATATTCATAAAATTTCATTAGTTCCGGAGTATGTTTTGCAGTAATTTCTTTCGAGAACTCCTGGGTGAATGCAGAGGTTTGATAAAACATCTGGATAACAATAAAAATAAAAAGCAAATGTTTAAACATGAACATGAGAGGTTTCCTCGGAAATACTTAGATGATTCAAACCTTTTTAATGTTTTATACTAGATTTAACTTTACAGTTAAAGAAATAAGCTATAATTCCAATTGTGGTTTTGGTTACCTTAAGGAAGGGGATGGTCATGCAATTCAGAACAATACCGCTTGCCCAGAGGCAAGACATATTTTTTAAGCTTGTTACCTTGCAGGATGCCAGGAGCAATGGTGTTAGGGAATCGAAGAAGATAATCACCGATCAGTTTCAAATCGATGATGCCACTCTTGAAAAAATAACTGAAGAAGGTATGGATCGTAATTGGCCACCTTTAGCAGAGAATGAATCGGACAATCAGCATCAAGTATCAGAATTAGACACAGCCACCTTGTCCGAGGAGCAAAATGAAACTGATGGGCGGAATGACAGCTAAACGAACACTCTGAAGTTTAACCCAACATTTTTAAAAATTTTAAATAAAAAGCCCCCTGTGTCATAGGGGGCTTTTGTTTTAAATACTTCTAAGGCTTTATTTGTTCTAACAAGAAAGTCCCCTTCTTATTAGATGTGATGATATCCAATTTGCCATCACCATTGATATCAGCAATGGTAAATTGAGTTCCAATCCCCGAATCATTATCTAAAACAACGGGATTAAAGGAGATAATCCCATCAGCGCTTTTACTGCCTTTAAGCATATAAACATAAGCAGGCAAACTTGAACCTGGCTCGCTTTTACCATGTGAATAAAACCTTTTACCTGTGACCATATCTTTTATGCCGTCGCCATCTAAATCAACAAAATGCATTGCATGTGTTTCAGAAACCAATTCAGGGAATAAAACACGTGTATTGAAGGTTGGGTCCTTGCTGTTATCTTTGATCTGCTTATGCCACCAAATACCGTATTTATGGGCAGAACTTGAGAGAACATCAACTAATCCGTCACCATCTAAATCGATGGCATGCATGTCTGCGGCAGCATCACCAATTTTAGTAGCGTGAAATACCCATGGTGTTCCTTCATATTTGACAGGTTGTTCCCACCATCCACCGGTACAAATAACATCCATTCTTCCATCTTTATTTATATCCCCGATTCCAAGTCCATGTGCATATTTGAATGTTCCAGGAATCTCTTTGCCTTCCGAACTTGGCAGGCTAATTGGATTCATAGTCCAAGTTTTAGTAGGGTCATTACTATTTGGAGTAAAGAAAGCCATCTGCCCCATATGCTCTTGCTTGGGGGGTTGGGTACCCATTAAAAGAACTTTTTTACCATTACCCATGAGGTCAACGTAAAGAGGTGTTTCATTGCATGCACTTGACCAAATTTCGTGCTGTTTCCAATGCCCATCTTTTCCTTTAGGATTTTCAAACCAATGGCAGGGAGCACCAGGAAAACCAATGACGATTAAATCTGGGAATCCATCTTTATTAATGTCATCAGTCCAGCAAGCGAAAGATTGGCTATATCCTTTAAGACCATCCCCGTAATTTCCGGGCTTTCGAATCTCATGCATTTTCCAGCTTGGAGCTTCATACCAAGCCTCACCATTAAGAATATCCATCTTTCCATCTTGATTTACATCTGCCACTGCAACCCCTTCAGACCGAAAAACCGTATCAACTGTAGTTTTCTTCCAGTTCGGTGAAGGGGGTAAAGGTTTAACTGGGTCAGCATTAAGTGTGAATGTCAAAATAGGCAGTAAAACAATAGATAAATGCATTTCGAGATTACTCCAAGTTGTAGGATATCTTCCCCAAGTTTACTAATGGGTAATAAAATCAGTAACTCAATATAATTGATAAATGAATATTTGCGAAAACAAAAATGTATTCATGTAACAAATTAAATGCACAAGGATAGGTATCGATTTTGCCGGAGCGGAAATAATGTTTCAAACCATTTTTCTTAACATCTTTTTTACAAAGAACTTAATTTTTACTAAACTTTTACTAGGGAAGACACTTGGTTCGCTTTACAATTAATCAAGTTGGTACGAAGCTACTTAAAGGAAAAAAATAATGAGCAAAAAAATGTTGGATCTAGTTCTTCCCCGAATTGCCAGAGTACTTAGTCGCCAGTTAAAAAGTTACCGTGCGGGTACAATTGATGATGCAACTTTTTCAGATAAATTTGATTCAATTCTACAACAACAATGCGAGTGGCTTAACAAACAAGGTTATCAAAGTGTTGATGCGTCCATAACAGTCCATGCTGCGCTAATTGTATTAAGTTCTCCAGGTTTGAAGGCTGAATCAAAGCGCCTTGATACCCCACTAGAGGTAATTGAATTCAGGGCAATCTGCGAATCAGCAAAAGATCTTGGAGAAACATTGGGCGTGCCAACTTACGAAGTAGTTGAAAAGCTAAGCAGTTTGCTTGCGTTTCATATGAAGTAACAATTTACCTGTTGAGGCTTTTAAGTAATTCCTGCAGGTTTTTTCGGTTAAGAGGAAGATTATTGTTATCAACATAATCAATATTAAGAGCTTCCCAGCCATCTTTGCTTGATGTGTCAACTTTGATAACCGCATCACCAATGTATTTCTTGTTTGATACTACCCCGAAGTATTCCATCTTTAAATTAATTTCGGATCTGTTTTCCTTATCTTTAACCTTTACGATTTCGTACTTGACCATGACGATTTTTTGGGCTGTTGGGTGAACAGCCTTGATAACGGCCTTGCCTAATTCAGCCATGAATGTCTTTTCTTCCGAATTTCTTTTTTTAAAGGAGGGAAGATCATCATTAATCCAACTTCTTACGCTTGCACCAGTTACTAAAAATACAAATCCTGTAAAAAAACCAAGAATAACCCAATAATTTTCCTTGCTTATCATTTCAATTTCTCCCTTAATAAAACACTTACTTAAGTTCAAAGGTGATAAATAGTATGAGTTTGGTCTTATGCCCGATGAAAA
>RFZJ01000096.1 GCA_009920765.1 Planctomycetota bacterium | reverse complement strand
GGTTTTACCCTGATTGAACTTCTGGTGGTAATTGCGATCATTGCCATTTTGATTGGTTTGTTATTGCCTGCGGTTCAGAAGGTGCGCGAGGCAGCAGCCCGCACCACCTGTGTTAACCAGTTAAAGAACTTATCTTTGGCTGTTGGTAATTTTGAAGGAACTTTCAGTAAGTTCCCTGGGTTGAGTACTAATGCTACTGTTGGAGCCCTTCCTGCTCCTGATCAGTATTTTGGTAGCCTTTTTACCCAAATTCTTCCCTACATTGAACAAGAAGCCTTGCAGAAATTGTTGATAACGACTGCTACTACATATACAACAGTAGCTAATGGTGTAACGTTGTCAAACACCCCAATTAAATTGTTGGTGTGCCCTTCTGATACTAGTGTTTCAAACGGTCTTTGTCCTGCGGGGGGGGCAGAAGCTGGTAAAGGGGCAACTAGTTATGTTCCTAATAGTCAAGTTTTTGGTAATAGTAATGCCGCAAACAGTACCCTTAATAACACTACTTGTGCTTTAAAGTCTACTTACACCATGGGTAGTCTTTCAAGTCGTGATGGTACTTCTAATACTATTACTTTCTTTGAACAGTATGCCTCTGCCAATGCTGCTGGTGCTGCTGCTGGTAGTAGCGGGCAGAATTCATGGGCTAGGCCAGTTTATGGTACTGTTGCCGTAGGCAGTGGTGTAATAGCTAACAATATTTCACAAGCAGCTTATCCTAGGTATGCAACTGCTAATGGTCAAATAATTGCCGTGGGTAACCCGCCATTTGCTACAGGCACAGCGGGAACTGGGGGTAGGCCTTCCGTTACTGTAGGTAATCTGTTTATACATCCTTTCCCTGCATTAACTGCTACTAATGTTCCCGTTCGAGCTTATAGTGGTACTGACATTATTAATCCCCTTCATTCTGGTGCAACTCCTGTTGCCATGGGTGATGGTGGTGTGAAATCTGTTAGCTCAGGGATTTCGGTAACAACTTGGGCTTTTTTGATTCGCCCTGATGATGGTCAAGTACTTGGTTCCGATTTCTAAACTAAGCTTTAGAGCTTGAAACATTAGGAAGACAGGTGGGCATTGCTCCACCTGTCTTTTTTTTGTAGTAGTAGGATTAAGGCGAACCCATTCACCGCGGTGGGATGGGCTTATTTGTTTTCTGTTTGTGGGTGATGGGATGCAGTTGAAAAATGAATAAAAAAAGCCCATAGACTGCGTTCCATGGGTCTTCTTTTATGGGAATAAATTTGCAAACTATTAGCGAGCAGCTTCGGCCTGAAATACTCTCAGATACGATGCGATGTACTCACCATACATTTCTCTCAATTCTTCGGGCATATCTTTATAGCCAGAGATGGTGCCCCTGCATTTCTCTGCATTGCATAGGCATTCTTCGGGCATATGGTGGATTTCGTATTCAAAGGTGGCGTAATCGAAGGTGAGTTCTTCGTTCGCAGAGATGTGCCTGAGAGCGTGAGCTTCGGTGATCTGCTCATCGGCTTTGATCAAAAGCCCGCAATTTGGCTCGCATGAGTGGTTGAACCATCCAAGGGGAGGTTCTGGGACAATATGCCCATCGGGTGAAATTTGAATGGTATGCATGGTGCGAACTTTTGTAGGCTTGCCCCAAGCTTTAAGAATAACCTCGCCCGGAACAAGATTATCGGTGGCTACAATAGCCTTGCCCAGAGGCCCATGAACAATTTTAATTTTAGAATTAGCAATTCGTTCACCACTGTCCATTTTTATCTCCCTGCCGTTGCTTTCCTTTAGTCGCGTCGAAAGGAAATCAACCGCATCATCAACCGAATCTGGCTGAATCACCAACAAGTCGCCGGGTAGACATTTTTCGAGGCCGCTCTGAAGCGCAGCTACACCGCCACGCACCTCTTCCACATCTTTCACCCGTTTCCCGTCATTTAGACCTTTGCGGAACAAGGCGAAAATTTCTCCCGGTTCTCGTCCACGAAGGTAAGTGTCTTCATAAAGCACGACCCTGTCGAAATGGTCGCCCAGTAATTTTCCCTGCTCGATGATGTCAGAATTACGACGATCACCGGCGGCGGAATAAACCACATTTCGTCGAGTATGTGGTAAATTTTTTATTGCCTCAATTAATTTTAAGAGGGCTGAGGTATTGTGGCCATAATCGAGGATAACGGTTACACCATCTAACTCCATCATATTGAAACGCCCAGGGGCTTGTACCAGACCACCACCAAAGCTTTTCAGCCCTTTTACAATCGCAGAAAGCGTTAAGCCACAAGCCCAACCACCCCCTAATGCTGCCAGGGTGTTTTCAATTTGAAAACCGACCAAGCCATTATGAGTGATTGGCACTTGGTTAATATTTAACAATTGTTGTTCATTGGTTCCCTCGGCAAGAGTAATCATGCCTCCCTTAATGAACACCGCCCTGCCCCCGGACTTGCGATGATTTTCAATAATTTCATTATTTGCGTTTTGGGAGAAGAAAATGATTTTTCCAGAGCAGTATTGTTGCATTCCAACCACCAAGGGGTCATCTGCGTTTAAAACTGCATAACCATTGGAGTGGGTGGCTGCAACCAAGGTGCTTTTTGCATAGGCCAGTTCTTCCAAAGTTTCGATATCGTTGAAGCCAAGATGGTCGCCTTGACCGATGTTTACGACAACAGCAGCTTGACAGCGGTCAAAACCAAGGCCTTCACGAAGCATGCCACCACGGGCATTTTCGAGAGCAGCACTTTTTGCCAGGGAATGTTGTAAAGCGCACTTTGCGCTTTTGGGCCCGGAGCAATCGCCTGTAAACAAGCGTTGGTCGTCCAGATAGATTCCTTCGGTGCAGGTCATTAATACAGGTGCATATTCCTGAGCCAATAAATGTGCGATGAATCGGGTGGTGGTGGTTTTACCATTCACCCCAGTTACTGCAGCCACTGGAATTCTTCCTTCATCCCCTTCTGCAAACAGCAGATCAAGCAAGGCGCTTGCAGCATGGTTCCATGCAGCATCATCTTTAAGATAGTAGGAAATATCAGGGTTTGCCCGGATTCCAAGAATGGTGAAACTTGAATCACCAAGGTTTACATCCAATTCGAGTTCTGCGACATCAAGTCCAACCACTTTGGCGGCCATAATAACCGCCCTGCTTAATTCGCTGGAATAATCGGAAACGGGCTTGGGAACCCAGGCGCAGTCGATTTCCTCGAGATATGAAGCGATTTCCGTGCCTACCACCAAGGCATATACTCTCTGCCCCTTGTACATGGGTTCAGATAGCATGTAATGTGTCTTTGCTTTGATTTTTGCAAAAACCTCGCCAAGTATTTCGGCGCTTTCGATGGGGATAGCGGGGTTGCTTCTAGAGGTATACCGAGGCCTTAATAAAAAAGGAAAGCCAAATTGGGATGTACTGGCTTCAACTTCTGAAAGTTCTGAGACAGGGACATTCTGGGGGACAGGCAACCCGACATCAGCAAGTAATTTTGAAGCGGTATACCAATCATAGGCAATCCAGGAGGCAACTGCGCTGGTATGATCCGTAAGCGAACCCTTGATGCGCCTTTGCTTGGATCCTTGTCCCAGTTGAATCATGTCCTGGGCCAGGATTTGAAAAGGGATGCCTCTTTTTCTGGCTTGTTTTCGAAGTGCTTCCTGTAACGGGGTAAGCTTGTATTTTTCGTAGCTTTCCTTGATTTTTTCAAGCCAGAGGTTGAGTTCTGGATCGGTGTCATTAATGGCTGCAAGGCATATGTTTCTAGCAGCTTCCAGGGCTAGTTTTCCAGTGTATTCCTCCTTGTATTCGACTGCAACTTTATAAACACCTTCCTGATGGGTTAGGCGGGTTTTGCCATAGCCGACTTTCATTCCAGCAAGGCACTGAAGTTCAAGGACCACATGTTCAAGAATATGAGCGAGGTAAGTTCCCCGTTCAAGGCGCTGAAAAAAACCACCTGGTTCGCCCACGCTGCAGCGATGTTCGAAAAGGGAGGGAATCCAATTTTTGAGTCTATCGTTAAAGCCCGGAAGTTCAGCGGAGGAGGAATCTTTGAATGTTCCAAGGTCTAACCAGGCCTCTAAAACAGGAAAGGTTGCCCAAATATTTGGTCCACGAAGGGCCAAAATCCTCTGAAATTCCATTGTGATGAGTCTTTCGATTTTCCAATTGTATTTTTTGATTGATTGGGGGAACGAACCCCAAAAAACCAAGAAATCTAATAATATTAAGCTGTGGATTCAACAAGTTATTAAAACCCGAAGAAATAATGAAGTTCTGCCTTCTCTTTTGATTATTGCTGAATATTGAAAAACAACTTGATCGTAACCAAAAAAGATTGCAAAGAAAGTCGTATTTGGGCCGTTAAAATCGTTATAGTTTGAACCTTGGGCTTAATTGGTTTTCTGAAAGCAGGTTACATTCGAATTCAAAGACTTAGCCCAAGGTTTTCACTTTTTTTGTTTGTTTTTCAAGTACAATTACTTATTGGCAGCAGCTTGGAATTACAGGGATACCTTTGAGCAGCAATTTCTTTTTTACATCTGGAGCGAAATCTGCGGGCGAGGCTTCTTTTCCAGAGCTGGAAATCGACCTGGATCAAAATCTTTGCTTCCACCCGGTTTATTTGAAACTGCAAAAAAACAAGCTGTTTTGTCATAAAAACAAATCCAACCCAAATGAGTTTCAAGAATGGACCATTGGGCCACATTCCCAATTTGAAGTTAATTATCACCATGGATTGGGAACCCTGAAAATTACCCTGGGTTCTGGCGAGGTGCTTCGGTGGAATTTCACCACCCAGAAAAAGCCCCAGGTTCATCAATTTATCCAAGATTGTAAAAAAGCTCTGGGTGTGGTTTTGGAAACCATCACCACCATATGCCCGGGATGCGGTGGCATCCTTCAAACTGATGAACTCTGCCCTACTTGCAACCCGCTTCCCACCCAAAAGGGAACCTCCTTGAAGATGCTGCTGCGGCTCTTTGAATTTTCCAAGCCGCAAATGCCTTTGATCATCCTTGGCTTTTTCCTGACACTTATCAGCACACTCGTTGGTTTGATTTCCCCATACCTCATCATGCCCCTTACCGATGATGTGCTTATTCCCATGCAACAGGGCAGGTTGAAAGAGTTTTCTCCGGTTTTTTATTACATTGGATTGCTGGCGCTGGCAGGCGCTGCAACCTTCCTGCTTGAATGGGCCCGATCCTTTTTTTCCAGTTGGGTCAGTGAACGCATCAGTGCCAGTTTGCGCATGAAAACCTATGCACATCTTCACACTCTTTCCATGGAGTATTTTGGTAGCAAAAGAACAGGCGATATCATGTCCCGAATTTCAAGCGATACCAATCAGCTTTGCAATTTTCTTTCCTCACACGTGGTGGATTTTGCATCGGATGTACTCATGGTTTTGCTTACTGCGATCACTCTTTTTGCGATCAACCCTTTTCTCGCATTCGCCAGCCTTACCCCTTTCCCTTTTGTAACGTTCTTGGCTTACAAAATGCGCGGGCACCTTTTGCGTGGCTATCGCAAAGGCAGTATTGTTTGGGCCGATATGACCAGCGTGCTTGCAGATACCATTCCAGGTATTCGGGTTGTAAAGGCTTTTTCCCAGGAAAAGCGCGAAATCCAGCGTTTTGATCATGCCAACTCCGTTGTCGTAGCCGCCAACGATCATATCAATCTTTGGTGGGCCATTATCTGGCCTTTGATTACTTTTATCACCACACTTGGGCTTTTGGTTGTATGGGTTGCAGCAGCATGGCAGATTTTTAATGGCCATATCACCGTGGGAGTGCTTACCGCCTTTCTAGCCTATATCAGCAGGTTTTATTCCCGCAGTGAGTCGATGATACGGTTTATGTCCTATGCCCAAAGAGCCTCTGCAAGTGCAGGTCGTTTGTTCGAAATCCTCGACCGAAAACCCAGCGTCCCAGAACCTTCAAGGCCCATTGCACCCAATAAACTGGGGGGTGATATTGATATCCGCAATTTGCGTTTCAGCTATGGTTCACGCGAGGTGCTTCACGGTATCAACCTTTCGATTCGCAAGGGCGAGATGATTGGTATTGTTGGCCCCAGTGGTGCAGGAAAGACCACACTTATCAATCTTATTTGCAGATTTTTTGACCCTTCCCACGGCTCGATTTCTGTTGATGGCACAGATATCCGGAGTTTCCCTGTTTCTGATTACCGCAGAAATATCGGCATCGTTCTTCAAGACCCATTCCTGTTTTTTGGTTCTATTGCGGATAATATTTCTTACGGGAAACCCGGTGCCACCCGCAAAGAAATCATCGACGCAGCCCGCTTTTCCAAGGCTCATCCGTTTATTCTTAACCTGCCTGAAGCTTATGACTCCTTGGTTGGTGAACGGGGGCAATCTCTTTCCGGTGGTGAAAGGCAGCGTGTTTCCATTGCCCGCGCACTTTTAGTGAACCCCGGAATTCTTATCCTCGATGAAGCCACCTCGGCGCTTGATGCAGAAACTGAAAAAGAACTTCAAGCAGCTCTAGAAAATCTAGTTGAAGGCCGTACCACTATCGCCATCGCCCATCGCCTAAGCACTCTTAGACGCGCAGACCGCTTGATTGTGATGGAGAATGGCACCATCGCAGAGACAGGTACTCACGCCGAACTTTTGCAAAAAGAAGGTCTTTACTTCAGGCTTCATAAAGCCCAGCAAATGCTTGCAGCAGGATACACCATATGACGCCATCCCCCGACAATATCAATAAGCAAGAATTATGGGCTGAACCAGATTGCAATATCTGTGTCCGCCTTGCGGATGGAACGGTTATTAAAAACCTGACCCCTATGAGCCTGTTCCCCCTTTCGGAAGACAATAAAAACATCGTCCTTCTTGATGAAAACCAACAAGAGGTTTTTTATATCGATGATTTGCAGCAGCTTGAATCATCTTTGGCAAATGACATTCAAGTGGCATTGCTTCGCAATCGTTTTATTTTGAAACTCAGTAAAATTCGCAAGGTAAGCAGTCTTCGGCCTCCCGCAGAATGGAAAGTACTTACCGATCGGGGTGAATCATCGCTCGTGTTTTCTTCCGAGGAATCAATTAGGCGTCTTCCCGAGGATGCAGCGTTGATTCAAGATTCACAGGGGATTCGCTACCTTGTAACGAAGATCAACAGCTTGGATTCATTTTCACGCAAAGTTATTGAGTATTACATTTAAACAACCATGAACATCAACAAAGCTAAACAGAATATGAGATTTATCAAAGGCCCAAGTGCCTGGTACAAGCATCAGGTTTGTACTTTTACCCTAGAAGCAGAACGGATCAAAAAACCTGACGATTTCAGGCTTTCCTTGTTGAAAGAACTTGACCTTCCTTTGCCTGATAACTTGGATTCGTTGGGTATATGGCTTGCACAGTTGGCGAATACCATTCAGAAGTTTGCTTCTTATCGGGGGGGGTATTTTTCCTCTCGTGCTTGTTCTTCAAAAAACAATGGTGAAAATTCCTTGATCATTGCGTTTGCTTATTTGGAAGAAGAGGTAGCCCGGGATTCTCTTCTTTGTGCTTTGTATTTGGCGCAGGTGTCAACGCATCTTCCTTGCGATAATGCCAATAATATCGCAACCCATATTCGGAAGTTGGGGCAGAAAGTAGGTTTGGGGCCGAGCACTTATGCAATATGGGAAGCTGCTTTAGAGCAGAAAATTCCGGTGTGGAAATTAAGTGATTGCAGCTTGCTGCAGTTGGGATTGGGAAATCAGCAACAGCGGGTTTGGACTGCGGAAACAGGGCAAACTCCCCTGCTTGCTGAAAATATTGCCCAGGATAAAGATTGGACCCGCCAATTGCTTGAAACCGTGGGGGTTCCAGTTCCCCAAGGCAGAGTTGTTGTCTCTCGGGAAGATGCCTGGGTCGCTGCCCAGGAAATAGGCCTTCCAGTTGTTGTGAAGCCTCAGTTTGGAAGCCAAGGCAATGGAGTCTCCATTAATCTGCATTCCGAGCAGCAGGTGCTTGACGCCTTTGATAATGCCAACGCCTTTAATTGCTCGGTTGTAACAGAAAGCTTTAAAGAGGGGGCGGATTATCGCATCTTGGTTATTGGTGACAGGATGGTTGCTGCTTCGCTTCGTGAACCTGCTCAAGTTGTTGGCGATGGAGTTTCAACTATTGCGCAATTGGTTGCCGTGGTAAATAAAGATCCGCGCAGGGCAGAAAGCCATGCGGGCGTTTTAAGTCCTATCCCACTTGATCCTATTTCGCTTGCTGTTTTGGCTTCGCAGGGGTTTAGTCTAGAATCGATCCCAGGTAAAGGAGCAAAAGTACTTATACGCAAAAATGCAAACCTTAGCACCGGAGGTACCGCAAAGGATGTTACCGATTTGGTTCATCCTCAGGTTGCAACCCTGGCGATTTCTGCTGCACGCCAGTTGGGGCTTGATATTTCTGGCGTTGATATTATTACAAGCGATATATCCAAACCGCTTGCTGAAACGAATGGCGCAGTTGTTGAAGTTAATGCTGGCCCGGGCCTGCGCATGCATCTTGAACCTTCCGAGGGCCAGGGGCGGCCTGTAGGCAAAGCAATTGTCTCGATGCTTTTTCCTAAGCCCCATAAAGCTCTTATCCCGATGGTGGCGTTCATTTCTTCAAACGCTGCAAGATCGATTGCAGGTCCGGTGTTTAGAAAGGCACAGCAGTGCCTTGGTGTTACGGGTTTAATTGATGCAGATGGAATTTATGTTGATGCGTTAAAAATCGGAAAAAGATCCGGACATGCTGGGGCTGATATTTTGAAATTGTGCCAGCATCCAGATTTAAAAGCTTTGGTGATGGAATTAAGTTGGAATGAATATGTTCATCAAGGGCTTGGGCTTTCTTGTTACAGCATGATTGTTTGCACCGATGCTCCTGAACAGGAACTTTTCACCCAGACTGAATTACTGCAGCAACTCCGTCACGGTTTAAGTTCTTCGGGAAAAATTCTGCTTCCCGAACATCTCGCAAGCTTGATCCCTGCTGAGCCTTCTTTTTGGTCCAAGGCCCTGCTCTGCTGCAGTTCGCCTTGGAATGAATGTTTGAAATACCTCGCATTAAACCCCGGTGGCATCATTCAGATCCAGGGTGATAAAATGCGGATTTATCGGGGTGAAATCTTGGAATCAGAACTCACCTTGCTCAACATTCAAACCAACACATTAAATCTGGATGCGATTGTTGGGTATCTTTTTGAACAAATTGGCAAATAATTTGCCTGAGAAAAGAATCTTATTTTGTTTTTGCCTGTCCATGACTTTTCATGGTGGCCAAAATTTCGTTGGAAATTTCTGATGCGATGCGATGTTGCTGCCCGCTATCTTTCAACCCAGAGTTGGAAACCACTACTTTTGATGCAATTGCGATCGGGTTGAACCCTGCAATCACCGCAACTGGGGCGGTGCCTGGCATTTTTCTGCCACTATCTGAGGTGTCCATTAAAAAGAATGGTTGACCACCCCCTATTGTTGGATCGGCGATTGCTGCGTCCACTGCGATTTTCTTATTGCCTGCTCCAAATCCGATCGCATTTTGCGCCACTTTGTTGCCTTCATTCAAGCTGACAATCTGGCCTGTTAATCGCCAGCCTTCTCCTTGTGGATAAGTTGGTTGATTCCAAAATACCGCTGGAAGCCCTGCCCCTGTAAGATTTTTTGTTACTTGCATGGCGATACTTTGCCCTATGGGGGTATTTCGATCATGGCCTGTTACTGCATCGGTAACCCTTGGTCTGGAATCTACAGCTTTTCGCAATGGGCCTTTGGGAATAAGGGAGTCATCCTTGGCAAGTTCATCTGCGATGGCCTTATCCATGGAGAAAGGCAGTACATAAATTCTAGCAGGTGGTTTGGTGGGCCACGAGATGGCTGCTTTTTGCGTGGCGCTTTTCGTGGGGCCTTGGGCAATGCCAATGGCAGCTATTGCTGAAGAAAAAATCATGACTGAAAAAAATCGAGTAGCAGACTGGCTCATTTTTGTCTTCCTTGACTGGATCGATCGCATATTGTTTGGCGATCATAAAATTTATCTTAAGTGAAAGTGTTTAAAGCGGGCAAGTTCAATTGGATTCGGAATTATTGTTTTTAGGCGGATTTGTGACCTGCGAGGAAATCGGGTGCATAATGCGAGTTACTAACCTTGAGGTCTTCTTTTGCTAAGTCTTCGTGATCAGTTTGTCCACTTCCATTCAATTTGAAAATCGCAACAAAAACACCTTTGGGGCGCTTGTTATTTGTCCGGCACAAAGAGTTCTTCGCTGAATTGCCGGAATGTCAGCCCAGGATTCAACTTTGCCATATAGGTGATATTCCAAGAATCCTCAGCAAGAACAACAAGTCGTTTTCGGTGGTCTTCAACGAGTCGGGAACTGTAGGTCATCGATAATTTTTCGAGGTTAGCCCGATCGCCTTTCACCCATGCTGCTGCTTTTAGTCGTAGTGGCTCGATCTCCGCCTTGACACCATACTCCACATCGAGTCGCGATCTGACCACATCAAACTGAAGAACCCCGACTGCCGCCAGGATCGGTTCGCGTATATTCGTTGAATCTTCAAAAACTTGAATCGCCCCTTCATCTGCGAGTTGCTCTAATCCATCAGCCATTTGCTTCCTGCGCGAGGTATCGAGGCATCGAATTACAGCGAAGCATTCTGGGCTGAATTGGGGCAAGCCCTCGTAATTAAGTGCCTTGCCTTCATGTACTGTGTCGCCTAATCGTAATCCCCCGGTGATCGCAAGCCCTACAATGTCGCCTGGGAATGCAGCGCCTACCTCCTCCCGTTCTCGTGCGAAGACTCGATGCGCACCTTTGATCCGTACCCGCTCCCCTGTGCGTGCATTTTTTGGCCGAGTATCCTTGGTGAACATGCCTGAGCACACCCTTACAAAAGCGACTTTGTCGCGGTGCATAGGGTCCATGTTGGCTTGAATTTTGAAAACGATGCCTGCAAAGTCAGGACGATCTGGTGGGATCATTCCGTTGTCGCTACGGCGAGCGCCAGGCGCTGGGGCCAGTTTCAGGAACCCTTCAAGGAATGCCTCCATCCCAAAATTGTTCATGGCGCTACCAAAGAAGACGGGCGTCATTTTGCCAGAGAGGAAAGCTCCCTGCTCAAAGGGCGCTGCCGCACCATCGAGAAGTTCCAGATCTTCCTGGCAACGATGCGCCAGGGCGGGATTGGTGTGATGTTCTAGTTCTTCAAGTTTTCCCCTGCGGATCGGCACTTGGAGCGAGCCGCTATCAGTTGGCTCGAAAAGCAGTGCCTCATTTCTTAGGCGGTCGTATATCCCGCAGAACTCGGGGCCATTGCCGATCGGCCAGTTGACCGGCACTGCTACGATTCCCAGCACATCCTCGATCTCGCTAAGTAATGCCAGCGGGTTTAGGCTGGGCCGGTCCATTTTGTTGATGAATGTAATGATGGGAATCCCTCGGACTGCGCACACCTTGAATAATTTTCGGGTCTGGGTTTCGATGCCCTTGGCCGCATCAATTACCATGACTGCGCAATCAGCCGCTGCGAGTGTACGGTAGGTGTCCTCGCTGAAATCCTGATGCCCCGGGGTATCCAGCAGGTTGATGATGTGGCCTTGATAAGTGAAGCTTAATGCAGTTGAAGAAACAGAGATGCCTCGTTGTTGTTCCAGTTCCATAAAGTCTGAGGTGACTGATTTACGTGTCTTTCGGCCCCTTACTGTTCCTGCGACATCGATGCAACCAGCATAAAGCAGGAATTTTTCGGTCAGGGTGGTCTTGCCTGCATCGGGGTGCGAAATGATTGCGAAAGTTCTCCTACGGGTTACCTCGCTGGCTAATTGATCAGCACCGCCTGCCTCTCCCGCGTTGGTGTGTGTTTCTACTGGATCGAGATCATTTTTCAAAGGTCAGGCTCCTTGGGATACTTACTGTTGGCACTAACGAGAGTAAAAAGGGTGGATCTCCTTTTCCGCAGTTTTCTGTCTAATTCTTTATTTGGAAAAAGATGGTGACATTCGTGTTTCTGGGTTTAATGGAAGTACAGACTGCCAGCTTGATCTGTGCATGAAGGTCAGCCATGTAAAAGAGGCCCTGCCCTTTTTCTTGCCTATGCCCAATAGTTACTCACCTAGTAAACTAGCATCCCACCTCGAAAAAACAAGGGAGAGTGAAGGCTGGCATTGGTTTGTGCCCCGGTGGATAATTGGGTTCAGTTTTCTACTTCGGCAGGGTTACTCCGCTTCATTGATTTTGGGGCCATGGATTTTAGGTTTTCGCAATTGAATATGTGATACATTCTGAGTGATTTCTCTTTGCATGGCGGTAAGTCGTGTAAAAAATGCTTGCTACCTTTGTTTCACTTTTCATGGGCTTTTAAGACGTTTGTACAGTTTATCTGATGATCCTTTTCGAGAACTGAAATCTCTTGTTCTTTTGCAAGACAGGACTTTTCTTGACCATAATAACCCCCAACAATAATCTCGAGCAGTATTATCTATTATTCATGTTCCACTTGCTTGTTTCCTATAGGAAAGTATCGTATTCTCGTTTAAAGTTTCTTTTAATCCGTTAAGGTGGCTTTAAGATAAAAACGAACATAAAGTAGCTCCCAACAAATTTCATCAAAACCCTGAAGTCATTTGTTTAATCTTGATATCAATAGATGATCGTTTGCAGGAGTGCCCAGTGCAAAATGATGATTCGATAATTCAAAACCATCGTGCGTCTTCCCCTCTTTCCACAACATCGAGTCTGGTGAAAAATCTTCAGGCTGGCTCACGTGAGCGCTGGGAATCCTTTGTTTTGCTTTATTCACCCCTGCTCCGCTTCTGGATTCGCAAGGAAGGAGTTTCTCTTTCAGCCGAGGATGATGTTTTTCAGGAAACCCTGCGATCTGTCTTTGGTGGGATTGGCCAATTTACTAAAGATTCCAAAGCTGGAACCTTCCGTGGATGGCTGCGAACAATTGTAAAACGCAGGGCTGTGGACCACTTTCGTGCCCAGCCTGTGGAGTCAATTGTCAGCCAGTCCTCTCTGGAAGCGATTCCGGTTCCGGAACAAAAAAATCCAGATGACATTCAAAGTGAAGAGCAGGCATTGATCGACCTTAAGGCACGAGCCTTGGAACTGGTCCGGCAGTCCATCTCCGAAAAAACCTGGCAAATGTTTTGGCTGAATCTTGTCGAAGGAGTACCAACTTCGGAACTGGCCAAGAAATTCAACGTATCTTCCGCTGCGGTGCGGATGGCAAAAGCGAGAGTGCTTAGCCGACTTCGTGAATTAATGGGTGACGATGCCCATGAGATCTCATGACTGTTACGCATTGCTGATATGTATGGTTGAAGCTTTAATGTTTCAATTAGTTAATAATAAAGCAAACCAATGATTCCACAATCCATTTGCCCTAATGATGATGAACTAGCCCGGATGGTGGCCGGCAAATTACCCTCGGACCAAGTTGATTCCATTTGTCTCCATGTAGAATCTTGTACCAGATGTCAAGGTTTACTTGCCCAGCTTGAAGTTGAACCAGATCAATTTATTCGATCCCTTACCAGGGTAAGTGAAGCAGCTTTGGCTAAAGCCCGTACGGAAATGGAATTGGAGTCCAAATTTGAATCCAAGAGCCTGCTAGATAACCTGGCCGGGCTACCCGAGCTAAAAACCAATAAGCCAACTCTTAATCCCCCATGTCAACTTGGTCCCTACGAAGTGCAAAAGCTTATTGCAAAAGGGGGAATGGGAGAAGTTTACGAGGCAAAGCATCTTCGCCTCAATCGGCCGGTGGCACTTAAGGTCATCCGGGGGTATCGCCAAGATGACCCAGCATCTGAAGGTTACTTCCTCAGGGAAATGGCAAATGCTGGCAAACTCGACCATCCAAATCTGGTTCGTGCTTATGATGCCTGGGAAGCAGGTGGTTGCCTTTACATGGCCTTCGAATTGCTTGATGGTCAATCGCTTCAAACCCATTTTAAAAAGGGTAATTCCTCGACCTTTACCGATGCCCTCTGTGCGATTCTGGGGACATGCAGGGCTTTGGAATACCTTCACAGTCAAGGGTTAGTCCATTGCGATATCAAGCCGTCCAATGTTATTCGGCTTTCTGATGGATCGATCAAACTGATTGATTTCGGATTGGCAATAGACATGGCTTTGCCCCATTCTCCAAATGGGAATGGCACCAAGGGATATATGGCCCCGGAACAGCAGGTTGCGGGCGGCCTTGTGGACCATCGGGCGGATATTTACTCCCTTGGATGTCTCTTGAAATTTATGCTTGCCGGATGCCTTGATGCAGGTTCTCAAGGGGCCAAATCTGCTGAAGCAAAAGAGTTAATCGCCATTGCGGAACGCATGACATTGGATACACCAGAAAAGCGTTACCAATCTGTGACGGATGTACGCATCCTTCTTGAAAACCTTCAGAAAAAAGTGCGCAGCAAAGGAGTTGTTTTGTGGAAGACTTTAATTGTACTTACAGCCATGGGGTTTTTGTTGGCAGGCACAATCCAAATTGTTAGATCTTGGGGTTCCAAGAGTGAAGATAAAGAATATTTCAGAGCGCAACCCCTCAAGGAACCTATGCGGGGGGTTAAAGGTCCAGTTCCAATGAAAATGGTGACCATCCCGGCAGGCCATTTTATCATGGGTGGTAGTGACGGGGATTCGGAAGCTCGACCCGATGAATTGCCCTGCAGAACCATTACATTCCCCAGGCCATTTCAAATGGGCGCCTATGAGGTTACGGTAGCCCAGTTCAAGGAATTTGTGGAAGCTCAAGGGTACAAAACTCAAGCGGAGTCATCTGGTTTGGGGGGATGGAAGGCAAGCACAGCCTCGAGTTGGGGGATTCAAAATCAGGATTTGAACTGGTCTTCCCCGGGCTATCCCGTTGCCGCTGACCTCCCCGTTACGATGGTGAGTTACGAAGATGCTTTGGCTTTTTGTGTATGGTTAAGCAGGCGGGATGGCAAAAATTACCGCCTGCCCACGGAGGCTGAATGGGAATATGCCTGTAGGGCTGGTTCAACAGATGTTTACCCCTTCCCCTTTGAATCCCGGGATTCCTATTGTTGGTCTCTTTGGAATACCAAAAAAACCATTTGTCCCCGGCCGGTGGGTACCCGGCAACCAAACCCTTGGGGCTTATTCGACATGGGAGGAAATGTCCGGGAATGGTGCCTTGATTGGTATGGCGAGAAGTCCTATCTACTTTCCCAAAAAGAGTTTTCCCAGGGGCCATCCAATGGCACTCTTCGTGTGATTCGCGGGGGCTGTTTTATGGATATGAATAGTTTTCTACGATCCTCCCACCGTGGCTACCTTGCCCCAGACCAAGTATTGAATAATCAAGGATTCCGGGTGGTTGCTGAATCCAACTAAATTCTTTGGCATCAAAATATTAGCACTTCTTGTTACGCACCCACGATATATC
>RFZJ01000095.1 GCA_009920765.1 Planctomycetota bacterium | reverse complement strand
GTAAACTTACCCCAATTCATGGTGGTTCCATGATTGGTTATGTCACCCATAAAGGGAAGAAAGCAAAAACCCATCGCTATTTGGATGCCTGTGCTTTAGAAGACTCTGCAAAAAGCAACGATATTGCAACCTACCATGAATTTGCTAGGCGCGTAGAAAATATGAAAAAGCGGGACATTGCATATCTCGACAAAAAAAAGAAAGAAGGAAAAACCATCTTTGGAATGGGTGCCCCGGTAAAAGGAAATACACTCTTAAATTTCTTTGGCGTTGGTAAAAATCATTTGGATTGCCTGGTAGAAAAAAACACCCTTCGAAAAGGCCTGATTTCTCCCGGTATGCACCTCCCAGTCCTTATCGAAAGCGAACTTAATAAGACTCCTGATGTGTATTATGTTCTTGCATGGAATTTCAAAAAAGAAATTCTAGCAAACAATAAACACTTGATCGATAAAGGTGTTGAATTTTATTTCCCTGTAGATGCAGAAGCAGCTTAATTAATAAACTAGGATTTAAAATGTTGACAAAAACCATTAAAGCCTTATTGCCCCAAAAAACCAAAACTTGGGTTAAGGCGGTAATTAATAACGCCTCAGGAACTGCTGAAATTCATCAATCAATTTCGGGAGTTTCAAATTCAGTTTTAAAAACCACTCAAAGATTAGACACTTTAGAACACAAGTTAAGCCAAATCCATGGGAATAATGATCATGAACCCAACCTCAAAATAAACTCATGCAATTATATTGTTGCCCCTTGGTGGGAAACAAACTATTGGGAACCTTCGGTTCAACTAGCACTTAGGGATCTAATAAAGCCAGGCAGCATTGTTTTTGATGTAGGTGCGAATCTTGCTGGGTTATCTATTCTAATGTCCCGTTTGACAGGACCTAAAGGCATCGTTTGTGCGTTTGAAGCAAGTCCGCGCATCATTGGGTTAACCCATGGGAACATCATCGCAAGCGGTTGCAATAACATCCAACTTTATCACAACGCAATTTTCTCGGAATCCGGCAAAGACCTTATGATTTATGCAGGCGGCCACCTGAATGATAGCATTTACAATCAAGGTGAATTCCAAGAAAAAGTTGGAAAAATGGTTAAAACAATGTCCCTCGATGATTTCGCCAATCACACGGGACTGATCCCGGATGTTATAAAAATGGATATTGAAGGGGCTGAATTTGATGCTCTTCAAGGTATGAAAGGCAAAGTATTGCTCTCTAAACCACATCTTATTCTTGAAACAAGCCCCAAGGATTTGCGGTGTTTAGAATTTTTAATATCATTGGGGTACGTTGCTCTAGATTTAGGTAACTATAAACCGATTAAATCCGCAAAAGATTTCCCGACAAATTCCGACATAAGAAATCTTTTATATACTCACGAAACACGCCTCAAAGAGCTGCCTTACACAAATGCGCCTCAATTTACAAAAGAAACAACTTATTCAGTCTCTGATTTTGATAATCTATCCGGTTCGTGGTTTACAAAATGGTTATCACTTAAACCAGGAAGGTATGTAATCTGGTTTGATTTATCAGGAAACCCAGACGATGAGGTAATGGCAGGGATCGAAGATGAACAAAAAGAAATTTCTCGATACCACGCAAATCGTGGTTTCTTGCAGACCCATTACCCAGACATGCCTTTTCATATCACCAATGAAAAAAAATGTCGTTTATTTTTAAAACTCTTAAAGTCAAATTCAGAAACCAATTGTCCACCTGTATCGGTCACCCTGTTCAAAATGACTGATATCTTGTCAGAACGAATTCCCCCAATCAATTATCTCGTAGCCTAAAATCTGGAGCACGAATGCGTGTTTTATTGCCAGCAGTCGACATTTTTTATTCAGTTGGTGGTGGTCAATCTTTTTATAAACAATTGATTTTGTCTAATCCAAATATTGATTTTTTTTATCTGATCCGAAATGAATCAGATATTGCAAACAGGCCAAGCAACTCCAATGCTATAAAATATGTCTACAAATTTCCTAACCTACATGTTTTAAATCCATCCTTCGATTTTAGTCCTATTCCAACTTGGGCAAGACATGCTGTTTCAAATGCGGCAAACATCGCTTATTCCTCAAGAGGATTAAATTTTGATGTTGTTGATATACCTGACTGGGAACAATATGGATGTTTTTTAAGATTCTTTTTGAACCATTTCAATGTTAAATTTAGTAAAATTGCCCTTTCAATGCATGGCAATATCTCAACAACCTTGGAGACCAATTGGGACACTTCCCACCACGATTATTCTTCCCTAAAATTTCTTGAAAAAACACAGTATTTAAGTGCAGATATTCGATATGCAATTAGCGAATTCTACATTGAAGAATGGGAAAAACGCACTAATTTACGGGCAGATTATTTACACCCATTCACATTCTTTAAGCCAGAAAAGCCAAAGCCTTACAAAAAAAGCTCGGAAGTGCCATCAATCGCATTTTTCGGTAGAACAGAGAAAAGAAAAGGGGCCGACTTCCTTTCTAATCTTTTGTGGTTATTACCAAAAAACCTTTCAACAAGAGCATTTATCATTGGCCCTTCAGTCCCGTTAGAAAACAAAACAACATCAAAAGATGTACTAAACACCATTATTAAGAACCGAAATCTTGACATTGAAATAAAAGATAGTGTTTCTCAAGCAACAATGATGGAATTTTTCGCACAATCCTACTTAACAGTATTACCTTCAAGATATGATACTTTTAATCTTGTCGCACTGGAATCTTTGTTTGCTGGCTGCCCCGTGGTTATAGGCGAAAATACAGGAGTAGTAGGATTTATCAAAAAAGAATTTCCCAACATGCCAATCCATGTTCTTCCAACGGATGATCTATCTACTTCGATCGATGTTTTGCATCATGCTATTGAAAACTACCATGAAGACAGGATAGCACTTGCGAAAATCCTTGAATCATATGACCCCAATTCTTTCTCATATAAAACACTTTCAAATATTTACGAGCAACCATCAATGCGTATTCGGGAAACAGATTTCCCTTTCGAAGAAATATCAAAATCATTTTTGAAAATTTGCTCAGAAAATCCATCAGGCGAAAACAATGAAATTATCATCCCAGGGCCTTCTTCTTTAAAACACCAGGTAATAAAAAAAATCAAACATCTTGCAAAGCATAGAAACTACAAGACTGAAACCAGGTTTCAAAAAACCTTATTTTCATTCACCGGTTTTTTCCCGCGATTAGCTCGAAAAATTAAACTCAAAAAACATAGAATTGCATGGTTTAATGAAATATCATCACATTTCAAAATCATTTCAGCACTTTCAGAGTGTGGCAAAATAAACGTTAAAAACAAACTTAAAAATCTTTATGATCATGTTACAAATCTACCGTTTGGCAAATCTTCAATTTATTCCAAAATGGCAGTATTGCAAATCTTACTTGAGAAACCTGTTATTGCTGCAACTTATTATATCCGATCATTCCGCCTGAGCGGAATTAGCAAATCCAATTCATTTAATTACGCAACTTCTGTCCTTGCTTCTAGCAATTACCCTGCTGAGTCCGATGCTGCCAAACTTCTTTACCATGATGATCAAAAACAATCAGGGATAAAAGAATACCTAGAGAAACAGCGAAAAAAATTTTTGCAGGCACCCAAGTATAGCGAGGATTTTGAGTACAAAGATGACCGCAGAAAAAACTCCAAGTTTAAAGTATCAATTATTGTTTCACTTTATAACGCTGCAAACAAACTGGAATTTTTCCTCAAGCATCTGCAACGACAAAACATGGTAAACAATGGGACTGCTGAAATTATTCTAGTGGATAGTGGTTCCCCCACAAACGAACGCGAAGTTTTTTTAAAACTGATCGATTCCTTGAATATTCAAGTAATTTACGTTCGAACTAAATCAAGAGAAACCATCCAAAAAGCCTGGAACCGCGGCATCCAATTAGCCCAAGCAGAATATCTTACTTTTCTTGGCGTAGATGAAGGCATCACCCCGGAAGCTCTTGATATTTTAAGTTCAGAACTTGATTCAGATTCTTCCGTGGATTGGATTCAAAGCAACAGTTTAATGACTGATGTTTCAGAAAATGGGACTTGGTTAAAAGATGTGATGATTTTTGAACGATCTAATTTTCATCCTTTTCATATTTACCTTGAAACTTGTTATATTTCATGGGTTGGCGCTCTTTATCGAAAATCAATTCATGATCGGTTTGGTTATTACGATGATACTTTTCGCGCAGCAGGCGACACAGAATTTAAAAATCGTGTGGGCCCATTTGCAAAAATGAAAACAATCTCTAGAACCTTGGGTATATTTTTTAATTATCCTGAAGAACGTGCGACGCACTCACCAACTGCTGAACTTGAAGATTTGCGTGCCTGGTATTTATTTCGAACACCCGAAGGAATGGAGTATGCATTGCAGGGAAGAGACCAATCATTTGTCGAACAATCCCTACTATTCTGTCTAAAATATCGAAAATCCTACTGTTCACATTGGAGTACTGATATTGAACTGGCTTGGTCCGTCATAAAATACATCGAGAAGAATTTCTCTATTTCCAAGCTAATATCTTTAAAAGATAATATATTTTCTTTGCGTGAGGCTTTTAGGGGATATGACAATGAAGAATTCACTTCAGCAGAAAACATGCTGATAAAAAGAAGAGCTTTTAATAAAGCTAGAAAAGAACTTCAAATTCAATTAAAAAATCTTGGCTTTGATAAGGCTTCTGGTTTCCATTATTCAAACGATAACCGATACGAACAACATCAAAGCTTCTGGCGATAAATCAACTCTATTTTCAAAGGATTCAGGATGAACATATTAATAACCGGCGGTAGTGGATTTCTTGGCTCAGCTTTGGTCTCTGCCTTATCAAAAGCAGGCAACAATACCATAGCCTTAAGCTCCAAGGATGCAGATCTCACAATACAAAACTCCTTGTACAAATTTAATACCACCCGGTTTGATTTCATTTTTCATCTTGCAGCTTGGACCCAAGCTGGTGATTTCTGTTTAAAACACCCCGGCGAACAATGGCTCAACAACCAAAAAATTAATACTAATGTTCTCGACTGGTGGAAAAACCATCAACCCAAAGCTAAGTTAATTGCGATGGGTACTAGTTGCGCCTATGCACCTGATAAATCCCTTGTCGAAGATAATTATCTTGAGGGCCAACCCATCGAAAGCCTTTACACCTACGCCATGACTAAACGCATGCTTTTTGTTGGCATGAAATCACTTGGCAAACAATTTGGATTAAAATATCTTTGCCTAGTACCTAGCACTCTTTATGGACCTGGTTACCACACTGATGGCAGGCAAATGCATTTTGTTTTTGATTTAATGCGAAAAATTCTGAGGGGTAAACTCTATGGCGAACCTGTATCGCTATGGGGTGATGGCTACCAAAAACGGGAACTGGTTTATCTTGATGATTTCGTAACCACTGCAATTCATCTTGCTAATTCAAGAGAAAATGACCTAGTAAATATTGGCGCAGGGGAAGAGCATTCCATCCGGGAATTTGCTGCGGAAATCTGCAAGATTGTTGGTTACGATGCTTTGTCAATTCAGTATGACACAACAAAGTATGTTGGTGCAAAATCAAAAGTTTTATCCGTCCAAAAACTTGATCATATCTGGCCTTCTCGCCCGCGCACCACTCTAGGTGAGGGATTGAAACTAACCTTAACCTGGTTTATGCAAAATAAAGAGATATTATTGCCCAAAAATATCATTCGCTCAGCAGTAGCATAAAATAAATTGACTTAGAATAAGCCAAGTTAAGAGTTCCAAATGAAGCTGATAATTGCAGATAATACTCTGGAAAACTATCAGGGTCATTCTTTTGCATATTGCGAATCAATAAAACAGGATGCTGAAAAACAGGGAATCAATGTAACGATCCTTGCCACAAAAAATGTAAACCCAGAAGTGAAAAACATCCTAAAAGCTGTTTCATTTTTCAAATACAGCTTTTTTCATTGCTTTCCAAAACCTTGGTTGCTGGATTTTTTCCCAGATCGCATCATCAATCATTATTATCCACTATGGAATTATTACTTACGCAATAAAATGCTAGCTACAGAAATGAAAGGAGTATTATCATTATGCCCGGCAAAGGAAAGATGTATCATCCTGTTCCCAAATTTTACTTACAACGACCTTAAAGGAATTGTTGATACTGCTGAAATAACAAAAAACAACAAAAACATACACATCGCTGCTGTGCAGCACTTCACAAGCAGGATCAATCTTCATACAAGTAAATTTCCAAACAGATATTATGAACGTGTTTTTAATTATTTAAATAAAAGCCCACACCAAAATAGGATTCATTTATTTTCTGACAGCACCCAACTAACCGAAGAATACAAAAAGTACACACACAAGAACCTCACTGTTTTGCCAATACCTCATACCTCAAACCCAATGCATAATAAATCTAACGAGCCTGAAAAACTGATCGTTGGCTACATGGGCGATGCAAGGACCAATAAAGGTTTTCATTTGCTACCAGAAGCATTAGATGTCGTAAAACAGAATAACCCGAATAATAAACTTGAATTCCATATTCAGGCAAATATCAGAAACCAAAACGAATGGGAGGCAACCCAAGCTGGAACACTTCTAAGAAATCGAAAAGACACTTTTTGTTATTCCAAAGCCTTAAACGAAATCGAATACAAGAATCTCATGAATCTTATCGATGTAATTGTTTTGCCATACACTCTGGATTATTACCACAGCCAGACTTCCGGGGTTTTTTCTGAAGCAAGAGCACTTGGGAAAGTTACCGTGGCCACCCGGGGAAGTTGGATGGCTGAAGAAATAAGTAAAAATGGTGGAGGAGTTTTATGTTCGCCTGAAGATCCAAAAAATATAGGTGATTCAATATCAATAGCTATTGACAACTATTCCTCATTAAAGAATGAAGCTGTTGAAGCTCAAAAAAACTGGAATGCATTTCATAATGTAGGTAATTATTTTAAAATACTTATCGAGTCTATTTTCCCTAAATTCAAAAGTACATTTTAAACTACTAACACTTAGAATTTAGGGCACTTAATAACCCCAGTCCAATCTTTTCTATAAAGGCAATCATTTTTACAAAACCATGCACCTGATTATTGCGGATCATACACTGAAAGACTTTCAAGGACATTCGTTTGAATATTGCAGGTCTGTTGGTCAAATTGCAAAGGCTAAAGGGTGGAAAGTTACCATCCTAGGAACCAGCCAACTTACAACTCAAATACAAACTTATCTAAAAGCAACACCTTTTTTCAAACATGATTTTTTTCATCATTACCCTCTCAACACCTTGGCATATCTATTACCTTCAAGAATTACAAATATTTTTCAATCTCGCTGGAATTATCGCCAAAATAGTAAATTTTTGTTCAACGATCTTTGCAAACTACTTCCTGACTGCAATACCTCTGAACCTGTCCTTATTTTATTCCCCACCTTCAGTTTTAACGACATTATTGGCATCACCCGGTTTGCGGAAAAATTATCCTCATCTTCTAATACACAAATCGCAATGGTTCAACATTTCACCTCCAGACCCAATTTAGAAAATGACCGCTTCCCCCATAGACTTTACAGTCATGCATTTAATTACTTATCCCTAAGCCCAGCAAAAAACAGAATCCACCTTTTTACTGATAGCAAGAACCTGTCAACCGAATATAAACCCTATATCAACAAACCCTTTAAGATTCTTCCCGTACCACATACCCTGCCTTCGCACCTAAAACACCAAAACGAAACCACGCAAAACAAGCTAATCGTTGGATATCTTGGCGATGCAAGAACCAATAAAGGTTTTCACTTGATTCCAGAAGCAGTCAAACATGTGACCAAATCCCTAGGAAGTGATTTACTACATTGGGAAATTCAAGCGAATATTAGAAATCATCAGGAATGGGAAACAATTCAAGCTGTGAACTTACTTAAAGCCATGCCAGCAATCACACTTCACCACACTCCTATGACCACCGATGCTTACCATAAACTTATGGCTAAAATCGACATTTTTATGCTACCTTACACTTTGGAAAATTATCATAGTCAAACCTCAGGCGTTTTTGCAGAAACAAGAGGACTTGGTAAAGTTTCAGTGGTTACCAGAGGCACATGGATGGCAGAAGAAATTACAAATAATGGTGGTGGAACATTATGTTTGCCAGAAGATGGCAAAAGTTTGGCAGATGCAATTATTGAAAGTATCAAGGAATTTCCCAAGTTAAAAGTTGAGGCGGTATTGGCAAAGGAAAAATGGTTTAAATATCACAACTGCGAAAACTATATGTCTGAATTAATATCAAATATTTCTTTTAATAATGCAGGAAAGCAAGATTCATGACAGGGAAGATTGGTTTTTTCAAATCAAATTTGCAAGATACTTTTCCGCGTGGGGCACGCAGGGCAGCGCGAGCTATCGTCGAAATCGTTAATACATCCCCCAAAAACACACAAGCTTTAATCTGCTTGGACGAAAAGAAAATACCCAATTCGCGCCCCACGAGTTTCTTTTTCGACCCCTTGAATGATTGGCTTAAAAACAATCCCCTCACCCAAACAGCGAATCCTAATTATTCTTTTCCTCTTAGTGTAATCAAAAAAATTGCAAGGTTGTGCTTACCTCCAATTTTTTATCCCCTCATCAAAGCAATAGTTAATTTTGGACGTAAATCATTAATCAAGCTTAAAAATTTTCTAAGTAAGATCACTAAAAAGATTGCAGCCGAACCTTTTGCAGAAATTGAACTTTCTCAAAAAATAATCGCATTATGCGAACTTGATGCATTCGTTGCATTCGAACCATTCAATGAAATTTGGAAGTTGCCGGTTGAAAACAACAAGGCCTTGGCAATAGGCTGGTTTTATGACGCAGTACCAAAACGAATACACGAAGGAGAACATTGGCGCCCCGATCTTTTTGATGGCTCGGTAAGCATAATGGCATTGCGGGCAGGTCATATTTTCTGCGACTCCAAAAGCGCAGAAAGTGACCTGCATTATTTCTTTCCTGCATCGGTTGGAAAAACTTCGGTCATTCATCTTGGCCATGATATCGAACGATTTGAAAAAAGGCTTTCGGATTCCGATGCAACGAAAATGCTGAGAGATGCTGGTGTAGACCCTGCAATTCCTTATTTTCTTTTTGTAGGAACCGTTGAACCTAGAAAAAACATCACCGGTATATTGCTTGCTGCCCAAAAACTGAAGCAAATAAAATCAAACGTTTCATTTCAAATTGTCCTCATAGGCCAAATACCCGGGCAACACGATATCCGAAGGGTTATCAAACAAACAAACGAATTACTTCCCGTCCATGCACTCGAATATCTGCCCGATAACCAAATCAGCACCTTCATGAATCATGCCAACGGCTTTGTTTTCCCATCGAAGTGGGAAGGTTTTGGAATTCCGAATTTGGAAGCGATGACATCTGAAACGCTTGTGATCACATCAGAACTTGGCCCGATGCCTGAAGTATGTGGAGAGCACGCACTTTATTGCGACCCCTATGATCACACGAGCATTGCAATGCAAATGCTAAGGTGCTTGGAGATGCCCGCTGAAGAAAGAATAGAAAGGTTGAAAGCTGCAAAGCTTCATGCTTCTAAATTTACCTGGAAAAAAACTGCTGAAGAAATGATGGCCACCATCAACCAGTTATTGGAGGCAAGAAAAGAATCTTCGAAAAGCTGAGAGCGATTTATTTATCATCTTCGGTTTCATCATCCGGACTGGCACCATCTGTAGGGGTGTTAAATCCAAGCTCAGTGGGCCTGGCCTCGATACCCTGAGAGTCACGCATCATTTCACAGAAACGGTTTGAAGAAAGCTGAAGAACTCTCAGGCATCGCTGAAAAACAGATTTACAATTATCAATCGGCTCGCAAAACATTTCAACCCCGGCCCAGACTTTGTCACCCAACTGGTAAAGTTTAACCACCTTCATTTCAGCATTGATATCCATCATGAATCCTGCGGCTTTTTCTTCTTCATCAGGAGTGCTGATTTCCCAGAAGGCGGGATAAACAAGCCTAAAGTAATTAGAATCTTCTTCTTCAACAAAAAGAAGATAGGTGACCGCTTCATGCTTGAAGACAATATCGCCATCCTCGTCCTGAGAAGGCCTGTAGCCTTCTTCCTGAAGAAAATCCATGTAGAATTGTTGTTTAGATTTCATACCACTCCCAAATAAAAGCAGGATCTGTAGTACTACATTACAGGGATAAAGGTATCACAAGCAAGCTGATTCGAAAAGAATCAGGTAGGTATTTCCAAAATATTTATAGGGGAGTGATTGGTTGCATATTCCTTATTTTTGTCAAGGACTTTGCCATTACCTGAACTGTTGGCGTTGGTTGAAACAATGGCAATTTTTTTGCCTGCGGGGTGAAGCGCAAAAGAATGGCAATTAGGCATATTAGTAAGGCTTACAAACGGTTGAGTTTCACCCATGAGATTGAAAAATACTTTACCATTACCAGGCTGCCCACTGCTAACGCCAGCAAGAATCGAATCAGTAACGAAAAGCAAATCATAAACAAAGCCATCATTTTCACTACCCGATTGAACACGTGATATTTCTTTCCCGGATTTCCAATCAAAAACAATCACGAGTGAAGGGCCCTGAACAAAACCACCCCGGTTTGGATTAATACCACCACATGCAAGCTTCTCCCCCTTGGAATCGAATGCGAAACAGCGCACCCCACCAACATCTTGAAGGCGATCGAGCTTGTACATTGCAGAGGCATCAAGTTCACGGATTTTTTTTGAAGTCGACACCTCGATTTGAGCAATTTTGCCCTGCAGGTCTCCGACTAAAAAAGATTTCGAATCCGGTGTAAATGCAATGGAAAGGGGATCCCAGGAAAAATCTTTGCATTCTTTGACGAGTGCGCCATCAGTAGCAGACCAAACTTTCACAAGCTTATCAGTACCACAAGTTGCAAGGAGTTTACCATCAGGGCTTGATGCAATCTTTCTAATCCAACCATCGTGTGCTTTATCCTTATTCCAAACTGGCTTCGAATCTTTTTCAAGGTAGTTGGAAGCGATCAACCTACCCCAAGAATCTGCAGAAAACAAAACCTTGGTAGTGGGATGAAAAGTAATCGACTGAACCCAGCCATTATGGCCGGTTATGGGAGTTAGCTCTGCGAATTTATCCGTGGAAGAATCCCACCTTCGTACAGAGCCATCAAAGCAAGCAGCAGCAAGTACATTTCCACAAGGGCTGAATCGAGCAGAGCAGACTTGAACTGGACAGGCAATATCAACAATTTTCTTGGTCTTATACTTATTTGCTAGTTCCTTGGAATCTTCCTTCATCGAATTATCTCCTGGTCGGACATATATTAAGCAAGGACTTCTGAAATAATTTTGCACTCTTCATTGGCGATAGGCAAAGGCTGCCCTTGATTGTCATACTCGGTTTCAGAAGAATCGATACCCAGGGCTTTGAACCAAACATGAAACATAGACCCGATGTCATGCGCATCGCCTTCGACTGCAGTGCCAAGTTTATTCGTTTTACCTGAAGCCAGACCTTTTTTAAGACCACAACCGGCCATAGCCAAAGACCAGGCTTCGGGCCAGTGATCGCGTCCGAGATGGCCGTTGATGCGTGGGGTTCTTCCAAATTCAGACATAAGAATCACGAGCACATTATCGAGCATACCGCGCTGCTGCAGATCCTCAAGCATAGCTGAAAATGCCATGTCCACCTTTGGAACCAAACTAAGATGGCCATTAAAATTATCGCCATGGGTATCCCAACCATAGGAGGTAACCTTGACAAAACGCACACCGGCTTCGAGCATACGCCTAGCTTGGAGCATATGCCTGCCAAATTCGGTGATGCCATAGCGTTCAAGATCTTTGGAAGAGATTTTCGATTGGTCAAAAAGATCGATGCGTTTTTGTAATTTTGCTGCCATGTCGAAAACAGTACTAGATGCCTCACTACTTTCTTTTCTTCGGGCGAGCCTGTAAGTTTTATCAAGTTTTTCCCGAAGTTCATTGCGAGCAAGATCAGCTTCAAGAGAAACAGATTCTGGCCTAAGAAGATTTTCAGGGGCTTTGCCATCACCAAAGGCAATCGCACCATATTTAGGGCCTAAAAAGCCAGCATCTTTCGCAATAAATCCCCCACTCATCGGCTTGATCCAAACATAAGGTGGCATCCCGGAAGAGCAAGGCCCCATCAATTTGGAAACAGCAGAACCAAGGTAGGGATAAGTAACGCCACGGTTTTTTGGATCACCCCGCTGAATCCTATCGACCCCTGCGGAATGCGAATTATCCTTGGTGCTTAGGCTTCGAACCAAAACCAATTTATCCATATGGGAAGCAGATTTTGGAAGGAGTTCAGAAATATGAATCCCAGGCACTTTGGTAGGAATGGCTCTGAAAGGCCCACCAAAAGTAGTGTTTGGCTTTGGATCCCAACTTTCAAGCTGACTGATACCACCATCCAGCCAGATAAACAAAACCTGCTTGTCATTTTTACGAAGCTCTTCAGCAATGGCGGGTTGGGCAAGCATTGCTGATGCGCCTATGGAAGCGGCGCCCAAGGTGGAAGTCCCAAGCCATTCCCTTCGCGACAACAAATGATCATGAGGCGTGCATAAGTTTTTCATTTTAATTCTCGAAATACGGATCAATGGTTCAAGTTAAACTCTGAAGAAGCAAGCAAAGCCCAAACAAGATTTTTAACACCGATTTCACCCGCACTTGCAGGCTTCAAAAGAAACTCGAGCGCATCCTTGATTTCCTGAGTATCTGGTTTGCGCGAAAGAATTACAAGGTATGCTTTTTCAATCATAGCATTATCTGGCTTCATTTTAACCAAATCTGCAACAGTATTTTCCGCCTCAGATTTCAACAAACCAAGCACTGCATCATCATTTAACAAAAAAAGTGCAGCTTTTAGAGAGAATGCAATTTCATCCTCAGGGTCGCGCGCAGCGTTGGCAAACGCCTTGGCGAATTTCGCTTTCAAAGCTTCGGGCATTTCAGGTTCATTTCCACCTTTTCTTTCAAGTTTGCCAAACCTTCCCGTCGCAACCAAGATAGAAGCCAGTAATTGTTCAGCAGACAAACGCTTTTCAATTGCGGTTGCAAAAAGTGCCGGAAGCTCAGGGGTTTTACCCTCTTCAACCTTACTGGATCTCTGATAAACCTTGGTGTTTGCAAGTTCTGTTAACAGCCATTTGATATCAAACTGGTGTGCAGTAAATTCTTTTGCAAGTAGATTCAACAACTCGGGATGCGAAGGTGGATTGCCGGCATGATGCAAATCCAACGGATGAACAAGGCCCCTGCCCATCATCATAAACCAGATTCGATTGACAATATTCTTAGAAAAGTCGGGGTTTTCCGAGGATGGCAATTGCTCGGACAATTTCTCAAGGGGGCTAAACTTGGGTACCCCTAACAACTTCTTCTTGGGATCTGGAGGAACCAGGAACTCTTCACCCTTTTTAAATTCAGGGATAGCTACTTCAGCCATACCCGGAATCTTAGGAGCGATTTCTTTTTTCTCCTTTTTAAAGACCGACATGAACTCTATTTTTTTTGAAGTCAACTTCTCGGCAACAACCCCGGCCTTGGCGTCTGCAAGATACGTGTTTTGAAAAAAAGCAAACAACCCCTTGAAGTCTGCTTGTTTGTATTCTTCGATAAAAAGATGGTCATGGCATTCAGCGCAACGAAAATCCTTCCCTAAAAACAATCGACCAACATCACGGGTAAGGGCGGAATAATCAACAGGGTTTTGGCCATAGTTTTCTAATCGTTTGGAGAAAAAGAAATTGGCACCTTTTAAATCCTCCTTACTGTTAATCCCCCTCAGTATCTCTTTTGCAATCAGATTCCACCCCTTGTTTTTTTTGAAGGAATCTTCAAGGTATTTCATCCACTCTGCATTATCTCCCAACCTTTCCATGAAATGTATATGGAAAGTATTGGCCATCTGTTTCGAGTAAGCAGGAGAATTAACCAGTTGAACAATCAAAAGGTTGCGTTTGTCCAAGGCCTTGCTGGCAACGAAAGAATCAATTTCGGAGAGGGTAGGTATGCGGCCTGCAAAATCAAGATAAACCCTACGCACAAATTCATAATCATCGGATTGTTTGCTAATCACTTTGCCCGAAAGCTTCGCATCAATCAACGCATCAATTTTTTCATGAAGCGAAAGTTCTGCAGCAGAACCCTGGCGCAGCATCAATGCAAGAAAAAACCACACAGGCGAGGATCGCAATAAAAATTGGTGCATCGAAACCTCTGGAAGCAATCACCTTGGCGGGAAAAAAGTAGCAATTATCAAATCAATCATACCATATTTAGCAACTTAAACAACGAAAAATCAGGGCTTTGACCCGATCTTGGTGGCATGCAATACCCTTGGGTTCCTTCCTCCATCCAAAATGGTGGGGTGCAAAAGAAATTCGGAGCAGGACTTGAATCTAACTCGCGAGGTTTCCTCCTGTGGAGACCCAATTTCGATAAACAAATGCCCTCCTGCACCAAGCTTTGCCCCTGCCCCGGAAAGGATCCCGTCAAATACAGAAAATCCATCACCGCCTCCGCTCAAAGCCAATCGTGGCTCATAATCCCTAACATCCTTATCAAGTTCATTGATATCGCGATCGGGGATGTAGGGTGGATTGCTGACGATGGCGTCAAACATCAATCCCTTTTCCAACGGGGCAAATAAATCGCCTTGAACAAAACTAACCCGGTCTGCAACTTTATTTGCAATCGCATTCCTGGATGCAATCTCCAAAGCCTTGGCGCTGATATCCAGAGCAACGACTTTCACTTGGGGAAGTGATTTTGCCAGTGCAATTGCTATGCATCCTGATCCGGTTCCCAGATCGAGTATGGTTTTCCAATTTTCTTTTTTCCCGATGCGAAGAGCAACGTCAACCAAGCACTCGGTATCGGGCCTTGGGATTAAAACATCCTGATTGACAAAAAATGGGAGACTATAAAATTCCTTGCTTGCAACAAGATATGCCACGGGACAACCATCACCACGCCTTCTTACGAGATCGCGAAATATTGCCCTCTCCTCTTCCTGAATGACTTCATTGTAACGGGCGTATAAATCGATTCGTTTAAGTCTAAGGGCATGCGCCAGAAGAACTTCTGCATCTAATCTGGGAGAGTCGCAACCTTTTTTAACAAAATGCTGGGCAGTCCAATCAAGCAGGGTTCCAACTGTCCATTCTGTTTCAGGTTGCATGAAAGTACTTTTGGAAAATGGTCAGGTAAGTTTTGCTTGTTGAAGCCTGATCTTTCTATCGTGTTCACGCAGGGCCTTAAAAATTTCACCAAGTTCGCCCAGCATGATTGCATCCAACCTATAAATATTAAGGTTGATGCGGTGATCGGTAAAACGATTTTGGGGGAAGTTATAAGTTCTGATCCGTTCGCTCCGATCCCCTGAACCGATCTGCTCCTTACGTGCTGCAGAGCGTTCATCGTGTGCTTTTTTCATCATCATTTCTAAAACGCGGGAACGAAGAATACGCATGGCCTGCTCATAATTTTTATGCTGGCTTCGCTGATCCTGACACTTCACCTCAA
>RFZJ01000094.1 GCA_009920765.1 Planctomycetota bacterium | reverse complement strand
ATCGATACCAAGAATATGTTCGAATTTTGGGATTGGGTCGGCGGGCGCTACTCCTTCTGGTCCGCGATCGGCCTTTCCATTGCTCTTTCCATAGGCATGGATAATTTCGAAGAACTTCTTATGGGGGGGCATCTCGTTGATGAATACTTCCTTAACACCCCACTTGAAAAAAATATCCCTGCAATCATGGGCCTTATCGGCGTTTGGTATAATAACTTCTTTGGCGCTCAAACCCATGCCATTCTTCCTTACGATCAATACATGCATCGTTTTAGTGCTTATTTTCAACAAGGTGATATGGAATCTGATGGAAAAAGCGTTACCAAAGATGGTGAAGCCTGCACTTGGTCCACTGGCCCTGTTATTTGGGGCGAACCCGGTACCAATGGTCAGCATGCTTTTTACCAGCTAATCCATCAAGGGACTAAATTGATCCCTTGCGATTTCATCGCCCCAATTGAAACACATAATCCCCTTGGTGAGCATCACCCAATTCTTCTTTCCAATTTCTTTGCTCAAACCGAAGCCTTGATGAAGGGCAAAAATGAAGCTGAAGTCAGGAAAGAACTTGGCGATTCCAAGCTTTCGAAGGCAGATCTCGAGAAGCTTGTCCCACAGAAAATGTTCCAGGGCAATAAGCCCACCAACTCTTTGTTTTTACAAAAACTTACTCCCAGAACCCTTGGTTCTCTCGTTGCAATGTACGAGCATAAGATTTTTACCCAAGGTGTTATTTGGGGAATTAATAGCTTTGATCAATGGGGTGTTGAACTTGGCAAGCAGCTTGCCAAGGCTATTCTTCCTGAACTTGCGGGCGACAAGGTTGTTGCCAGCCATGATTCTTCCACCAATGGCTTGATAAATCACTACAAGAAAAATCGTCCCGCAAAGTAATCTTTTTGTGGCATTTATAATCAAGGTGATGGGGGTGGTTTGTGCTTGGGCCGATATTTGATCGTGAATGGTTTATCCTGCCACGCAGGCCCAGGCATTTTCCTACCCGCATTGCCTACCTTGGCATTTTGTGGGTGATTGCTGTCACCGCTTGGCTATCAACCGGCCTTTGGCAAAAGCCAGCTACTCTTGGGGAAACTGCAAGGCTCGGGCCTTTACTTTTCCAAATCCTTTGCCTTGTGCAACTGACATTCTTACTTTTCTTTAGCGCGCTTTCTTCCGCTAGTGCAGTGTCTTTGGAAAAAGATCGCAGGACTTTCATCCTTCTACTCATTACCGACCTGCGCGATTATGAAATCGTTCTAGGAAAAATCTTCGGAAGCCTGCTGCCTATTGTTTTCTTGCTTGCTGGATCCGCCCCCGTGCTTGCATCCCTTTTGCTTTTAGGGGGTATTGCGCCTTTTCAAATACTTCAAGCTCTTGTTATTCTTGCTGCAACTTCGCTGGTTTCTGGGGCAGTGGGCGGATTGGTTGCCCTTTGGAGGGAAAAAACTTTCCAGGCACTTGCTCTTACCACTCTCATCCTTGTTCTTTATCTTGGACTTGTCCGTGCAGTTGCCTTCATTCCCGGCATTGATCAGGAAAAATCTTTCTTCATTCAGGAACGACTTGATCCTTTTCTTGCACTTGGCACCGTGCTTGACCCTCTTTCTGCATCCGATTCCGGCTTAAGCGCACCTTATTCCTATGCCCTTTTCATGATTCTTTTTTCCCTTATCTTAAATGTTTGGGGTATGTTCAAGCTGCGTGATTGGAACCCTAGTGGCGAGCCACTCATGCAGCGCGAAGCTCCTGAAGATGCGGGCCTCGAAGAAAAAAATCGGGCATCTGCGCATGCTGCACCAGGCATTACCCGTAGTGTTCAGGGTAACCCTATTCTTTGGCGTGAAATTTATACCCGGGCCTATGGCAGAAAGCCCTTGCTTATCAAACTGGCCTACGCTTTTGCCTTGGTTCTTATTTGCTTTGCAGCCCTTAGGCCCATTTTTCTTGATCAGGAAAAAGCATCTTTCTTTGCAGCCTACGGTTTGCTTCCAGTTACGGTCTTAAGCCTTCTTCTAGTTTCTGCACAAGCTGCTACTTCGATTACTTCCGAACGCGATACCGGCGCACTTGATCTCCTCTTGGTGACTGACCTTACCCCGCAGGAATTTATATTTGGCAAACTCGGTGGAATACTTTACAACACCAAGGAGTACGTTGTTCCACCTTTCGTGCTTGCTGCTTTTTATGCTTGGAATGGCTTTCTCGCTACTCCTCCTGCCAATCAGCCTCAGCTTTCTGCTTCCATGAATCTGATCTCTTTTCTCTGCCTTATTGCTGGTTTTGCTGTACTCCAATTCTTTGCAATGGTGCTTGGCGTTCATGTTGCTCTTCGAAATCAAAACAGTAGGATTGCAATCTTAAACACACTTGGCACGATTTTCTTTCTTACCGCTGGCACTCTTATCACCATCTCTTTGATTTTGATCAATGGAAAATTTGAATATCAATGGGCCAGCTTCATCTTCTTTTTAGCTGCTGGCATTGGTGGTCTTTGGTGGGTTCTCAATGGTGACCGGCCTTCACCTGCACTTACTTTAGCTAGTTGGCTTTGCCCGTTAAGTGTTTTTTATGGCATTGCCAATGCTTTGGTTGCGAAGCCTGGCTCGCAGGAATCTGCAGACCCGGTATTATCTTTCTTGGTTTTGGGGGGTGCATTTGGCTTTGCCCTTGCTGCAATGCTTGTTCCACTTTTGAGTGAATTTGACATCGCTTTGGGGCGAACCAGTGGCGGTGCAGATTAATTTCCGATCATTGGGTTAATGATTTTTCCCGCATCGGTCGATAGTACCCAAGTGTTTTCTGTTATTTCATTTAGATGAAATATCTTTCCTATTTTACCTCTTGCCAATTATGGGGGAAAAGAAATAAGAAAGTAATAGCAGGGCATGCCCCGATAGCTCAGTTGGTAGAGCAGCTGACTCTTAATCAGCTTGTCGTAGGTTCGATCCCTACTCGGGGCACTTCTTTTTCTCTCTTCTTTTTGTATTCCAAATTCCTACCACAAAAAATTAAAAGCCCTATAAAACCCCTGTAATTCTTATGGTTTTGTATGAATCATTCCGAACTTTTTAACTTAAAAATGTGTCAGTTACTGGCATTTATGGTGGTAGAACAGTTTTAGTTAAGGTGGAGATAAAGCTAAAAGAATTTTATGTGAAAGAAAGTAACCCCTCTTTGCTTAGCCCTTTTTTAAATAAAAAGACTACCATTTTGCAAGTTTATTTTATAACTAGAGTTCAAGACTGTGGTAATTATTACCTCCCCTTAAAGTGCTAATTGCATTACTGCAAAATTCGGTTTTGTGTATTTTCAATGAAAACCTTTCTTTCTAATGATGTTAAATTTAGACCTTTTAAAAACTCTTGTTAGAGTCTGCAATTTAAGTTTCTGCTGGTTCCATTTGCTGCAGGCGACATGAAGTTGTTCAGTATCTGAAGTTGTTTAATAAATAAGATTGAATTTCTTTTGTGGTAATATTTTTGTATTTTTTGAACCAAGCTAAAGATGATTAGGTAGATAAACATGGCTTTCAACTTGATTCTTTCAGGTTTTCATAATGTCAGTTGCAATAAGAAATGTTTTAAATAGATGAAGGATTTTCCCCTGATAAATCTTATTTTTATTTGCAGTGGACTTTGCTTTGGATTGAAAGGGATTTTTGATGCTTTTAATTTTTTGTTCGAAGTTTAAAAATTAAATGATAGGCTAAAATTCAATTAGTAAACAATCAGCCATTCTTGATTTAAAAGTGTTTTATGGGCTTGACTCATGAACGGGCACAAATCGAACAATAACGAGAATCAGGGATCTGCTTCCGGACCAGAGCTTAATTCCAAGATCGAGCCAATTACAAATTCTGCATTCGTTTCTCCCGCCCTTACTGACGTTTCAACCAAGGATGGGGATGTAACCACCACAAGGGATATGCTTTTCGATAACAAGTTGAAACAGAAAATATCTCTGGCTAGCCCTATTCCAGGTTTTGAGTTTTTGAGCGAATTAGGCAAGGGGGGCATGGGAGTTGTTTACAAGGCGAGGCATCAGAAGTTAAACCGGATTGTTGCTGTTAAAATGATGCTATCCGAAAAAATCACAAAAATCGAACTTGCCAGATTCATTGCCGAGGCTGAAGCCATTGCGGGAATTCGTGATGAAAATGTCGTGCAGGTCTTTGAATGTGGAGAATCCAATGGCAGGCCATACATGGTTCTTGAGTATTGCGAGAATGGTACACTTTCAGGCCTCCTCAAAAGACACTGGAAAAACTCCTCTGGTTCCACCAGCATTCATGAACCTGTAACCCTGATTCATCAGGTGATAAAGGGTGTCAGTGCAGCGCACAAGAAGGGAATCATTCACCGTGACCTGAAGCCCGGAAATGTCCTTGTCAATGAAAATAATATCTTGAAGGTTGCGGACTTTGGGCTGGTTAAGCTTTTGGATAAAAATGAAATGACTCAAACCGGCCAGATCATGGGTACACCTGCTTATATGAGTCCTGAACAGGCAAAAGGTGATAGTAAATCTGTGAATGCCCGTGCTGATGTCTGGTCTCTTGGTGTGATGCTTTACGAAGCCATGACTGGTAGGAAGCCCTTTGATGGATCTTCCTTTATAGAGATCCAAGAAAAGATTCGCAACGATGAACCTGTGGAACCCAGGCGATTAAGCAAAAACATTCCCAAGGAACTTGAGTTGATATGCCTTAAGGCGCTTTCGAAAAATCCCATCGAAAGATATCCATCTGCAACAGAATTTTCCGAGGACCTTGATCATTACTTCAACTTTGAGCCAATCAGCATTAAAGCTTCGGGCATTTTTCAAAAATCCTTGAAATGGGCCCGTAGGAACAGGCTGGTTTTCCGATTGGCAATCCTTGGATGTGTTGTTTCAGCAGTGCTATGCCTCTTGGTCATCCAATGGATGAATTCAATAAACCAAAGAGATCGGGACAACAAGGCCAGTGCCAATGTGATTGATAACACCACAAAAGAAAAAGATAAAATTCAAAAGGCGCTTTACTGTAATAGTCTGCGACAGGCCCATGGCGAGCCAAGTTTAACCAAAAGGATTGGCATCCTCGAAGACAATTCTAAATGCCCAACGAGTTTCAGAAATGTCCCATGGAATGTATTGAGGAGGCTTTGCCTTGATTCACAATCATTGCGGATAAACCCATCACCAAGTTTGACGGTCTCCGGAGACGGCAGGTTTTTTGCAATTGCGCAGGAGGCTCCAAGATTTGGTGTCAAAGTATGCGACATGGAAAATGGAATCGAGCACACTTTTATCGAATCCGATTCCAAAGTGCAATCTGTTTCCTTTGCTTCAAACTGTGACCTGCTGGCATTTGTTGATTCCAAGGGCATAATCAGGGTAAGGGATATTGCTGGAAAGTTCAACCCGATTGATATCAATTCCGGGGAGCAATTGTCTGCAATTGCGATTGCGCCCGATGGTTCCTGGGTTGCAGTTTCACTTGCAGGCAGCCCGATTGGTGCACCAAAAAAATCAAATCCACTGAAGGTTTGGAAACTTCAAAAAGATGGCCCCATTCAATTTGAACTTCAAGGGCATGACGGCCCTGTTTCATGCCTTGCCGTCTCCAGGGATGGGAAATATCTGGCATCCGCATCTGCGGATAAAACAGTCCGGACATGGGAAATGCCAGCTTGTCTTCCAGGTAAGATTTTCCCCCATGATGGCTGGGTCAAGGCCGTTGCTTTTAGTGTGGATGGTACGATGCTGGCAAGTGGGGACAGCCTTGGAATCATCAAGTGCTGGTCATTTTCCGGGGAACAAAAAAGCTCTTGGTCAGGAATGGCGGCCCATGTCAATAGCCTGGTCTATTTACCAGATGGCAAGTTGGTTTCTGCACATGGAGGGGGTGGTGATCGGGGGATTTGCCAGGTCAGGGTATGGGAAGTACCAAAGGGGGAGTTGCGGTTGGCGCTGGACATGGAGAATAGCGAAGTCCTTTTCGTTAATTTTGACAAGGTTCAAAAAAGAGTTCTTGGTATGGATAATAAGGGTTTACTTCGGTATTGGGATATATACGCACGTGAAGAAAAACAAATCAACCCCGCTCATCAGTTTCCAAAAGTTGGTTATTCGGTCGCATTTCATCCGGATGGGAATGATATTTCCACTGCGGGTGGCATTCCTCGCGGGCCATTTGGCGGCGAAATCAAGATTTGGGATGCAGGGACCGGAGTTCTTCGGAAATTGATCAAGGGTGGGAGCAAGGTTCTCTCACTTTGCTATGCAGATAAAGGCGCTACTTTGATCTCTGGGGCAGCAGATGGGACTGTCACTTTTTGGGATTCAAAAACAGGAACGGAAAGATTCTCAATCAATGGATATAAGGAAGAAGTACGTTTCATTGCGGCTTGCGATGAAAAAAGAATGGTTGCCACAGGGGGGAAAGAGAATGGGGTCATCTTATGGAATATGGATTCAGGTTCTGAAATAAAAAAGTTGGGAGTCCATGAAATGAATGGTGGACCCAGACATGCATTATCGGGAGTTTTTTCTCTGGATGGGTCTGTGCTTTATACTTCAGGGCATGATTCAAAGATTCGAATTTGGGACTTGGTTTCATTTGCAGAGAAGTATTCGGTAAAGTTGGAAAATTCCATCTTTGCTTTGGCAATTTCAACAGATGGACGGACTCTTTACAGTTCCGAACCAGATAAAATCCGTGCTTGGGATATCCGGGGGGAGATGGTGCAGACAAGTATTGCTGAACATCAGGGATTGGTGTACGGACTTGCGCTCGACAAATTTTTTCTGTTTAGTGGTTCATCCCTTGGTACTGTAAAAATTTGGGAGTTGGATGGTCTTAATGAGGTATTTTCCATGAATAAACCCAGCTTGGATGATCCGAGCAAGGGTATATTAGAAATCAAGGGCCTTGCTATTTCGAGTGATGGCAAGTGCCTTGCCGGGGTGGGAACCGATGGCAATCTCAGGCTGTGGAAATAGTCTTCCTTGCATTTTAAAATAAACTGGTAACTTTTTAACGTGAGTTTATTTTCTTTGGTCAGAGTGTGCCCAATTTCTTTTCTGTTAATTGATTTTTGGGTCATGCAAGATTAGTACCGATCCCTTAATCGATTTAGAATGCCTTCTGATTTGTCATAAGAATCACCTGCTTGCGCGAAAGATGGTTTTGCCTTCCTTGATGGTTTCCACAACCTTGATGTCCTTGATTTCCATGGGGTTGATGGTAAGGGGGTTCTTGTCGAGGATAACCAAGTCAGCGAGTTTTCCAACTTCCAGCGAGCCTTTGCTTTTCTCTTCCTGATACATGTAGGCGCAGTCTATCGTGATTGCCTTAAGAGCCTGTAGCGGGCTGATCCGTTCATCGGGGCCGATGACTTCGCCTCCGCGCGAAATTCGGTTAACCGCTGACCAAATCACGAACATCTGGTCAATCGGGGAAACATTAAAGTCGGTGTGGTTCTGGCATCTGATGCCCATGGCGAGAGCAGATTTCATTGGGCTTAGAAAATACGCCTGTGTTTTGCCACGGTTCTTGATGTGTGTTTCACCGAAGTAGTAGCAATGTTCGGTGAAGAAAGATGCCATAATCTTGTAGTCTACGTACTTCTGAAGCTGGTCTTTACGGACAAACTGGGAATGGATGATGGTGGTGCGCAGGTCGGCGGTGCGGTCTTTCGCATTGCTTTGGTGGGCGTCCAAAAACATGTCTATCGCTGCATCTCCATTGCAGTGAATAAGCAGTTGCAACTTGTTGTCGTAAATAAACCTGACGGCATCGTGGAGCTGGGCCTTCGGGAACATGGGTTCTCCAACCCAGTTTTTTTCTCCCCCAGGCCCTCCGGTAAGGTATGGCTTGGTGAAATAAGCCGTTCTGCCTTGGGGCGATCCATCGGCGGTGATCTTGATGCCTGCGAGTTTTAGCCGGCTTGTGTACTTCCCAAATGTTTCTGGCGGATTGTTTTTTAAAATCGCCTTGGCCTCGGTGATGAAGGGGTAGGCTGCAACATCAATGAATAATAATCCTTTTTTGGCAGCCTTCTGAAGAAGTGCGATATCGCTTGCAGAAGTAGCGCCTTCCTGGGCGGTGGTGATGCCAGCAGCAGCATAGATCATCTGCCCTTCTTTGAATTGAGATAATAATTCTTCTTCCTTGGGAAGCGGCAGGTTCGTGAAAATTGGAACCCAAGCGGCTTCCATGATCAATCCTTCAGGCTCCATCGACCCCGGCTTGCGGTTGATCACCCCGCCCTTTGGCGTTGGGGTATCTTTGGTAATCTTGAATTTCTTGAGAGCGGCGGAATTACAAACCGCTCCATGAAGCGAAACATGCTGCACGAAAACGGGGTTATCAGGAAAGGCTGCATCAAGATCAGCCGCGGTCAATTCGCGTTTCTCCTCGGTTGCATCGGGGTCGTAGCCATAGCCGATGATGAACTCGCCCTTGGGAATCTTGAACTGCTGCTGGTTCTTCTTCATGGCGTTGATGACATCCGGGATTGATTTTCCCGGGCCGGCGGGTGGGGCGAAACAGTTTGCCTGTTTGGATAACCGAAGGCTGTTGATGAAATGGCTATGCCCATCAAGGAACCCGGGCACGAGCGTTTTACCTTCGAGGTCGATCATCGTTGTGGAATCGCCCTTGAGTTTTAGCACATCTGCCTTTTTGCTTACCGCAATGATCTTGCCATCTTTTATTGCCATCGCCTCTGCGGTTTGGTTCTTGTCGTCCAGGGTGATGATGTTCCCGTTGTGGTATATGGCATCAACCGGGGCTTGTGCTGCTGAAGTCGTTGTGAAGATTGTAATTGCGGCCAGGTTGAGGAGGATAGTAGTCAAGCGCATGCGTTCACCTTTGAAAGCAACATTTGGGCATGACCGGCTGTATGGGGATAAAAGATTCATCAAACGGGTTCCTTTGTGGCAAAAACTGTAAAGCTGATGCCTGATCTTAGGGCAACCTTTGACCCCAATCAAAACTATTTTTTGGAAGGGAGTGAAATCCCGGGTGTTTGCGATTCATGTGCCAATTTTTATAAAAGAAAAGCCACCTTGACATTCAAAATGCGTATTGTATAACATGAATATTAATTCGTGTATTTGTATACACATTTTGTTTTTCATGGAAAGAAGGTGGTGCCACATGCTGGTCTTTACAAGAAAATTGGGGGAGGAGTTTGTCATTGATGGAAATATTCGAGTGAAAATAGTTGATTTCAGGGGTAAAAAGGTTCGCGTTGGTGTTCAGGCACCAGAAAATATCCGGGTCCTTAGGAGTGAAATTCAGAACAACCCTGAAAATTTCTCCTGTCCGATGGCTCATCAATCCTAGAATTTTTTCTGGTGAGCCTCCTTGATTTTGTAGTTGATCGATCTTTTGATTGTTCGAAATTGATGTTTTAACAAGGGTGATTTTTTGAACGAAAAAGGTGCGGAAATGGCGAACACTGGAGGGTTTTATCAGAAAAAGGCTCCTGAATCAATGAACGCCAGCCTTATGTTCAAGGAACCCCGGGTAATGAACTGGATTTTCGCCAGCAATCATGCACATGGTTTGATTCTGCTTCCCAAACAACTTGAAATATTTCTCAGGGGCATTGCAGATCTTGCTGTAATTACGGAAAGGGCTGTTCAAAAAATTGTGGCAAATCTTGAAAAGAGAGGAGTCCTAAAAATGGAAAAATCTGGCATGGGCAACCGTTACGACATCAAAATGAAAATACCTCTGGGGCATTCACTTGAAGCGCAAAAGCCTATCGGGGGATTTACAAGGGTTTTCATTTGGTAACGCCGTTGTTTTACAAAATCCAAGTTCTTTAGTTTTTCAACCCAAGGGCAAGTTAATGCAAAATCATGGGCCTACAAATTATCTGGCACGACTCAATAGTATCTTGATGCTTGAAAAAGGCGACATTTTCAAGATTGCACTTTTTGCATTTGCAGTAGCAGTGCTTTCCCTTGTTATTCCAATCGCTGTGGAAAATTTGGTGAACACTGTTGCTTTCGGAGTCTTGCTTTGGCCTTTGCTTGTGATTGAAGGAATACTCTGCGTATGTCTGGCGCTTGCGGCTTCTATCAAGGCCATGCAGGTTTATCTTGTAGAGTGCATGCAAAGAAGATTGTTTGTTTATACAGTCAATAAATTAAGTATGAATTTCCCCCATGTAAATCTTGATGAAATGGATGGCCATCAAGGTTCATCCATTGCGTACAGATTTCTTGAAATCAGCACTCTTCAAAAATCGATGGCATCTCTGTTGTTGGATGCGCTTGGAATTATTATTTCATCCTTGGTGGGCATGGTGGTTTTGGCTTTTTATCATCCCTTTCTTCTTGGATTTGACTTGTTCCTGGTTTGTGTTTGCAGCGTGATTTTTTTGCTGCTTGGCTTGGGTGGCACCGGGTCTAGTATAAAGGAATCCCATGAAAAATATGAAATGGCTGACTGGCTGGAAAGGCTGCTTGGTTGTCCCAAAACAATCAGGTTGCATGCAGATGCCAATTTTGCAATCCAAAAATCCAACTTGCTTTTGTTTAATTATCTTGCATCCAGAAAAAGTCATTTCCAGGTTGTATGGCGGCAGACTTTGTTTGCTTTGGGATTGCAGGTTGTGGCCAATGCATTATTGCTGGGGTTGGGGGGATGGCTGGTTATCAATCGCCAACTTACGCTTGGGCAGCTTGTCGCAGGCGAGTTGATCGTGACACTTATTGTAGCCTCACTTGCAAAATTCGGGAAGTACGCAGAAATCTTTTATGATTTGATAACTTCGGCAGAAAAACTGGGAATGCTCTCGGATTTACCTGTGCAGAAGGATGGGGGTAGCGAACTTCAGAAAACCCAGGCTGGAATCGATGTCCGTATAATTCAACCTGCTCTTAAACAGGATAAACAAACATCGGGAAGGGATTTGCATTTTTCGCCTTCCGAGCGTGTTGCTATTCCTGGCCCGGATGCCAATTCGTTGTTTGAGATGATGGCCGGTCTTAGGTATCCCAAGAATATTCATATTGAATTGGATGGAATAGATGTGCGTGGAATTTCCATGCATAATCTAGATGGACAGATTGGGTTTATTTCCACCCCGGAAATTTTTCCCGGTACCCTGTTTCAAAATATCTCGCTTGGCAGAAAATTCGTTGGCGATGTTGAGGTTCGCGAGGCACTTGATAAGGTTGGGTTTCTTAAAAAAGCCATGTCATTGCCCAATGGGTTGGAATGCATGATTGGAAAAGGCAGTCTGGTGATTACGCCGCAGGAAGAAATTCTTGTCACTATCGCAAGAGTAATTGCTGGAAAACCAAGGTTGCTGCTGGTTGACAAAATTGTGGATTTACTGGATTTCGATTCCAGAAACCGAATCCTTAAAGAATTGGCAAATCCTGTCTCAAAGTGGACATTGCTTTTATCAAGCAACAATCCTGGGGTGATTGGCTGTTTTGATCGCAAAGAAGAAATAATATTCGTCGAACGCCAGAAGGAATCATAAAGAGGTGCCCAAATATGGCAGATAATAATGATTTAAATCGAATCGATTTTTCCCAAGAAATTTCCAAGCTTACTAAAACACCAAGAATGGCCATTATGTTGGGCTGGTTGATGGCCATTTCCTTTTTAGTCCTTCCATTCGTGCTTTTGATGATTCCTTGGCAACAAACAGTAAAAGGCCGTGGGCAAATTGTAGCCTATGCCCCTTCCGAGAGAAAACGGGTAATTACGGCAAGGGTGACAGGACAGATAACCAAGTGGCATGTGGTTGAAGGGTCCAGAGTGAAGATTGGGGATGCGATTGCCGATATTGACGATAATGATGCCGGATTATCTAGCCGTCTGGAGTCCCAAAAGAATTTTCTTTTAAGCAGGCGCAAGGCAGCGGAAGAGGAAGTTGCAGAGCAGGGCAGGACTGTAGAGGCTCAGGAAAGATCCATGAATGCAGCAGTCCGGGCGGCGAAGGCGAATTTTGAGGCATCCCAACTTCAGGTTGATGTTTCAAAGCAGTCGGGAAAGAACGCAGAGTTTGCGTATGGTTTTGAAAAGCGCCGTTATGAAATGTTCGAGAAACTTTACAAGGATCGGCAGTTTGGTGGGCTGGAATCAGAATTAAATCGTGATGAGGCAAAAATGCGGGCTGATAGGTCTGCAACTGAATTAAAGAGGGCTGAGGTAGAAGTAAAAAAAGCCGAGGCCACCCTTATAAACACCGATGCCTTGGTTTTTCAGGCAGAAGCTGCGGGGTTGTCAAATATTGCCGTGGCAAAAAGGGAGTTTCGCAGGGCGGAACAAAACCTTTTTACGATTGAAAGAGAACTTCAGGAAATGGAAAACAGGATTGAAAGATTCAAAGCCCGCTTTGTTAAATCTCCCTGCAATGGAATCATTCACAAGGTTTCAGCAAATATTGGCGAAGGGGGAATTTATGTCAAGGAAGGCGATGAACTTGCAATCATAGTTCCCGATACTTCAGACAGGGTGGTTGAGATTTTGATTGATGGAACAGATGCCCCACTCGTGGCATCACACATTAAAGAAAACGGCAAAGGGCCACATGTACGTTTGCAGTTTGAAGGATGGCCAGCATTGCAAATGGCAGGATGGCCATCGCTTGCAATAGGAACTTTTGGAGGCAGGGTCAGGCAGATCGACCCTTCGGATGATGGGTATGGTCGCTTCAGGATTATCGTGGAACCTGAGTCCATGTTTGATGAGGATGAATGGCCTGAAAGCACTTATCTGCGACAGGGAAACCAGGTGGTTGGATGGGTTTTTTTGAACAAGGTAAAGCTTGGTTATGAATTATGGCGCCAATTCAATGGCTTTCCTCCGGAATTGATGCCAAAGGCTGATGATAATAAAGAAAAGGCGAAGCCACCGAAAGTGAAGGCTTAATGTGTGGTTTCTTAATCGCTTAAAATTTCGGATTCTATTTTTGCTGCTGGCACTTACCGGCTGCATTGCCCCAAGGCATAATCCTGATTTGTCAGCCAATAACACCTTTGAACAATTTTCAACTGTTCAAGATAATGGTAAAAAGCCTGTAAAATTGCAGGATGAAAAGGCAACTGCTTTAAAATACTACTCTCCTGAATCCTCCCAGATTCAACTAGTCAAATTGGAGAGCCAGCTTCCTTTGCCGACTCCCGATGGGCCTATTTTAAAAAGGGACACTAATAATCCTATTACCGCCCCGAGCAATCTGCCTGAAATAGAGGGCACTCCCATTAGCAAAGGCGGGCCGTTAACCCTTCAAGAGGTTTTGGATGCCCTGGAGGAAAACTATCCATTATTAAGGGCCATCGAACAAGAAAGAATTCTTGCTGGTGGCAGGTTGTTAAGTTCCCTGGGGGCCTTTGACTTGAATCTGACTGCCTCGGGCAATAGTCAGGATCCCGCCACTTACAACAATTATCGATCCAATCTTGGTATGAACCAGCTTTTGCCTTTTGGTGGCATTGGTACTTTTGCAGGCTACCGTACTGGCTTTGGTGAGTTTCCCACTTATTACCTCGATCAGAAAACCGCAGATGGTGGTGAATTTAGGGCAGGGCTAAACATTCCTCTTCTGCGTGATAAAAATATTGACCGGGTAAGGGCGGGTCTTCAGCAGGCAAGAATAGACACACAAATAGCGGAGCCAATTATTGAAAGACAACGCCTGGATTTTCAAAGGGCCGCTGCAAGAACTTACTGGAGCTGGGTTGGTGCAGGCCAGCGATTAAAAATATCCGAAAGGCTGGTAAAACTTGCAGTCGAGCGTGATGCCCAGCTCAAAGCCAAGGTGGAGGCAGGCCCCACTGCCAATATTGAAAGGGTTGACAACCAGCAGAATATTGCATTTAGAAACGGCCTTCTTGTGCAGGCACAGCGCGCTTTCCAGCAGGCAACCATTGATCTTTCGTTGTTTCTAAGAGATTCTTCAGGGACACCAACTCTTGCCGGTTTGGAAAGGCTGCCTATGTTTCCTAACGAAATCAAGCAGATGGAGTTGGATCGCTTTGATGAATATGTGCAAATGGCACTTGATCAAAGGCCTGAACCCCAGAGGCTGCGGCTTCAAAGGGAGCGCGTTACCGTGGATCTTCGGCTTGCGGAAAACCAAAACTTGGCTAGTATGAATGCGACCATTACGGGTGCACAGGATATTGGCTATGGCAAAAGTCCGTTATCGGGGCCCAACGGCCTTGACCGATCTTCGCTGAATGCCGGACTTGCCCTCGGGTTGCCGCTTCAACAGCGCGAGGCAAAGGGAAAAATTGTGGTTGGGAAGGCCCAATTGGCACAGCTAAACCAGCAGTTAAGACACACCGAGGATCAGGTAAGGGCGGAAGTGCAGGATACCTACTCGGCATTGGAGAGGGCGTTTGAATTTTATCAACAGGCAAAAAAGCGAGTGGAACTTGCCAAGGTTGTCGCCAGTGCCGAACGAGAGCAATTGTTGCTGGGAAGAAGCGATGTTCTAAGGGTTACCTTGCGTGAGCAAGCAGCTTTCGAGGCCGAGATTTTTGAAATAGGTGCCCAGCAGGAGTTTTTCAGGGCCCAGGCGGAATTTCGAGTCGCATTGGGATTATCTGCCAAAGAGGATATAGTTCTGGACCCAAATAAAAAACCACCACAATAACACCCGTTCTAAAAGCAAACTAATCATATCCAGAAACCAGATCCCTGGCTTTTTTGAAATGCTATTCCAGCTAAGATTTTACCATCCTGCAATTTGGCCTCCAAACCCAGCCACTACGATTGGCGGGTTAGCTTCGTTTACTCTTATGAATCAAAACAAATGCCCCCAAGGCCAGCCGCTGCGCTGAGTGGGTCTCTTTACTTGCCTCTCATCATGCAAAAACAAGCGACCCATGGACCGCAGTCCATGGGCTTTGGAGTCATCCATTAATCCAAATCAAGAACTTTTTATTTCCATGAAATTCCGTGTTAATCCGTGGCTAATCTTCTGCTTACTCTTCATTCCGTTGCTAATTCTTTACAAAAAAAACAACTTATACTCTTTATTTAAAGGTTAGAAATATTTTAAACGTTAAAAACCATCAGGGTAGGGTTAGGCAGATTAGGAAAAACAGGGGAGAACTTACTGCCAAGCCTGTTGACATGTTGTATTTTTGCTTTAGCATTAAAGTTGGCTCAAAAAGTCCTATGGCAACCTTAGTTTTAAGCCGATCTCTAGCAACTGCGCTCAATTTTCTTGATGTTTGGTAATCTTTGATGAGAATTTTAATTATGAGTAATTTTCTAAGGCGGCTTTTTAAACGCCTGACAACTTCAAAAAGCAAGCCTAGCCCTTTTCTTCGCCCTCCCCAACTTACATATCTTGAAGAAAGAATTAACCCTGTCACCATCACCGTTGACACCACTTCCGATGCGGTTGGTCACACCGGAACTTCTCTTAGGGACGCGATTATTACTGCCAACTCAACTCTTGCCGATGATACCATTGTTTTCAGTGTAACAGGCACCATCACGCTGGATAGCGTACTAAAATCGCTGCCCACCATTGCTGCTGCATCCTCCGCAGGCACCCTTACCATCACTGGGCCGGGTTCTTCTTCCCTTACCATCAGTGGATTGGATGGGGGTAACGCAAATCGTGACTTCAATATCTTCAACATCGCAACCGGTGGCAATCTTTCTATCTCCGGTGTGACCGTTAGTGGGGCAAAAACCTCTGGCTATGGCGGAGCCTTTAAGAACTCTGGTACCCTCAGCATCAATAATTCCACCCTCTCAGGCAATACTTCAGCCAACGATGGTGGTGCAGTACAAAACTATGGTGGCGCCTCCGTTACCATCAATAATTCCACTCTTTCTGGCAATATTGCAAAT
>RFZJ01000093.1 GCA_009920765.1 Planctomycetota bacterium | reverse complement strand
TAATATTTCTTCTAAAAAATTTATTTATTTTTGGCCTATTTCCTTTCTTTCCTACGCTATATATGAAATTGAGCTATTTAAATTGTGCAAACTACTTGTATTTCTTTTTGTTCCAACTTAAATTAATTATGTTCCGTCGCTTTGTTTATTCGGCAACTGGGCGATGTCGGATTTACAATCGGCGGAACACTTTTAAAAAAATCTCAATCTTTTTCTGAACTTATTCTTCCACGAAGAAATCCACTATCCTTTTTAGTTTCATACGCAAATTCCAATTGTTTGGTTCTTAGTACCTTTCCTTTTTGAAAGTTACTGTCCATTGCAGCTTCTAATACCCCGGAGGTAAGCAATGTCCGCTTTATCGGAATAGGAGATTCTTTTTTAGTAAACAACTTTTCGAGGTTGAATACTTGGGCATCAAAAAACTTGGCGCCGGGTGGCATTGGTAATCGAAACAGGCACGATGCAGGCTTCTCCTGGCCCTTGATTTTCCCTGCAAAACAGAAGTCTTGTATATGTCCATTCAACAATAGCACCGTACCTTTGGTGCCATCCAGATACTCAATCAAAAAGGCAATCGGCTCAATCCGTGGAATGGTCAACGATGTAACCGTCGAAGTGTTGGTGCGGATATCTCCGGGGTTTAAAGTTTCACTTCGTGAAAGCGCAGCATCCAAAAGCTTCCAACTCCACCTTCCCTCATCTCCAGCTTTCCAGACCGCATCGCCCCGAATACATTGAACCGATTTCACCCCTGTCTCACCTCCTTTTCTACGCTCCATCATGGTTTGCAACGCCTCGAGAGAATGCAACCCATAGATTTCGATTCTGCCATATGCTGCCAGTAAACCCTCCTCAATTGGGGATTCAAGAGGCAACTCCAGCTGAGGTGTGCGCCAAACAAAAGGCAAACTCGAACCTGCCATCAAAGGAAATTTTAACTCCTCTGACCATCCAACCATTTTTTGTGCTTTTTCAAATTCAATCGATAGATGCTTGTCATTAAATACTGGAACCGATCTCCCCACCTCCTTGAAAACCTTGATTACCTGCTCCATCATCTCAAAGCGGGGATATAAAATCTGACCCTTTTCATTTTCAGCATATTTTCCATGCTCAATGATGATCATCACACCATCGACCGCCAAATCTCCCTTACCATCAAGTAATGCATCGCGCACATTAGCAGCTAATTTAAACCCAAACTCCTTGGATAAAGGCACAGAAACATCATTTTCAGGTTTTTGATCCGTAAAAACGGAATGAATATAGTGCTCAGGCAGATGAAATTGACCATCAAGGTAATAACCGTGAAGGAATCTGCCAGCAATATGATAGGAATGAGAAAGTGGGTAATAAGTAGAGCCAATCACTGCCAGGGGTTTTCGCCCTTTAATACTGGGTTGAACCGGCTTGGTTCTGGGGGAAGAATCTGGCTTTTGACCCAGCACCCAAGTTGGGATCAAGGCAGCGGCAGTTCCCAAAAACAATCGCCTATCCATATTTTGTAGTTCTTGCATTTCGGGCCCCTTTTCATGTTTACAGCAGTTTTCATGCCTTTTCATGTATGCTTTCCTTTTTTAATCCGATAAACTATCTTATACTAGGATTAGATATCTTCCTGCCTGTGAATTATTTGATATTTTGATCAGCCTCACCAGAAAATTGAAGGACAAGGCACCATGCCCGAGAAAAGTTTTTCCAAACAAAAGCTAGATCTCCTTTGCAGACGAAGCTTTTTAGGCTCATCGGGTCTCGGAATCTTAGGTCTTTCCTTTCCCCAGTGTTTATCTGCTGCTGCAACCGCAGGCAAAAATGTCAAAGCTAAAAATGTTCTTGTGATTTACGAACAAGGCGGCCTTTCCCACATGGATACCTGGGATCCAAAACCAGAAGCCATCAGCGAATATCGCAGCCCCTTCAAGCCCATCAGCACCAATGTGCCCGGTATGCAGTTCACCGAGCTCCTTTCTAAAACTGCCAAAATTGCCAACAAACTTACCGTCGTTCGTTCCATGCATCACACCCGTGGTGGCGCAGATGCCCACCCCAACGGCACGCAATACGCCCTTTCGGGCTCCCACCCTGCCAACGCAGCAATATCCATGCCCGATATTGGTTCAATCGTTTCACACCTTTTAGGTAGTAGCTGCAAATACCTGCCACCCTATATCATGGTTCCAGGCAACCACGAACAAGCTGCTGAAACTCGAGTAGGGTTTTTACCCGCATCCACCAAAGTCTTCAAAACAGGTGGCAAGGATCTTTCCGATCCAAGCTGGAAAATAGACTCTCTCCTGCCACGCATCGAAAATCAAGGCGATCGACTTTCTTCCAGAATGCAACTCAAAGACCGTATCGAAAAATCACCCGCTCCATCTGATGCACCTGCAATGGATCGCTTCTTCACCCAAGCTTTCGATATGATCTCCAGCCCCAAAGTCTCCCAGGCCTTCGATGTTCAAAAAGAACCCGAAAAAATTCGCGAAGCTTATGGCAAAGGCCATCGAGGTGCTTGTTACCTCGTAGGCAGGAAACTCATCGAGGCCGGCGTTCGCTTTGTCACCGTCGACACCCGCTGGCCCCTTACCAAGGAAACCCCCCGTGGCGGCAATCTCAACTGGGACCATCACGATCACATCTACACCAGCGAAACCTGCGAGCTACCGGGCGCTACCGGAGCAGGTGCGGGCCGATATGGCATTGGCCATTGGGTAATGATGGGTAGCACTGATCAAGCTTTTTCCGCACTCATAACCGATCTCGATGAGCGTGGCTTACTTCAAGAAACATTGGTTTGCTTTGTCAGTGAATTTGGCAGAACACCTAAAATCAACAAGGCCAAAGGGCGCGATCATTGGACTCACGCCTACTCCATCGCCTTTGCAGGGGCTGGGGTTCCAGGCGGACAAATCATCGGTAAGTCTGACCGCGAAGGCGGTTATGTAGTCGAATCAGGCTATACTCCCGAAGATTACGCCTGCACCATTTACGAAAAACTAGGCCTCGATCGCAACAAACCCTTATACACCTCGAGTAATCGGCCTGTGTTTTATGGACATTCAGGCGAACCGATCAAAGGTGTCTTTTAACCTTGATTAATACGACTTCGCAAACACCACCCTCTGCTTCGAGGGATTTCCCGTCACCATGCACTTGCCTTCTTCCTTAGCAAGGTTGAAGGGTATGCACCTAATGGTGGCTTTGGTTTCTTCTGCAATCTTTTCTTCTGTTTCCTTCGTGCCATCCCAATGCGCCAGGAAGAAACCACCGGGCGCTTCAATCTTCTTTTTAAAATCATCATAAGAATCAATTTGATGCATGTTGGCATCTCGGAATGCCTTCGCCTTCTCGAACAACTTCTTTTGAATATCGCGCAGCAAAGCATCAATTTTAGTTGCTGCTTCAGCAAGTGGCACGCCCATCTGTTTGCCATCTTTGCCCGGCTGATCCCGCCTGGCAAGTACGCAGGCATTCGAGGCAAGATCCTTGGGACCAATTTCAACCCGCACAGGAACGCCCTTTAATTCCCATTCATTGAATCTGAAACCGGGGGACTTTTCGAAATCCCGATCAACCTTCACCGTGATTGTGTCGTACCCATAAAATTCATCGCGGGGTAACGCAATTAAATCTGCAGCAAGTTTATCTGCCACTTCTGCGGTGGCTTTTTGCTCTTCAGGATTTTTCCCAATCGGACAGATTACAACATGAATGGGCGCCAACCTTGGGGGCACTACCAATCCCTGATCATCACTATGAGTCATGATGAGACCGCCAATCAGACGGGTAGAAACGCCCCAACTTGTGGCCCACGCATATTCAAGCTTGCTTTCCTTGCTCTGAAACTGCACGTTAAAAGCCTTGGCAAAGTTCTGGCCCAGAAAATGGCTCGTCCCCGCCTGCAATGCTTTTCTATCCTGCATCATGGCTTCAATGCATAACGTATAAACAGCACCTGGAAACTTCTGCCCTTCGCTTTTGGTTCCCGTCAATACGGGCATGGCCATCCATTCCTCAGCAAATTTACGATAAACCTCAAGCATCTTGTGGGTTTCTTCCTCGGCTTCTGCTTCGGTTGCATGGGCAGTATGCCCTTCCTGCCAAAGAAACTCCGCAGTTCTTAAAAATAACCTTGTGCGCATTTCCCAACGCACCACATTAGCCCACTGATTAATCAGCAACGGCAGATCACGATAACTTTGAATCCAATTCTTATAGGTGTTCCAAATGATGGTTTCAGAAGTGGGCCTTACAATCAACTCTTCATCCAGCTTTGCTTCTGGATCAACTTCCACGCCTTTTCCCGGAATTGCCTTTAATCGATAATGCGTAATGACAGCGCATTCCTTGGCAAAGCCCTCTGCCATCTGCTCTTCCTTGGCGAGGAATGATTTGGGAATGAACAAAGGAAAGTAGGCATTCACATGACCTGTATCTTTGAACATTTTATCAAGTGCGCGTTGGATTCGTTCCCAGATGGTATAGCCATGTGGCTTGATTACCATGCAACCACGAACATCGGAATTTTCTGCAAGCCCTGCCCTGTTTACGATATCAAGGTACCACTGCGAATAATCCTGGGCGCGCGAACTGATTTTCTCTGCAGCCATGTCAATCCCCTGCTGTTGTTTTTGCCAATATTGAACTTCGGGGCATTATACGCATTTGCAATGAAGTTGAAATCGAATCCTTTTGTTTGCTCAAAAATCATGGGCTTTGATTGGAATTGAAGAAACTTATTTATTTATTCTTTCACCTTCTCCAGAATGCTTTTTATGGTGTTTTCCACCTCTTCAACCGTGCCAAAGGGCACCAGCATCCGAAATGAATAATCACCTGCCTTCACCCCATCCTTATCCTGCAGCCTATAAACACAATTCCACTTCACCACTTTATCATTGGGGAAATAAAATCTGCCATACCCAGGGCCAACCATACCGTTCTTTCTCATTTCTAACGAGACAACTCCCATAGCATGCCTGCCATCCTCGGTTGCAATCACCACGGAAAAAGGTTGTTCCCCCAATTGTTTATCCAGGGGAATCAACTTCTTCTGCTCAGGGTTCCACCTTAAGAATTGCTGGAATTCCCAAGGCATGTAACCCGTTAAAGCTTCAAACTGGGCATAAGTATGCCCCTCTTTTTCAGGCACACTAAAAGTCACCCGATAATCCAAAACCTGCTCCAGCCCCATGAAGCCAAAACGAACCTGCTTGCGTAACAGGTGGTTGGAAAGTTCAGTGGTGTTGTAAGCAGGATTACCCTGTGACTTCATTCCCGGCTTGATCCAGAATGCCATCTGATTTTTAGTTACAAGTTCTTCGTTATTAACTTTCAGAAACAACAACTTACTTGAAGACTTCGGACCCTTACCATCAAATTCAGACCCCGCTTCCGTAGGATTGAACACCTCCGGGATAAACTTCCTACCCATGTTAAAATTCGAAGCAGACTGCAACTGCCTGCCATGATCAAAGCTGTCGATGTATTCCTTACCCCGAAATTTGAAAGAGTGAATAGCCCCTGCAACCCTGGATGTGGTGGTGAGGATTGCTTCATCTTTACCGATTTGCTTTTTTAAAACCGCATCGCCTGAAATATCTGCAACAATGAAAATTATAGTGCCAATAAAAACTACCAGTAAAACAGCTTTCATGTTCAACCTTTAAAAAGTAGCTGGCAAAACTAAAGCACTAAGGTTATCTTACATAATCTGAAGCTATTTAGTTAAACATGTTAACAAAGGAAACGCCGATGAAGTTTATACGCTTTGCCCTCGCACTTTTACCTTTATTCGCACTCACTTTTTCCACCCAAGCGTTTGAAGATGAAAAAGGTTGGATCTCCCTTTTCGATGGCAAAACCCTCAAAGGATGGGAGGCCAATGAAAAACCCGAATGCTTCCAAGTCAAGGAAGGCAATCTTTTCCTTCAAGGAGGCATGGCCCACCTGTTCTATGTTGGCGAAGTGGAAAAACACGACTTCAAGAACTTCGAGTTCAAAGCGGAAGTTAAAACCGCCCCGAACGCCAACTCTGGTATTTTCTTCCACACCGAAAATCGTGGCAAAGGGGGCGTTAAAAAAGGTTATGAAGCACAGATCAACAACACCTTTGTCAAAGACCCCCGCAAAACTGCTAGTTTGGTCGACGTCGAAGACAGACTCGAATCCCCCGTCAAGGATGATGAATGGTACCAGTACTACATCATGGTCAAGGGAAAACAGATCGTGATCAAGATCAATGGCAAAACCATTGTTGACTACACAGAGACTGAAAAGCCGGTGAGAAAAAAAGGGCGTGAAGAACGAATCTTGACCCATGGCACATTCGCACTCCAGGCCCATGATGCAGAAAGCAAAACCTGGTTCCGAAACATCATGGTTAAGCCCCTGCCCTAATTATTCTTTCTTTCAAAATACAAATAGGGCATTACACAGGGTGTTTGTACTTCAAAATAAAGTTGAAGTAACGAAATGAATAATAATTGGCGTTCAAAGATCACTTTTGAAGCAGGGAAGCGGGGTGGCAGGCCGTGCATCCGTGGCATGCGAATTACCATCCACGATGTCCTTTCATACCTTGCCGCTGGGATGACCAACGACCAAATACACTGGATTTGATTTATACAAACCTTCGATTGCTAAATCGTCTTCACATCATGATTTCCATGAATCATGACGGCCCATTACTCTTGCCCCACGATTTTGAGTCACAAAATTAACCGCCCATTGTGTCAATACCAGCAACCGGTTTTGAAACCCAACTAGCAAAAGAATATGGATGAACAACCATGCCATCCAAGCTAAAAAACCCGTCATACCAAGCCCTTTCACCTGCGCTATGGCGCGTCCTCGGCCTATCGTTGCCATGCTTCCCTTGTCGAAGTAACTAAAAGCTGGCGGAGCGGGATTTCCATTCAATCGATTATGTATTAATTTACCAACATACTGAGCCTGTTGAATTGCAACCGGAGCCACACCCGGAAGTGTTTGAGTTTCCCCTTGTGGAGTGAATGCCGCTAGATCACCTATGACAAAAATATTGGGATGGCCGGAAACCGAGCAATCAGCCCCAACTGGAATCCGTTGCCCTCGTGCAAGCGCAATTCCGGTGGCTTGGGATATCGCAGCTCCCAACGGGTTTCCACTAACACCCGCAGCCCAAATTACAGTGTGGGTGAATAATTTTTCACCCGTGGAAAGTTCAATCTCATCTGCTGATACCGCTTTTACCTGCACCCCCATCCGAAGTTCCACTCCTAAGCGCTCAAGATCTTTACAGGCTTGGGTGGAAAGATCCTCTCGAAACATCGTAAGCGGCCTAGGTTGACCTTCCACAAGAATCACCCTTGCAGATTCAGGTTTGATATTTCGAAACTCGTTTCTCATCGAATGGTGTGCAAGTTCAGCTATGGCACCAGCCATCTCAACTCCAGTTGGTCCACCACCAACCACAACAAAGGTAAGAAGACGCGCCTGTTCCTGAAAATCGGCACTGCGTTCTGCTCGTTCGAATGAACGAAGGATACGCCCACGAATCTTCAACGCATCGTCCAAACTTTTCAGTCCAACCGAATTATCTGCCCATTCTGGATGATTGAAATAACTTGTAACCGCCCCTGCTGCAACCACTAGCGTATCAAATCCAAAACGGTCGCCATCGGTTAATATCACCTCTTGCTTTTTAACATCAATATTAGATACTTCGCCCAGTATGGATCTGCAATTGGACTGAAAGCGCACCAGTGTACGCAAAGGCATGGCAATATTCGCAGGAGACAAACCGCCCGTCGCAACCTGATAAAGCAATGGTTGAAAAAGATGATGATTCGACCTATCGATTAAAAGAATCTCAACAGGTTCATAAGCAAGTTTTTTTACCAAAGTTAATCCGCCAAATCCTCCACCGATAACCACCACTTTATGCTTCTGAGACATAATGCTCCCCAATTTATTTAAGGATGTTCAGACATTTATAACGGAATAGTTTTTGGTACAACAATATCCAAAGGAACCATACTCATACTAGTATCAGCACTTTAAAACACCAGTTTTAAAATACTTTTCAAGTAAGTTTTGATTGTGAAAAGAATTGAATACGATTTGAAGAAAAGTGTACCGGCTAAAAAACTAAAATCATCAATCTGTGAAATAAGAATGGTGCCAGGGAGAATCAAAATCTCCCCGGCACAAATGGATGGTTTAACTACTCTTTCTTCTTGAAGATATCCTTCGTCAGTTCGCGGGTTTTTTCACGGCCCGTCTTATACTCTTCCAAATCAAGAAAACCATCTTTGTTGGTATCCATTGCTGCAAACATCTTGTCCTGAAGATCAGGTTTGTCTGCAAAAGCCTTCTTCAAGCCATCAAAGCCCTTTTCCGCCATCTTTTCAGCCATGGCTTTTTGGGCTTTCTTGAACTCTTCCTTGCTTATCTTGCCATCGCCATTTTCGTCCATTTTTTTGAAAGCCGCTTCTGGATCGCCAAAGCCGCCTTTACCTTTGGTCTTCTTTTCATCCTGTGCAAACCCCATAGCGGAAACAGCAAGAAACCCTGCTGCTACAAAACAAACCGTAGCTAATCTAAACATACCTATCTCCTTAAAAATAAAAACAAAATGCCAGGTTCACAATGAACCTGAACTCAGGAAGCTTTCGATCTAGGTTCCCGATATTGGAAAAACCTCAGAAAGAATGGAATAATAGCAGGGTTTTCCCTGCCTTCAACAATCATCGAATCTGCATTCAAATGCCCTTCAAGCGAGTAAACCCCTTCTGGTTGCACCCCTGTTTTCATAAGTTTGAATGTTACTTGGGCCACTGGCCTGCCTTGATTCACCCTTTCCACCACAACCTTCCTGACCACCTTGGTGGCCGAATCCACCTCCAGTAATATCGATTGAACCCTTTTAATGATGGCACTATCAACCTTGGGTGTTGCAAGTATCAGATGGGTGCCTGCTGAGGCTTCCCCATCGAACAGATTAAAATCGACAAGCACTTCCTCAAGTAACTTTTCAATGCGCATCGTAAGCATTTCAGCAGTCAACCTTACAGGCTCGGGAACCTCGTTTAACGGCATGCGAATACCCATTCCATTACCTGCCTTAAGCGCAAGCCATAACTCATCTGCATCATTGCGACCCAATGCCCAATCATTGAAATGCTGGCCGGATTGCACCCAAAAACAATTTCCCCTCGTCCAAAGATAGTTGATGCGTGGCGTAGAGGCCCATGAAAGTTTACTGATCGGGTTACTCGGGTCTGTTCTGGTCTCGACCAGATATAACCTGTCCACTAGTGTTGAATGCGCACGCATGGCATTCTTTACAATCGTTTCAGGATTTGCATGAAGCGGGGTAAGGTAAAGGCCTCCTAAAAATGCCACAAGCACCGCTGCAACCATTCCTGAAAACCATATTGATTTACGCCAAATGGCCCTTCCTGAAACTTTAGTTTCAGCATTTGCAAAAACTTTATTCAACACTTTTTCTGCAAGTATCTGGGATCGGGGCTCTGCCGACTGATGATCCAGATAACTTCGCAAAAGTTCATCTACAGGGTGAGTATCGTCTGGTCTCATACGATTTGCTCCTCCACCATGGGTGCCAAGTGCCTTGCCAGAGCTTGTCTGGCACGATACACCAAAACCCCTGCATGGTTGTTGGTGATCTTTAAAGATTTTGCTATTTCTTCGGTGGTCGCTCCTACGACTTTCAATTGAATTGCAGCCCGCTGTTCCACAGTCAAAAGCAGCAACCCTTCTTCAATCTTTTGTTCCATCTCCTTGCCAAGGGCTTTGCTTTCGGGCCCAGCTTCTCTAATCTCTATGAGCGATTTTTGCCAGCCCTCATCTTCGCCCAACCCGGTGGCCAGCCTTAGGCGGGTGGTGAAATTTATGCACGCATTGGTGATCGATCGAAATAGCAGCTTTCTGCCATCAACCACCAGATCATATCGGTCTTTTTTTTCTATCAACCTGCACATGCAATCCTGCACCATATCTTCTGCGGTGTGATGATTTCGCACCAAGGAATACGCATAAGCAAGCGCAGGGCCTGTATTTAGCCTTATCCACGCTTCCAGCACTTCCGTACCAACATTACCAGGTGCGATTTTCCCCAAATCTAATACCCACTTATCTCAGGTTTAATTCATCCAATACCTAGACAACACATTTTCAAATGTTATCTTACATCAGCCTTCCTTTTATTACCCTGCTTTTTGGAGATTCTCAGATGTTTTTAACAATTACAACTCTTGGCCTTCTGAATCTGTCCATCGCCATCAATCCCGATGAATTCAAAATGCAGGAAATCGACCGATCTCTTACCGTTGGCTACGCAGTCATCCTCGAGGACATAAACGAAGATGGGAAAAAGGACATCGTCGTGGTCGATAGCAACCGCATCATCTGGTTTGAAAACCCAACATGGAAACTTCATACCATCATCACTGGCCAGACCAAACCCGATAATGTCTGCATTGCCGCCCACGATATCGATGGCGATGGCCATCTCGACCTTGTCATCGGTGCTGATTGGAAACCCTTCAACACTAAATCAGGTGGTACGCTTCAATGGCTTAAACGCAACAAAAACATAGATGAACCTTGGACAATGTTCCCCATCGCTGAAGAACCCACCGTTCACCGCATCCGCTTTGCAGACACCGATGGGGATGGCAAACCCGAACTTATCCTGGCACCTTTAATGGGCAAAAACAGCACCAAGGAAAACAACTGGACCGATGGCTCACCTGTTCGGTTGCTCGCCTACCACATTCCTGCAAACCCAATGAAAGATCGTTGGATGCCCGAAGTTCTTGATGAATCACTCCATGTAATGCATAACTTTGCCCCCGTTCCCCGGGCAGGCACCAAAGCCATGGATTTCATCACCGCAACCTACGATGGTGTTCATAAAGTTTCCAAAATAAACGACAAGTGGACCACCACTAAACTCGGTGTTGGTAATCAGGAAAACTTAAAGTCAAACCGGGGCGCAAGCGAAATCAAACAGGGCAAACTTGCGGATGGCTCTCCCTTCATTGCCACCATTGAACCCTGGCATGGCAACCAGGTTGTGGTTTACACCCAATCCAAACCGGGCGATCTCTGGAACCGCAAAGTTCTTGATGACCAACTTAAATGGGGCCATGCTGTCACCTGCGCTGACCTCGATGGCAAGCCGGGTGATGAGTTGATCATTGGCGTGCGCGATGATCTTGCCAAGGAAAAGGGCAAGAAAAGTGGCTTGCGCATTTACTCAACAAGTGATGGCAAAGGCGCTACCTGGACCCGCAATGATGTTGATGAAGGTGGCGTTGCAATTGAAGATTTGACAGCAGGGGATTTAGATGGCGATGGCAAAATCGACATCGTTGCAGTTGGCAGGGCCACGAAAAATGTCCGCATCTATTGGAACAAGGGCAAGTAAAATTAAAACAGAGAAAGCATTATTAATACACCCAAGTCTCTTTAGGCTTATAAGCTGCAGAGACTTGGGCTGTTAATTGATATAACCGAATAAGTTTTTAGCCCAATCAAAAATGTTTATTAATAAAGCTATTTGATTTTTGACCTAAACTTCTATTTCAATCAGATTGACTCTTAAAGCATCTTTGTAATTTATATTGACCACTTTAAAATCATTAGGCCCGGAATCTTCTTTAAGGCCTTCACCCTTATGCAAATATAATAAAACATTAATAATAGAAGGCTTTATTAGCTTAAAATGCTTAGAAATTATATCTGATACAGTTTTAATATTAGAAGCTAACAACGTGTCTTCCGAGGGGACGGTTTTATCTTCCTGCTCGTTTTCATTTGATTCTACTTTTGGAAATTTGGGCTCCCTGTTTTTTGAAGCACGAATTAGATCTTTCCAATCGGTCAGTTGCGGGCAAGCAAAGGTCCAATTTTCTATATACCATTTAAAAACATTATGCCTAAATAGCTGTTCCGGCCTTAATTCTAACAATCCATCTTTCAGCTTTTCTGAAGATCCATCCCACTTACTCTCTCCAAGGTAAATCGTTTTACTTGTAAGTAAAATAAAATCAAACTCCCCAAAATTAGAAGTTCCTTTACCGCCTCTACCAAAACTAGGGCGAAAGAATATTTTGCACTCATCAACTTTGGTTTTATCACCCAATTTGCCAAGAATTTCTGGCAGTCTGTTTTTAATAGCCCATAGGGTCAAAGCATCTTCACCGTAAGCATATACTTTCATTGAATCAACCATATTTGTTAGTTAACATACTCTTAAAAATTAAACAACCACAATACCTTACACAATTTATATTAATAGTATTTTTTAATATTCAGCGAACAATTCCGGATGGGTTGTTTTTAATTCTTCCATCACTTTCGCATTGAGTGATTCCAGAAATTTAACATCAAACTCCTCCGGATAATGCGCCTTCAAGTACCCCATTTGATATGCAACGATCGCTGCTGCGATTATGTTGGCTTTGCATACCGTATATTTCCCTCTTTGAAGGATCAAACCAAACATCATTTCAGCCATCTCTGTTTCAATCTGTTTATCACTTGCGCCTTTTAAAAAACGTTCCTTAATTTGGTCAACTTCTTTTTCCTTTTCCTTACATATAGCCTTTATCAACTTAAACCCTTCTCGCAACTCAAGGCCACCAATACACCGGGCAATCTCCATCACCTGTTCGTGGTAAATCAAAATTCCATGGGTTTCCTTTAGAATTTCTTCCAAACTTGGATGGAAAGGTGCTCGTTTAAGATGCCCATGTTTTTGTGCCATATACCCAACAAGAATTTCTGCCAGATTTGATTGACCCTGATACATTGCAATCGCAGCAGATAGTTCCTCTATCGATTCTGGCCTTAATTCACCAATTAAATTTTGAATACCCTTACCCTGAAATTGATAAACACCTTCCGTTCTGCCCTGTTTAAATAACTGCAAGGTTTTCCCATCACTTGTTGGCACGACATCTGGCAATGGCTTTTTTCGGAATACAATCAACTTTATCGAATGTTTCAAGACTGTAAGTGCCGGGGAAATTATCAGATTGATTTTTAACTGGTCCTCTTTTCCTGTGGCGGGAGATTTCCAACTTTTCAAATACGCTAAATAGTCTGGATTGCCTTTCAGGGAATCATCACAACCGTACTTTTCTCTTGCGTAACGGACAACTTCCTCCTGGCCTCCCTCACTGATGCTAAATTGAAAGCTTGGAGCAAAGGCCTGATTGGGATCAAGAAACCTTTCAAATAATAGTCCATGATGAATGGGATTCACCGGACTCAATCCAAGTTGATGAAGGATAAGGGAGCTTGTTGCGGGACCATCAAGGATGATTACATGACCTTTGCAACTTGCAAAACGATGGATATCCCAGAGAATAAGGAAAAAACCGCTTAGATTCAGTTGCTTGATCACTTGCAATTCTTGTTTCAACCGTCCTTCGACAACGGCATCCATCCCATGCATACCACGCATGCAAAGTAGGCGTAATCGTTCGGAAGGATCTAATCCAAGATTATCCCCGGCCTCTTCTGGAATGGCTTTCCCGAAACAAACCAATGCCATTTCAACTACTTGCTTTTTCAAAACCGGTATTGTCACCATAAATCATGACCCTTTGTTGTTTACGAAAGCTCCCAAGATGTTCCATCGGTCAGCATTCTTACATTGGAAAAGTACTTTTGGAACATTTGTGGTTCGAAAGTATGAATCGGTATTACTGTTTTTGCATTGACAGATTTTACAAACTTAACAATGTCTTGAATATAAGCATGGCCACTGACATGAGCAGGCACAAAGTCACCTCCCACTTTGGCGATATGATCCTTCAATGCAACCCAATCAGGCCTGCCTAAATATCCACTCCAGTAGCCATACAAGCAACGACAATTTGCGGGGAGTTGTCCGTTGAAATCAAACTTGGTCATGGTTGGACGGAAAACCATCAGATACTTTGAAGGTTGCGCCAGAATCTCAGACAGTTCAATTCGTGCTGACTTAAACTTTTCTCCAAGGTTTTTAAGGTTCTTGCGGCGTTCAAATAAATGGTTGAAGAAAACACGGATACCCATGTTTAAATTAGGCGCCTTAGATTCCTTGCCAATCAAATGAAGGACAAAGGCAGTGTAAGGGTCCACTACAAAAACCCTACCCGCCTTTTTTGCAGCCTTGAACAGTGTTACGATGCGATCCACATCCAATGCAGAGAAGGTTGCAAGCACCAAGGCTGGTGCAGTTTTCACCAATTCAAAAATACGGTCTTCCAACTGGTATTCTGTCAATCCACGTTCTTTTTCACTCCCGAAATGGGTTCCTTCAACAATAAGGACATCGACAGGTTTTGACTCCAAATGTTTGAGCAAATCACGGAGCATGCCGGGCTTGCGCCCATGATTACGGAAATCTCCCGAATAAAGAATCGTCTGGCCGTCTGCTTCTATTAAGAATGCCACGCTACCATAAATAGAATGATCCACTGCCAAAGGTGTCACCTTGCAATTGCCTATGTTAAAAGGTCGCTGGCTGGCTACTTCGCGAAATCGAGTTCGTTCAAGTTCGGTCTGGGCGGCAAAAACGCCTGCTGCCAGCATCATTTTGCTGGTTCCACTGGTGGTATAGATAGGCACTGTTTTTCGGGATAATGGCAGTAATCCCGTATGATCCAAATGCGCATGGCTGAGCAAAATGCCATCCGGTTCATCATGATCAGAATCAAACAATCCAGGGATAGAACGAACCACACCCTCAGCTTTTAAAATATCCATGGGCTTTGCTAGGGCAGAACGGGAATCAAATGGCTCGCGTTGGGCATCCACCAAAGGCAAGCCCAAATCGATTACAACCCTCGTTGTTGCTGTTTGAAGTTCCACACAGGAACCTCCTATTTCTTTGTTACCACGATGAATCGTTAACTTCATGCACTTCTTCTTCTGGCCATTATGCCAATTAGGGATTTGGTATTCACAACTGGTATCATTTTGCAATCAGTCACTGACATCAGCGGGTCAGAGCTGTTAAAATTATTTTTCAGATGAAGATTCGGCGTTATAAGCTTGCAAGGAATCTTGAAGCTGCAAGAGAATCATTTCCCGCAATTGCACGGGCTGAATTACCTTGGCATTGCTGCCCCAACCAAGAATCCAACGCACAATTTCATTCAACCCATCCACCTTGAATGTCATTACGATGGAGCCATCTTTGTTTTTTTGAATTTTCTGGGTGTGATGCCAAGTACCCTCCGTAACAGTTACAGCGGCTTCACCAGAAAACAAAATCTCAACATCGTAGGATTGTTTTCCCCTGTAGACCGCCCAGGCATTGCCAAAATACTCTTTCAAATCAAACTTCTCGGGTACCTTCGCAAGCGTTTCCAAGGTACGCAACAATTTGAACCGGGCCACACGATAAGTTCTTGGCAAATCTTCACTAATAGGGCGCGCAATCAAATACCACGCCTGTTTCACCAAACAAAGCCTGTAGGGATGAAGTTGAAGTTTGGCTTCTGAAGCTTGATAAGGGCTTTGGTAAATTCCAGCTATTTGCTTTCCCTTTATCAAGCCAGTTTGAATCGTACGGATGATATCACGGTGTTTGGAATGATCCGCAAGTTTCAGGTCAAAAACGGAAATCAAATGCCCTGCATCTGCAAGTAACTGGGCAATATCATTCTTGGATGATGCTGCCAATTTTTGGGTAACAATTTTTGCACCTGGATTGATATCCAAGCCGGGCGATTTGGCAATTGCCGCTGCAGTAATCTGACCCAGCGCTTCTTCCTCAGTAAGGTTGACGGAAGGAAAACGAAAATCCTGCCTGACCCGATAGCAGCGGTCTTCCTGATCAAATTCCACCGGAATGCCTGCAAGTTGTAACACCTGCATATCGCGATAAATGGTTCTTTCAGAACACTCCTGCTCTGCTGCGATATCGGTTGCATTCCAACGGCCACGGCTCAACAACAACTGCATTATGCGCATCACCCTTGCAAGGCGATCAGCTTGCCTAAGCCTGCGATCAGAATCAGACCTTGAAGATTTTGCCTTTGAAGGCAAAGACTTGCTAGTTTGTTTCTTTTTGGGTGTTGACATCATGCCCCATCTAATAATGCCTATCGATTGAAGCTACTTATTTATCAGACAAAATCATTCTATGGGTAGATCTTGCCAGC
>RFZJ01000092.1 GCA_009920765.1 Planctomycetota bacterium | reverse complement strand
TGCCAAATGGATGATCGACCCAGCAAACGAATCATTCCATGGAGCCTTGGTCAACCGGGTTTGGAAGCATTTCATGGGTATGGGCCTTGTCGAGCCCGTGGATGATTTGCGCTCGAGCAACCCGCCCTCCAACAAAGAACTTTGGGCCTTTCTTAAAAACGAATTCATCAAGAACAAATGCGATACAAAGCAGTTGATCCGCTTGGTTCTTAACTCCCAGACTTACCAACTCGAATCGGGAACGATTCCAGGAAATGAAACAGAAACCCGGTTTTATTCCCACTACTATCCCAAGCGCCTGGGTGCGGAAGTTATCCTAGATGCAGTCAGTTTTTCAACTGGCATACCCGAAAAATTCCCAGGCTATCCCGAGGGCATTCGTGCCGTGCAAGTTCCCGATCCCGGCATCCGTTCTTACTTTCTTTCAGTGTTTGGCAGATCAGAAAGAGTTACAGCTTGTGCTTGCGAACGATCCGAAGAAGTAAGCCTGCCCCAATTGTTGCACTTGCAAAACGGCCAATGGATTGCAGAAAAAATGGGCAATCCCAGGGGCAAACTTAAAACCATCATCTCTGATAAACGAACAGATAATGAAAAAATCACAGAAATGTTCCTTACGACCGTATCACGACTTCCAACAGAAAAAGAAACTTCTGCGTTGGTTAAGGAATTAGCAAAGTCGACCTCTAAGGAAGAGTTTTATCAAGATGCATTCTGGGCCTTGTTGAACACGGTGGAGTTTTCTTTCAATCATTAATCCACCAGAATATAAAGGATGAAGCCATGCTGGATCTGATACTTGGAAAAAAGGCTTATAATTGTGATGGCGTAAACCGCAGGGATTTTCTCAGGGTTGGTGGCATCGCTGGTCTTTCCCTTCCTTCGCTTTTACAATTGGAAGCCCAGGCAAAAACAAAGAAAGCCCGTGCCAAGAGCGTGATCCTAGTCTATCTGGGTGGCGGTTTAACTCATCACGATACCTTCGACATGAAACCCGATGCACCCGAAGAAGTACGGGGGAAATACAAATCCATCGATACCGTGGTACCGGGTTTGCGAATTGGAGAACTTCTGCCCAACATGGCAAAGGTGATGGATAAAGTCGCATTGGTTCGTTCCGGCGCCCATAACAACGATCATCATGAAACTGCAACCAACTGGGCGATGTCGGGGCGCTTTGGTTCTGCCTTTGGCGACTTCCCTGCAATAGGCGCAGTCGTTGCCCACGAAACCGGCTTGGGCGGTTCCATGCCTCCTTATGTCGCAGTTCCACGAAACCCATCCTTCACTTGGGAACTGGGGAAAAGCGCCTATCTGGGTGGCAGATACGAATCCTTTAAAGCAGGCGACCCAAACGATGCCGCCTACAAAGTGCAGGACCTTTCTCCAGCAGAACAACTATCCCCAACACGCATGGAACGAAGAGGGAATCTTAGGCAGGCCGTAGATCAACTCGCCAAGAAACTCGATAACTCCGAGCAGGTGAAAACCTTTGGCGAATTCCAACAACGTGCTTCTGAATTAGTGCTTTCCCCCAAAGCCAGATCAGCTTTTGCCATCGATTCAGAGAACAATAAATTAAGAGATCGCTATGGCCGTAACACTTTTGGCCAAAGCTGTTTGTTAGCACGCAGGTTGGTGGAAAATGGTGTACGCTTCACCACAGTCAGCTACGGTGGATGGGATCATCATGCAAAAATTTTTGAAGGCTGCGACAAGAAACTGCCTGAATTCGACAAAGGCCTTTCTGCACTAATAGAGGATCTTCAAGTTCGAGGTTTGCTGGATGATACCTTGCTTGCAGTTTATGGCGAATTCGGCCGTACTGCAAAGATCAACAAAGATGCAGGCAGGGATCATTGGGCCCAGGCAGCTTCGCTGTTGTTTGCAGGGGCAGGTGTTAAGCCTGGATTTATCCTGGGCGCAACCGATAAGCTAGGTGCATTTGTCACCCGCAGGCCTGTAAGCCCTGCTGATGTTGCCTGCACTATTTTTGAATCTCTTGGAATCGACCCAAGAAAACAACTGCTATCGCCCGATGGCAGGCCGATTGAAATTCTTGACCAGGGCGAACCGGTGCGGGAGTTGTATGTTTAGTTTTATTCGATTGTTATTCCTTACCGTGAGCTTGATTAGCTTGCTGTTAAATAACAATGCAGTTGGGCAGGAAAAGAAAAAAGCAGAGAAACCTCCTGAACCACCCAAAATCCTGATGGTGATTCCACCCTTCATGGAACAGGAAAAGACCACGAAAATTCTTCTCAGAGGCAAGCAACTCGATATTGTCACCTCGGTCGAAGCCGCTGGAAAAAAACTTAAAATCATTCGCAAGGGAAAAGCGGGGGTTCCCCAGGGAATGTCTGCTGACAAACTGGGCGATACCGAAGTCGAAATAGAAGTAACTTCACAAAAGGAAGATAAGCTGGAATTGGTCGTGAAAACAGACACCATGAATTCCAAGCCTTTTGAATTACTAATCAAAAATGGAGTAATACCAGAAAAAGAACCAAATCAGGGATTCGCACAGGCCCAAGAGCTGACTATACCATCCATGGTGCATGGCAAAATCCAAGCCGCGCAGGATGTTGATGTTTTTAAAATTAAGTCCACCGCAGGAAGTTTGATACTAGTTAGAATTCATGCCGAAAAATTTGGCTCCCCCCTGGATGCCATGCTTACAGTTTACGATGCCACGGGGGTAAAACTTTTTTTTGCTGATGACTCGAAGGAATCACGGGATGTATCTTTAAGTTTTAAGATGCCTGCTGGGGGCATGGTGCATCTATGCGTGCAAGATGCGCATGATCGAGGTGGCGATTTGTTTCATTATTTATTGGAAGTGACCAAATAAAAGCGCCACAGGAGATTGCTCCCCTGTGGCTGACCTGAGAGGACTCGCCCAAAGTCGTTCTCAAGCTAATGTAATTATAGGCGCTATCTGGACATTTTGTTCTTTAATCTTGTTAAAGAAATAAAATGGCAAGCTAAACAACTAAGAAACAAAGTATATTTACTGTCGCTTTTTAGATAAAAACTACTGAATTTCAGGGGCCTTTGCCCCTTTTGGTTTACCATGAAATCTGGAGAGGGTTAAGCAATTAATTCCTTGATAATGCCAGTGCTATCACCATGGCGCTCAGCTTTGACACCTATGCCATGAAGCAAGGTAAGCCATGCATTGGAAAGAGGAGTATTCTTGGGCAACGAAATATGCTGGCCCCGTTTTAATCCTGCACCGCCTCCCGTAAGAATTGTCGGACAGTTATCAAGGTAATGAATCGTACGAATATTGCTGCCATAAGCTAGTATGGTATGATCAAAAAGGCTGGTGCCATCAGGTTCCTTGGTGGCCTTTAGTTTATCGATAAGACGGGCAAGAAGTTCGCTTTGGGCAATGTCACGCTTCTGTGATGCTTCCATGCGATCGCCTGGTGAATAATGACTCATGTCATGTGGCGCAACCTTGATGGCAAGGCTTTGAAGCAAGGTGCCAACAGGCTGGCGATAAGTAATTACCCGTGTGCTATCGGTTTGAAGTGCAGCAACGATAATATCATACATCAGCGCAATTTCGTCACGGCCCGAAAGACCTTCCCTGGGTTCCTTAAGTACAGCTTTGGGCTTAAGCACATTAAGCCATTGCTCGTCTTTACCCAGGCGGGTTTCAATGTCTCGAATACTCTGAAAATACTCATCCAATTTCGCGGTGTCGGTCTTGTTCAAGCTTCGTTGCAAATCACCTGCATCGGTAAGCACTGCATCCAAGACGCTTCGTTTTTGTAGAAGCATGGCTTGGCGCTCAGCAAGAGGCGTGGTATCTGCTGAGAATAATTTATGGAAGGCAAATACCGGATTATCCAATCCAGCAACAGGTTTCCCGCGGGAATCCCATGCAAGGGAAAGACCCGGGCCATGCCCCGAATTAATCACATCAGGGCTATTTAACTGAAGCGATGCAAAGCGAGTTTCTTTGCCAAACTGCATTGCTGCAACTTGATCCACGGAAATACTATTGTGCATACTCTGGCCTGGTTCCGCATAACGATTGGCGCCCGTAAGCCAGAAAGTACTGCCCCAGTGGGCCTCATTGGCAAATTTGTTTGAAAGCCCTTGAACAACCGTGATATCCGCCTTGTGCCTTGTTAAAGGAACCAACCCGGGAGGCAAAATATAATCGGCACCCGTTTGTTTTAAATCTGGAAACCATGTTTCATTGGTCACCCCCCAGCCAAAGTTTAGAAACACCGCACGCTTGGGGCGGGTATTCTCAGGATTGGCGGCAGGGGCCAACTTGCGAAAACCAAAAGATTCAAGCGCAGGCAATGCGATTAATGCACTGGCACTACGAAGAAAATGACGCCTGGATTTTGTAACTTGCATAATTTCTCACTTTGTTTGAAAAGCTTTACTCTTTACTAGTTCATGAATAAATTCGCGCATTGCAAATTCCTTTTTTTCTGCTTGGGCAACTATTTTTGCAGCGAGATCTTCATCACTGAAGCCATAGGGCCGACCAAGGGCATATTCAATCAAGGCTTCTGCCAGACCACGGGAAAAGTCTGCGGGTTTCGAAGCCACAATGTCGCGTAGTTCAAAATAATCCTTGAAAGCCTGACCTTTATGGAATGCACCAGAAGGATCGATGGTCCAATTTTTCTTGCCCACTCCTTTTTTCTCGTAGCTATCAACAGTCCGCCATTTTCCAACCGCATTAAAATTCTCTAATCCAAATCCAATCGGGTCGATCTTACGATGGCAGCTTGCACATTGTGGTTCTTCCTGATGTGCCAAAAGTCTTTCCCGGGTGGTCAGCAACTTGCCCTCTAGCCTGGTTAGTTGTGGCACAGCAGGCGGTGCAGGTGGAGGGGGGTCATTAAGAAGAAACCTTAAAACCCAAACTCCCCGCTCTACCGGACTAGTGACTTCTCCATTGCTTCCCATCGCCATGATCGCTGCCATGCCCAGCAAACCCCCGCGAGGCGATCCATCAGGCAATTGAACCTTGCGAAATTCATCACCGCTTATGCCATCAATTCCATAATAGTTTGCAAGTAAACCATTGATGACAACATAATCGGCCTTTAATAAATCACGCACGCTGCTATTCATACGAAGGATATGCTCGAAAGTTCGAAAGACCTCATTACGGGCCGCAGCTTTTGTGCTTTCATCAAAATCACGATAAAGCTGTGTGTTAAACTGAAAGAAATCCAGACGATCCATGCGAAGCCATTGATAAATAAAACCATGCACAAACTCCCGTGACTTGCTGCTATCGATCATGCGATCCACCTGCAACGCAAGCACATCAGGCTTCATCAACTCACCACTCCTGGCAAGTGCCAGAAGTGCTTCATCCGGGGGGGCGCTCCATAAGAAATAAGAAAGGCGTGAGGCAAACTCCAAGGGGGTGAGTAAGCGCGGATCCTTATCCTTTGCGGGTTCACCAAGATAAAGGAAACGGGGCGTTGCTAGAACCACGCTCAGCGGTTCCTTAATTGCAGTTTCAAACTTATCCCCCGCCTTGACTCGCATATCAAATAGCTTCACTAATTTATCAAGGTACTCTTTATGGGGAGCCTTATCACGAAAAGCACGAACAGCAAACGTCTCGATAATATCGCGGGCGTGATCCCGCTCACTAGCTCCATTCTTATTTTCAAAAACTATCGGGTTTATTTTCGCCCTTGAATCACTGGCAACAAGCGGGCCCTCGTATTCAATCCAATCAATCCACAAAACGGGATCACGCTGCTTTGCATCAGTGATGGCACGGGTGCGACCGGGCAGACTGATTCCCTCCTTCTTCAACGGGCGCTTTTCCATCAGGATAAACTTGCGGGCCCCTCCCGGCCTCACTTTAAAAGGAAGTTCTATGATCTCGGGATTGCTGATCTCCGCAGTGATCTGCTTATTCGCAAGGAAGGTGCGATCATCCTTGTCGATCGGGCTTGCTTCGACAAAGGAAAGAAAGGCACGCTCAGGAGGCATATCAGGAACACGGCCAATCTTCACTCGCATCACATAATCACCTGTCTCAAGATTCAATGGTAAATCTATCGCATATTCAGAGGTTTCATTGACCGTGTTATCAAGATAAAGCCCGGTCTTTGAAAGAGGCCTGTCTAGATATTGTTGAAACCAACGGTTGTTGCTGTCCCACACAACCTTGGCAAACTCAGCATGCGATTTGTCAGTGAAGCCGAATTCCTTTAGCTTTGCTTCATCGCCACCCGCAGCCTTCCACTTGCCATATTGCTCATTTAAAAATTTGAAACGCAAGTGGCCACGCTCCACATCATTGCGGCGTGATTCGGGTTCAATATGTTGGATTTTTGCAACCGGCATTTGCTTAACCATGGGGCCCTCCCACTCCACCCAGTCAATCCACAGCGCACTTGGCGGACCAACACCAGTTGCTTTTTGCGCAGCAGTATAAATCTCGTGATCTAGCTTTATATCGCGTTTTTCACGAAGTACAAAAGTTCGCGGCCCAACTGCTGTAATGCTCACGGGCACTTCAATGATCTGGGGAGATTCAATGCTGCCACTTATCTGAAAGGTCTGCATCAAACTAAATTCATCTTTTTCTTTCCTGCTGCCAAGCTCGACAAAGTGCCTCTCCTTAGGCGTACCCTTCACAGCGCCTATGCGGAAACGCAAAATATATTCACCCGGCTCGGCTTTCTCCATTTCGTGCTTTGTTTTAAGCCAGCCCGAAGGCTGATCCGGAGGCAGCGTGATAACCTCCTCGGTATGCACATTGTAAATCGTCAAATAAGCCCCGGTCTTCGTCAGTGGGTCGTTTAAATAACGCGAAAAACTAGGCCCATGCTGCTCGAAAACCTTCACACGAAACTTCGCCTCAAGTTCATCGGGGATGCCTTTTTGTGGCTTCCCGGTATCCAGGAACTTTTTGGCCGCCTCGTAACCGCCCTTGAAGTAACCATTGTAAGTACCACCCACCATCGCATTTGCATGCAGTTCCACTTCGCGACGCTCTTTGATAGTCTTCACCGTAGCTTTGGGGGCGTTGGCGCTTTCTACTTCGATCCAATCAATCCACAGTGCGAACTCGGGGCCGATTCCATTCCGCTGCTTCGCCTCAGCAAAAAGGCGGTGCGCCACTTCCCCAGACTCATAGGTGCCTTTCTCCTGAAAAAAGAAACCGTATCCTTTTGCGGGGGAGAACTTTAGAGGAATCTCCAGCACTTGTGGATTTTCCATCGTGCCCGTGATTTGATGACTGCTGGCTACCGCACGAACACCCGTATCATGCTGCGAACCGAATTCGACGAAGTGCCTAGTGTCAGGAGTATTACCTGTGGCGGCAATACGTACACGCACCACATAATCGCCTGCAGGCCAGTCGCCAGGAATTCGAAAAGGCTGATAAGGATTAACAAAAACATCCTCGATGGTTAGAAAAGTTCCTGTCTTTGTCGCAGGATGCTCGACATAGGATTTGTGATATGGGACATAGTGAACCCAATTCCGCCTGCCATCTTCATCGGCATTTACCGCATCGACAAAGCCAAAGTCTTTGGGTGATGGCGCACCGGGAATCTTGTTCCAAGAGAAATACAAATGCGTTTTGTTGCCCTTCTTCTCTGCCTGAATCTGCGTAGCGAGGGCGGCATTCTCAGGCTTCTGCGCCGCTGCATCTACTGCAGAAGTCCATTTAATATAACGATCATGGGCATTTACCCTGTCCGCAAGCGACTTCGCTATCTTGGTATTCTTATCCTCCACTTCAACATGCATCCGCCTTGCCTGCGCACCCGATGGTACCACGAAGCGTGAGAAGTGCTCATCCAACGCCTGCCGCCCTAGGGCGAGGTATTGCTCGAATTGATCTGATGACATAAACAAGGAAGAACCAACCGTATCGAAGGTGCCAGACCCACCATCCGCAGGAAGCTCACGCACATTAATATCTACGCCGAGCAAATCACGGATCGTATTTTTATACTCGCGCCTATTTAGCCTTCTCATGGTGATATTCCCACCACCATCGGCCAAGGACTTACGAGCAGTAACCAAAGTGCGAGAAAGTAAGTCCAAAAACTCAGTCTTTGCTACACGCTCCGGCTGTTTGGCAGTTTCCGGTGGCATCTCACCTGAATTCAACTGGTTGAGAATCTTCTGCCAGCGATCCGCCTTTTCAACCGAGTCAATCGCAAATGACATATCATCGAGGCGAAGCTTGCCTTCCTGCTTTTCAGCATTATGACAACGAACGCAATAGCTTTTGAAAAACTCACGGTGCTTCTCATCGAATATTGCTTTTGGAGGCTCTGCAAAAGCAGAAGGCGACCTCAACAGCAACATTAAAGTGGACACAAGTAATATTTGGAAACAGGAAGGCATTGGAATCGTAGCCCTTCAATCTGATGGCACATTTAGCCTAAGACCGAACTACCTTAAATTAAAATTTCTTTAACCACTTCACCCGCCACATCGGTCAGGCGATAATCCCGCCCGTTAAAGCGATAAGTGAGCTTGGTGTGATCGAGCCCCATGAGATGAAGAAGCGTGGCGTGCAAATCATTCACATGCACTTTGTTTTGAACGGCCTTGTAGCCGAATTCATCAGTTGCGCCGAAATGAAAACCACCTTTCACACCAGCCCCAGCAAGCCAAATGGTAAAGCCATTCGGATTGTGATCGCGCCCCTTGGCACCCTGCGAATCGGAGGTACGACCAAATTCACCTCCCCAAATCACCAGCGTGGAATCGAGCAATCCCCTGGCTGCTAAATCTGTCAACAATGCCGCTGCTGGTTGATCGGTGTGTAATCCACAAGACCGATGGTTCGTTTGCACATCGCTGTGGCAATCCCAAGGTACATCATTGACGCTGCCATCCCCGCCAACACCTTTGCCTGCAAAGATCTGCACAAAGCGCACACCCCGCTCGACCATTCTTCGTGCAACCAGACATTGCCTTGCGAATGTGGCGCATTCAGGCTTATCAAGGCCATAAAGCTTCTGAGTCGTTTGGGTTTCCTTGTTGATATCAAGAGCCTCGGGTGCAGCCATTTGCATGCGATACGCCAGCTCATACGAGTTGATGCGTGCTGAAAGATCTGGTTGAGTCGGGCGGGAAGCAGCATGTTGTTGGTTCAACTTTCGCAAGAGGTCCAGTTGTGCAATTTGTTGGGCATCCGTATGTTTTTGATCGCGGAAAAGATTATCGATGGATTCCTTTCGTCGGGCATCAAGAGCAAGGGCTTGATATGATTTTGGCAAAAACCCCGCCGACCAGATTTGGTCATCCCCACGCGGCCTCGTATCGTGCAACACCACGAACGAAGGCAAATCCTGATTCATGGACCCCAAACCATAGTTCAACCACGCACCCATCGACGGTAAGCCAGGACGATTCGTGCCACACATCAACTCTATCGAAGCAGGCGCATGATTGTTCTGCTTCAAATACATCGAATGCAAAAAGCACATCTTGTCTACATGCTGGGAGAGATGAGGAAATATATCTGGCACCCACGATCCGGACTGCCCATGTTGCTTCCATTCAAATGGGGACTTCAAGCATTTGCCACTCGTACTGAAGAAGCCCGTTTTCGAATCAGCACCTGCGAGCGCCTGACCATCTCGCTTTTGCAGTTCAGGCTTGTAATCCCAGGTATCAACCTGCGATGGGGCACCCGTCATGAACAACCAGATGATCGATTTCACCTTGGCAGGAAAATGAGGCTGCTTGAGTGCAAGAGGATCAAGCGGAGTCGATGCTGCTTTTACCTCATCCTGCAACATGCTGGCTAGTGCCATCGATCCAAAACCCAGGCCGGACTGTTGCAAAAACCTGCGACGCACCGGCAGACCCAAATTTTCAAACGGTAATTCAAACATCTTTAACTCCCATGGTGATCCAGCAAAACTTCTTAATCGATGTATACAAATTCATTCAGGCAAAGCAGGGTATGACAAAACTCAACAAGCGCTTTCTCATTATTCGCGGGGTTTGCACCACCCATGATTTTCTGTTGCGCATCGATGAACTTTTGCATTTCTTCCTGTTCGTTATCGCTGGGCAGTCGTGCAAAGGCGATTCGATAGGCAGCAACTATTGAATCCTTGGCCGAAGTTCCACTTGATGGGGCGATTCGCTTTGCCAACTTTTCCGCCTGCTGCCTTACAAGTGGCGAATTAAGCATTACAAGCGCCTGCGTAGGCACCGTGGTACTCACCCGCTCGCCAATGCTTTGCGTTGGCTCAGGCGCATCAAAGGTCGTCATCAGTGGGATCAGTTCACTTCGTTTAACACGAAGATAAATGCTACGGCGTAGCGAGTTATCCGTGGCGCTGGGCCCGTACATGCTCTTCGTATCCAGATTCCCGCCCACTGCAAGCAAGGCATCACGAACGATTTCCGCATCCAAACGGCGTGGCTGGTAGTGCCATAAATAACGATTGTCAGGATCGATCTTTACATTTTCCGCATTGGATTCATGCGATTGCTGATAGGTGGCGCTCATCATGATCTGCTTATGCAATGGCTTAAGCTTCCAGCCGTTCTTTGTGAGTTCCCTGGCCAGCCATTCAAGCAATTCCGGATGGCTTGGCCGTTCTCCCTGGAACCCAAAATCGTTCGTGGTACGCACAATACCATTGCCAAAATGATGCTGCCACAAACGATTAACCATCACCCGGGCCAGCAAGGGGCCTGCCCCATGTTCGAGATCGGTGCTCCAATCCGCAAGCGCAATCCGTGGATCTTTTTGTTCAGCCGCTTTGGGTAACTCGCCCCGGGTGAGAACCTGCAAATAACCGGGAGAAGCTTTTTCACCTTTATTGTCAACCTCTCCCCGGCGAAGGTAGAAAACATCCTGCCCACCATCAATCGTTGTGTAAACATCCATAAGTGGCGGACGTGGCACAGCCATATCATGTGCTCGCAAAGCTTGATTTACTTTGTTGCTAGCATCATCAAAAGGAGCAAACCACCTCACTAAGCTTTCTCTCAACGATTCAGGCACCTTGTTGTTGTTCGCAGCAAGAATACCTCGAAGTTCATACACATTCTGGGGTACAAAATCGCCTGCCCATGTTGTTGGATTTGGCTCGGTACTCATCGCCACCCGCAACCGGCCAATTCCCAATTCACGAAAATGCATGGTAACTTGAATCTCAGTTCCCCCTGCAAAACCCGCAAGCGGTTTGTCCAATTCAAAGATGGCTGCGTTATCTTTCTTCGCAGTTGTTTTTACAACCCAGGCAGTAGCGGGTTTGCCATCCACTGCATTGGCCAACGGTTGATCCTTGTCTTCAAATGCAGCAAATACCGCCTTGAGCTTTAATTCCTGCACGGGCTCTTTGGATTTGGCATCCAGGGGCTTTGCAGTAATCTTCAACTCGGTGAGTTGAAATCCACCATCCGCATTCACCCCAGGCCCTCGTTGTGGCAAAGCCTTATCAGTAAAGCAATCCAACCGGAAGGAATTCACGTTCTTCTGATGGGTGTGAAAGGTAATTTGGTACTCATCGTTTGCAGGAGTTGCCTTCTTCGCTCCACGACCTCGCTGCTTCATGGTGCCTGGGTTGATCGTGCCATCATGCGCAACGACACCACCGGGCAGCCATTTCAGATATGAACGCTCTGCATCCACGGTAATGGGTTCCAAAACCTGCCAGCGTGTTGCCTCGGGCTGTTTAGAAAGTTCGGTCTTCTGCCAGGCATCAAATCGCTTGGGTAATTCTTCATTCGCAAACTTGCGTAAAGCAGTGACCAATGGTTCGCGATCTTGCTGGTGCTTTTCCAACTTGGATTTAGTGGCGGCGGGATCAGGGTCAAACACCCGGGTGCCTTGCACGGTTTTAGCCAGGCTCGCCGCCAGTGCGTAATAATCCTTGTGGGGCAATGGATCATACTTATGCTCATGGCATCGAACACAACCCAGTGTAAGGCCAAGCATGGAACCACCAACGGTCATGAGCATGTCATCGATTTGGTCGTAACGAATCCGCTCGACGGTTTTTGCTGTGATCTGCCCCGGGAATGGCCCTGCTACAAGAAAGCCAGCAGCACTTGCAGCATGAAAATCATCGGGCTTCAATTTATCTCCAGCTAACTGCAGTTTGACAAATTCATTGTAAGGCATGTCGTCGTTAAGCGCTCGAATCACCCAATCACGGTAATGATACGCAGAGGGCCGGAATCCATCGAACTCATAGCCACCACTCTCTGCATATCGGGCGACATCAAGCCAATGCCTTGCCCATTTTTCACCATATCGGGGGCTTGCCAATAATTCATCAACCACCTTCTCAAACGCACTCGAAGATTTATCCTGCATGAACGCCTCGATCTGCTCAGGCGTTGGTGGCAATCCAATCAAGTCGTAATAAGCCCTGCGCAACAACTGTTCCTTAGTCGCAGGACGACTCAACTGCAGTTTTTTCCCTGCACCAGCTTGCTGAATGAAACGATCGATTGCATTGCTTGCTGCACCTGCAGGGGGTGCAATTTCTTTTAAGGGTTGAAATGACCACCACTGTTTTCCTTCCGCAAGATTTATCTCACGCTTTGGCTTGGCGGCCAACTCTCCCTGACGGGGATCAGGAGCTCCCATATCAATCCACTTGGCGAAATCTGCAATCACATTTTCTGGCAACTTGCCTGCGGGCGGCATTTCCAACCCATCATACTTAAGAGCCTTCATGAGCAAGCTCTTTGCTGACTGCCCTTTAATAAGCGTTGGCCCAGTCTCTCCGCCTGCTAACATTCCCTTGGCAGTATCAAGAAACAATTCAGCCTTAAGCTTCTTGTTGGTTTGCGCATCTTTTGAATGGCACGAATAGCAATGCTGGTTGAGCACCGGGCGGATCTTTTGCTCGAAGAATTTCAAACCCTCCTCATTTGCTTCCTGGGCAAAGGAAGGAACCCCAAAAAGACAAAGGGCTATTCCAACTAAAGCATATCTCAACATAATCAAATTCCCCATCGAGAGAGCCGCTCATTCAGCTCTGAACAATTATTAACCGCAATTGCGACCAAAACCCAACCTATCAGCCCTGATTTATTTCTCGGCATCGTAAATAAAGGCCTTATCATCTGCGGGTTTAACCCAGACATTTCGAAACTTCACAGGATTGTTGTGATCCTGAAGAAACACCGGCCCGGTCATCGTCTTCTTTTGCATATCCCGAATCTTTTCCAAGTAAGGCGTTGTCCCAAATCGGAACGGATGAAATGTTGACCTAGGTTCGCCAAAGGTTGTGCCATCCTGCACTTTCATTTCATTGAACCAAACCGTGACGGTGCCGTTCTCGGTAATTGCCCCGGCTTCATTGCGCCTTGGTGCCCGATAGCGAATATCAAAGACCTGCCACTCACCTGGTTTTCGGCATGCGTTCACCAGCGGTTTTGAAAAACCGTACAAAGCACCCGCATCTTCCTGGGTGATCTTTTCCTTGTCCTTGCCGAACGAGTTCAGAATCTGAACCTCATAATTACCGTGAATGTAGACACCGCTGTTGGCAGGGCCTTTTTCAGGCAGCAAGAATTCAACATGAATATCGGCATCTCGGAAGTGAAGCTTGGAAACGATGTGATTCTTGTTCCCTTTGGGCGTGGAAATAAGCATGCCATCTTCAACAGGCCAGTTAACCTTGTCGCCCGCCATGCTCAAAAACAGGTGATTCCCTTTTTCATCGAGAAGCATGATGGCACCCTTTGGTGCAGGGGCTGGAAGCTTGCTTTGATCGGGTTTGAAATCAGAATCAGCCCCTAGAACAGCCAGGGAAATTAGAAGAGCAGGAATCATTGGTTTGCCTCAATCGGTGGGGTTTTAGTCTAATTACCCAGAATACCTTTTCTGAGGCTGATTTGCAATAACCGATTACCCCGATTGATGGCCCTTTGGCCCTCAAAATCGGTTTAAATGTACTTATTTTTGGTAGCATTAAACCTGCCAACTACTTCCCGTCATTCTCTGCGAATGCAGGGAATCCAGAAATACAAGTAACCAATAAAAAGACAAACCCACCCAGCGCAGTGGGCGGGCTTGAGAGCATCTTTCCCGTCATTCTCTGCGAATGCAGGGAATCCAGAAATACAAATAACAACAAAAAAGCCCACCCCATGTTATGAGGTGGGCTTGGTATTACCTATTCCCGTTAGCTGACAGCCACGCCATCGGTATCAGTGGGGTTGCCAGCAAAGAACTCAAACGCCAAATCCAGCGCAGGGAAGTTGAAGCCCTTCACATGGGGGGCGCCGCCTATGCCTGCTGCCGTGACCAATTCCGAAACCCCATCGCCATTGCCATCGTGCACGCGAACACGAACTCCACCCATGAACGTCGAATCATAGGCTAGGAATCGGCTAATCTCTTCGCCTGTCAAGGCGTTCCATACAGCAACTTCAGGCGCCATACCAGCACCAGCGCCCGTCACAACCATGACCGATCCATCACTGCCCAGATATCCACCTGATACATTCACCCCGCCCCTGAAAGCGGGATCATAGGCAAACCACTGGCTTAATAGGGTATGCGTCGCACCATCCCAAACTTTCACATGGGGCGCGCCGCCTGCTCCAGCGCCCGTCACCAAGTCACGGATGCCATCGTCATTAACATCCAATGCGCAAAGGCTCACTCCCCCAGTAAAATCATTTGCATAGGCAAAGAAAGAAAATAATAAACTAAGATCTTTACCGTTAAAGATTTTGACATGGGGGCCACCCCCAGGGCCTGCGCCCACGAGGATATCCATGACCCCATCCAGGTTAAAGTCGAGACATGCCAACTCGACCCCACCCCTAAATGCAGGATCGAAGGCGAAGAATTTTGTTATCACGAAATCGCCGTTATAGTCACCTGATGCAACATGAATCTTACCGGTGAATCCAGGAAAAGGATCCTCCACATCGGTGGTTGTATCCGTAACAGGATCGTATACTTTTAGGCTGCTGGCGGCAGAAGTAGTGCTGGTACTGGTGAGCAACTTTGCTGTTGTTGCTAGGGGTTGATATTCAAAGGCGCCAATATCTCGATCTGTAAATCTACCTAGTCCAGAAACTCTCCCCTCGCCCCTCTGATCACGATTGATGACTTCTCCAAAATCAAGGGCTCGATTAGAAAGAACACTATTGCCTCTATCAATGGCCGGACTGTGCTCAAGCAAGGCCATGGTAAAGGTGGGGCCACCGTTATCCTGCAGCGGGCCAAGGTGTGGATTAGCAATAATAAAGTTGTAAGCACTATCACCAAAGATTTGTCCAGAATGATTGGGATCTAATATTGGATCACCATAATAGTCGGTTCTAGAGACTGGGGGATCACCAGATATTATAAGTTCAAAATTTCTATAATATCGAGGGATGACAACTGGGGCGTAAACAGAGAACGAATCATCAGACACTATAAGTCGCGATATGAAAGTTTTGGAATCTGTTGGATTACCACCCTGACTATGGTAATCTCCAACATCTATCGTAACCCCGGCAATTTCTCTGCTGCCGCCTTGGTTAAAAGCACTTATGGTATTTTCAAGAGTTAGAGTCTCATAGGCTGTAGGTGAATAGTTGCGCCTTGCCAAACCGCCGCCAGTCAGGGTTCCGGGGGCGTAAATGCATCGATTAAGTAATTTACTCCAAGCGTTAGCGTGTTTAATATTCTAAAGTATTGATGAGGAATAGGAATATTAATCGCACCACCGTCCCTATAGGATGCTATACCGCCGCCATCTACGTCTGCTTTATTATTTATGATAGTGCTATCATAAACAAAAAGTTGGCCTTGGTTACCAGAATAAATGCCACCTCCATCCCCTGATCTAAAAAAAATGGAATTTTTTTCCTTATGTGCGATATTAGAATCTATGGTGGATCCGTAAATGTAAAGTGCGCCGTTGTTAAAGATCCCACCGCCCTGATACGCTTGATTTCCGAAAATATTAGAATAAAAAATTTCGTTATCCACAGAATCTCTATAATTTCCCTCACCAACATCAATAAAGATGCCGCCCCCTTTACCATCGGAAGTATTATTTGAGATAGTTGAATTATTCACAGCTAACTTGGATTCATGCCAACTGTAGATGCCGCCGGCGTCACGATCTGCTTCGTTGTCTGACACGGTAGAAGAATCGACCTCAAGCCTTAAACCATTGTTATAGATGCCGCCGCCATCTCTCCCCGCAGTATTGTTAGAGATGGTAGAACCACCTTTGATAGTCAGTATCGTATAGGCATCGGCGTAAATGCCGCCGCCATCGCCCGAACCACC
>RFZJ01000091.1 GCA_009920765.1 Planctomycetota bacterium | reverse complement strand
GGTGGAGGTGCAATGGCAGGAATCCCTGATGCTGGTGTACTTGGCAGCGGGGGAATTGCTTCGGTAGATGGGGGTGGCGGTGCCACAGGCGGTGCAACTGGTGGTGCTATTGGAGGAATAGTGGGAGTGGATCCGGGCAAGGGCGGTAATTCGGTTTTGGTGTTTTCGCCGGGCAAAGGTGGAAGACCACCACTTTTTCCTGCAATATCAGGCACTGGGGGAATGGGAGGCACCGCGGGAATCGTGCTTGGTTCACCAACAGGTGCGCCTTTGTTTTCTTCTGCTGTTGTGAGTTTGATTTCATTTCCCGGCACAGGTAACAGTTCCATGTTTGCAGGAGTAACAACGGGAACAATTCCGTCGTTTGTAGCTGTGTTTTTTGGGTCCACAGCAGCGACAGCAGTTTCAGTGGCTGCTTCTTTTGTAGGGCTGGGTTCCATGTATTTCTTGATAATAACAGCCGAAAGCAGCCCCACAAAGGATGCCGTTACCACCAATCCAGCCTTGGTTTCTCGATTCATCGAACCAACTCCTTACAAGTTAGGCGGGCAAAGTGTCGGCAGAACCGGCTTTGCCCTTTAATTATGTCTGATAAATTTCACTACTGCGTGTATGGCGATGCCCTTAAGATCAGAACAGTCCATACGTTGAACCCTTACAACCCATACAACTGAAAAAGTTGCAGGTTAGATGCACATCACTTCTTTTCGAGAGAACTCATTTTCTGGGTGTACTTGCGCCATCGCTCAAGATCCCAAATCTCAAAATGATCCTCGACACCAACGATTGCGATCTCTTTTTCAAGGTTGCCAAACAGCGCCAACCTTTCGGGGATTACAATCTTTCCTTGTTGAACCGGTATCTTTTCTATCTGACCGAAGAACAATCTGCGGAATACCCGGACATCCATTTCGCTTGCGGGGGAATGTTCGAGCCTGTCGCTAAGTTTTTCAAGATGGTCCACACTTGTTAGCCAGAGGCAGGGATCCGGGCCAGGCGACATAAGTACCTGGGTGCAATTGCCCAATTGATCGATTACCTCGGGTGGAAGTGTGAGAATTCTTTTGCCCTCCAACGCACGCGGATAAGTACCTGTTAATGTGACAATGATTTTCGCCTTGGCATCGGGAAGTTTTGGCCTGGCTTCCGGCAGAGGTTGCACCGAAGAAACTGGCTCTTCTGATTGCAATGTGGCATCTGCAGGAACTTTAACCACTACTCCTTTTTCGAGCGGTGCTTCGGGTATCAAAGTTGCCATTCTTGGGCTCATCTGATTTGATGTTGGGTGAATTAAACCCGCCTACGATTCCCTCGAGAACTCTCGGGAGATCAATTGTTTGGGATGGTGTAGGCGCAGGTGTTTTATCTTCATCCTGAATTTGAATGGGAAGTGTTGCTGGTGGAACTTTCTTTTTTTCCTCAATCGGTTTTTTTGTTTCATCAAGCCCTGGATTTAAAGCAGGTGCCAAGGTAGGCGCAGGGGGAAATAAAGGAAGCGTTGGTTCGTCCTTCATTGGCTGAAATTGCACCGGCTTGATTTCTTCTTTTTGAAGTAGCGGCGGCTCTTTTGAGTCTTCCACAAGAATGGCAGGCATTTTGTTTTCATTTGCTTTTCTGGGAATCATCCCAGGCGAAGGTAAATGCCCTTGGTCCTGCAGCAGCATTGTGGTGATTATTTTTGCGTTGGAGTGCCTGGGCACGGGAGTAGCAGCATGGCTTAACCCATTCTTCTTAAGCACTAATCCTGATGCACCAAGAAGCAGTATTCCTGCCAATCCAATCGATGCTATTTTCAACATGATCCACCTTCCAAGGCAAAGCCAGGTACAAATGAAAACTACACTTTTTTAGCTGCTCGCAATTTCGCACTGCGCGATCTTGCATTTCGATTTTCTTCTTCCTCGCCTGCCTGCACGGGTTTTCGTGTAAGCGTAAGGTATCTGCTGGTATCCTTGAACGCAGCTTTTACTTTGCGATCTTCCAACGAATGAAAACTAATGATCACAAGCCTTCCCCCGGGCTTCAAACAATAAGGGGCTATCTGCAAGAAACTATCAAGCGATTCCATTTCGCAATTGACTGCAATACGGAAGGCTTGAAATGTGCGGGTTGCAGGATCGATTTTTCCTGAGCGGGGGACACATCTTCGAACTAATCCTGCAAGGTCCGTGGTGGTTCTAATGGGTGCGATTTTGCGTTCAAGAACTATGGCTTTTGCAATTCTTCTGCTGAACTTTTCTTCACCCAGTTGAAAAATTAAATCTGCCAGGCTGCGTTCATCGAGTTGTGCCACCAAGGCTGAAGCTGGCATTCCCCGGGTTGGATCTAATCGCATATCCAGCGGGCCTTCTCTTTGAAAACTGAGGCCTCGAACGCTGTCATCAAGTTGGTCTGAGCAAATCCCAAGATCTGCAAGGATTCCATCTACTTCTAAGATTTTCAGTTCATCGAGAACTTGGCGAAGTTGATCAAAAGAAGCATGAACGAAAGTAATGTTGGAATTGGTAAGTCTTTTTTTTGCAGTTTCAATCATGAGTGGATCGCAATCGAGAGAAATAATTTTGCCGGTGGGCCCGATTTTTTCTGCGATCAAACGTGTATGGCCCCCCGCGCCCAAAGTTGCATCTACGATAATCTGCCCGGGTTGCGGGTCGAGCCAATAAAGCACCTCTGCCGGAAGCACGCTGGCATGCTTGGTGGCAAGTGTTTCGGAAGAATCAGTGCTGGGAAGATCCCTATCCAAGTCAAACATCCTGAAAAAAGCCCTGCAGCAAGTAAAAGCAGGTATCGGGGCGGGATGGTAACCGGAGTTGGGAAAAAAAAACAGCCCTTCTGTGCGCTGGGAAAGGCACGAAGGGCTGTTGGTGTTGAGGAACAGGATTTTAGGGAAATAAGGCAGGCTGGGAGGTCCGCCCGACACCCTATGGCTCGCTGCTACGAGCCCGAATCCTTCCTACTGGCACTGACTCCATCCAAAAATTGCAGGCTATCTATTTTCCCTGAAAAGCCCCTTCTGCCACACTGTCGAAGCGGGGCGAATTTTCAGTGAGATACTGTTTCCAGCGGGTATAGTCCCAAAGTTCCAAGTGGTCTCGAACTCCAATAAGGACTACCTCGCGATCTAAGCTGGCAAATTGGGCTAACCTTTCGGGGATCAGCATTCTGCCTGCCTTGTCGATTTCCACCGATTCGGTCTGGGCAAAATATAACCTTCTGAATACCCGGCCTTCACCATCGGTTGCGGGTACCGCATCCATTCTTTCTGCTAAGGTTTCCAAGCCACTTTGTGTGTACAGCCAAAGGCACTTATCGGGTCCTGGGGTAACAAACACCATGTCCGGATTTTGCATCGTATCCCGCACTTTGCGGGGCAACGCCAAACGCTTTTTATCATCCAAGGTGCGTTCGTGCGTTCCAGTTAGTAACATGGGCCTTTTCACTCAATTCATTGCTGGTTTAGCAATAAAAGAGGCATCCTTGCCTTTTCCCACCAAGCTCCACTTGGCTCCACAGATCCCCACTATATTTGTTTTATTCTCCACCGCAAGCATTTTCTTTCCAGAAATTAAAATATTTTTTTAGGCGCTTATCGCCATTCTTTCTTGCCTAAATCTTAAAGCCAAAATAACCCGCAAATAGTCCCCAGCCTGCTTATTTTTTCTAACAAAGATCTTGATTATCTTTATAAGTTGTTGGCTCGCACGATCTGCCTTGAGTTCAGATCAAGTGCAACTTCCGGACGCTTTACTTTTATAATTCGAAACCCGTGCTTTGTGCTTGATATCTTGCTTCAAACCCTTGTTAATTAGTTTTAAATATGCGATAATATTAAAAGTTAAATTTTGAATAAGGTGTTCATTCTTGGTTGTTGGCAGTCAGACGACAAAGCCCTGATTATCCTTCCTCAAATTGTTTGTCCATTGTGGTTTTATGGCTTTGCTAAATTTAGTTGCGAGGTGAATGATTAATATTATTAACGAGTCACAAACTCCAGTTATTGCTGAAACTGTTTCTGTTGACCCCGTATCTAAAGTTGTCTGCCCTGCAATCGCACCAAATGGCAAGTTGGAAATTCCCAAGGCTGCTCAGCCCGTCAAAATTGATAAGCGATATGTTTTTGCTTTAGTTCTTGTGCACTGCCTGGCTCTGTTGGCGGTAATACCATGGTTTTACAGTTTGACTGGATTGCTTGTTGGTATTGCAGGGATTTTCTTGTTTGCAATGATGGGCATAAATATTGGCTATCACCGATTGTTGACACACCGCGGGTTTACCTGCCCAAAGTGGTTGGAACACACCTTGGCAATTTTGGGTATTTGCACCTTGCAAGATTCACCCGCCCGATGGGTTGCAATCCACCGTTTGCATCATAAAGATTCAGATGAGCAACCAGATCCGCATTCACCCCTTGTTAGTGCGTATTGGGGGCATATTGGCTGGTTGTTTGTACGTAATCGAGATTTTCACAAGGTTAAAAATTTTGAATGTTATGTTCGAGATTTATTGCGTGATCCGTTTTATCTGAAACTTGAACGGAACTCGTTGTGGTTGGGTATTTATGTTTTGCATGCTTTATTGTTTTTGGTTGCTGGATATGCGATTGGATGGTTTACAACCGGAACTTTGGATGGTTCACTTCAGATGGGTCTTAGTCTTTTGGTCTGGGGTGTGTTTGTGCGTACAGTATTTGTTTTACATAGTACCTGGGCTGTCAATTCCGTCTCGCATCTTTGGGGCTACCGCAATTATAAAACAACTGATAATAGCCGCAACAACTGGCTGGTTACCTTGATTTCGCATGGCGAGGGTTGGCACAATAACCATCATGCAGAGCAGATGTCGGCGTCCCATGGGCATCTGTGGTATGAGTTCGATCTTTCGTGGTGGGTGATTCGAAGTTTTGAGTGTGTGGGATTGGCTAAGAAAGTGGTTAGGCCCCGCTGCTGGAAAACACCTCGAAAATCGCAAGGCAATCAGACAGAATCGATTGCCTAAGCTTCTTTTTCAACCTTGATTATTTTAAGCAAGCCATTGCTGCGCCAAAGGTTTCATTTTCATGAGCATTTCAGTGGGTTCCTTGGGGCCTTCGTATTCAAGCGAAACCCATCCCTTGTAGTTGCTTGATTTAAGCACTTTGTAGCAATTCTCAAGATCAAAATCTTTTGGCTTGCCTTGTTCATCGAAGCCATGAAACTTGGCACTGCATACCTTGCGTGCATGTTTGAACATGATCGGAAGACCAGCGGTGCGTTCTGGTTCAGATTTGAAAAGGCCGAAGTCGGGACAGGAACTGATGTTTATACCAACTTCTTCGATGATTTTTGCGACTTTAACCGGGTCGGCACTTATTCCAAAATGATTTTCAATGACGATTTCAACACCTTTATCTTTGCCGAGTGCAGCAAGTTTTTTATATTGCCCGATGGTGGTAGCAAGATCCCAGTCAGATTTTTCTGGGGTGCCCGTGTTCACCCGCATCGAGGGGATGCCAAGTTTTTCTGCAACGCTGATGAGTTCCACAAAGCGTTTAAAATCCTCCGCTCTTTTGGTTTCATCGGCCCGGGCCAGATTTACACCCTTCATGTTGTCGCTTAGGTGGATGTAATTGTAGCCCTTGTCTTTAGCAAGTTTTTTAAGACTAAGAAGGTAATCATTTTCGAGGCTTGCCAGATGAGCACTGGAAAGTTCGAAGTTGGAGATACCAATTTTACTTTGAGCAATCTCCATCACTTTTTCCAGGTTCCACTCGGCCAGTTCGAATTCAGGTTTGCCGTAGCGGGTGTTGGGAAAATAGTTGTGGAACGACCAGGTGGAAAGAGCGATTTTATCTGCTTTTTCCTGCGATAAAGCCCGGCTGCTGAAAGATGCGAGGGCAACGGGCAGGACTGTTGTTGAATGAAGAAAAGTTCTGCGGTTCATCATGATGGTTAGCCCTTTGCTTTTTTGATGAGTGAGAGCATTTTGCCCGCCTCGGAGTTTTTATAAAACGGGTCCAGTGGAAAACAACCAGAGATCAAACCATTTCGAGGGGCGGTGGTGCAATCGCTGAAGGTTCTGCAAATACGCTTGCGATCCAAGGGTTTTCCTGCCAGTACATCAAGTGGAAAATCGGGGTAGCTAAGCACCATTCTTCCCAAGCCTACGGAATCAACAATGCCTTGCCTTATAACTGCTTGTGCCACTTTGGGCAACCAGTCTTGCAAATAAGAAAAGCCCGAACCCACGATCATGATTTCTGGCACTGCTTCCTTCAAGGCTTTATTGATTGCGATATGCCTTGCAACGCCAACCAGTGGATCTTCTGGGGGAAGATAACCATCGGATGGAGGGAAAAGTGCAGGGCGTTGCACATGAGGGTTGTAATAGGGGCTTGCAAAGGTAGTACAAACCAAGGGTATGCCCAATTGCAGGCAAAGATTTAAAAAGGCAACTGGTTCATCTAATTTCACGCCTTGGATAGAGCCATCGCCCCCCCAGGCATAGGGGTAGGGGCCGTTGTTCCAAGCCTCTGGTTCGCCGATGCCATCGGTTCCGGGCTTATAGGGTATGGTGTCAAATGTGCTAATTCTTACGCCAATGAGAAGTCCGGGTGCAACTGCTTTGATGCCCGCAACCACGTCTCTAAGAAAGCGGGTACGGTTTTCGAAACTACCCCCAAATTTACCCTTGCGATCGACTGCGCTTAGAAATTCATGTCCCAAATACCCATGGCAATGCTTGACATCCACGAAATCAAAACCTGCCTGATGGGCAAGCTTTGCAGAAGCAATAAAGTCATCGATGAGGGTTGAAAGTTCATCATCAGAAAACATCTGATGATCGCCTTCGATGGGATAGCGCTTTTCAACGATGGGGTGCCTGTAAAGGATGCGGGGTTCGATTTTCTTTTTATCATTGGGGCGGGCAAATCTTCCGGAGTGGGTTAGCTGCAATCCAATAAGAAGATCTGCGGTATTCTGCCCCGCCTCGATATGCCCTTGAATGATTTCTTCACGCAGGGAAATGAAGTCGCGAAGATACTTTTCCTGCATGACAAGTTGATTGGGGTTGGCCCTGCCATCATGCCTGACAGCAACAGCTTCGCCGCCCCAGATAAGCTTTGCTCCACTAAGGCCAAACCTGCGCCAGCGTCTACGTACAAGATCGTTTGGCCTGCCATCGGTTTCAGCATCCCAGCCCTCCATGGGAAGGATAGAAAATCGATTACCAACAGTTTTGGAGCCAGCAAGAAAAGGTTTGCCAAGCGGAGATACATTTCCTGGAGAAAGTTCGGCATCAAGGGGTATGACTGCCCCGACTTTTTGCAGGTATTCGCAGAATTCATCTGTAGTTTTAAGAGTGTTAACCCTGGTAATGGTGCTCAAGAAGCCTCCTTGATGAAAGCATCGATCCTGGTGGCAATATCTTGTAAAAGCGGAATGTCACTTTCGGGTCTTTCGGGGCTTTTGGGGTGGGTCTTGTTGGTCTTGATCCAGCCTTTGAGTTTCAGAAATTGCGCTGCGCTATGCTTGTATGCGGGTACCGGGTTACGAAAAGTAAGAAACCCCAGATATTGTAAAAGATCATTCAATTCGTGGAATCTGGGGTCGCCCATTTCCCACATCTTGTCGCGTAAAGCAAAGGCATCTGGTGCAAAGGTACTTAAGCCCAGCAGATAATCACTGCCATACATGACCATGTCAATGGCTAAGTCATTCCCGGTAAACACCATGAAATCAGGCCTGGTTTCATTGCGGAGAGCCAGTCTTTGCCATTCCATCATTCGATTAAGGGAAGAGTGTTTGGCGCCTAGGCAAGCCGGGATCTGCAAGATTTCCTGGTAGGTATCAAGATTGTAGATTTTCCCGAAGGGGGCGAATTGGGTGCTTAGTTCAAAGGCGAAATATTGGGGTGCAAACCGCCCGATCTCTTTATAAGCATTAAGAAGGCCTTTGTTGTCTAAAGATGTCAACCCGAAAGATTGAAAGATTACAGGAAGGCCCTGATGGCGATGAATCTGATCGATTGCATTTTGGTATGCTGCAGGGTTGAAATTGGCACCTGGTTGGTCTGCGACAAAGGCGCCCGCAATGAACGAACCTTTGCCCAGCACGGTGCGCGTTTGTTTCAAAACTTCTTCCTTGGTGCTTTCATCGAGGAAGTTGCCATAACCTGTATCCATGTTGATTGCGGGAACCAGGCCGTTGTCGTGGGTGCGTTTTACATGGTTGCAAAATCCTTCCCAATCGATGTTGCCGTTTTCAAGAAATGGCAGAAGGATCGCAGAATAGCCCTTGATCTTACGCTTGGGCTTAAGCAGTTTGAAAGGGTCTGGTTGTGTTGCCATGAGAACTCCTGAATTATTCATAACCCACTGCAGCTCGGTAACAATAATCGAAAAGCAGTTCCCATTCTTTTTGGGCGATACGCTGGCAAATAGGGATGGCGTTGACATTCCCACCCAGTGCCCTTTCGCAAAGGTCGATGAAGGCAAAGGGGTCCCAGCGTTTTTCGCCAACCATAAACTGCGCCCAATCGGGTGGTTCATCTCCTAAAATTGTTATTGTGGCTTGTTTGAGTTCCTCGAAGATTGCAAAGTTTCCCACCCTGCGAAACCAATAACTGCTGTTGGGAAAATCAGGTTCGCGCCTATGCAAAATGCCATGCCAGTAACTTCCCGCAGAGCTTGATATTTCTTGGCTGATGGCGTGTGATTCTTCCAGAAAATCATGGTAAAGCCATAACCCTGAGATGCAGGCGTTTGCCATCAGTTTGTCGCGGATGGGCTTGCCCAGAAAGTCGGGGTTCTCTGAAATGCCTTGTAAAAGACCCCTTACAGAAACATTGGGCCTACCGGAGTCGAGTGGTGCCAATCTGGCGGGGTGCAGCAAATCCGCAATGATCGTTCCGTATTTTTTTGCATCAAAACCAATCATGCACACCATCTCCATGAAGCAATTTCGAATCTGTCTAATAGTCGTTCTATCCATAAATGGGCAGGAAGGCTTTAAAAAATCAATTCTCTGCAATTTGAGTAAACAGGATCCTGAGTTTTTCAACCCTGGAACGGTTGGCACCCAGATCGCTATAACCAAGCCTGGAAGCGGAGCGGATGTGGATTTTCTTCGTATCTACATCCACCAGAAATTCCACATCATCCACAAACCCAAAGATCGAAGTCCTAAACTCCGCATGAAGATAGTTGCCTGATTTTGAAATCACCCGGGTTCTTGGGAAAGAGTCAACCAAGGCTTCAATTTTTGTAATACCCCCCGATTCGGAACCTTCCCAATTAAAAGGCGAAATCAGGTGGTTTGGCCGAATATCAATGGAACAAACACAGTTTGGCTTGTTCCCGCAAAGTGATAAAGATCCAGCTTTAAAACCGATGCTAGCAGGTTTTTTTGGTGGGAAGTTTCTTGTAATAAAGAGCACTAGCATAAAGTTTACCAGCACGCCAACAACCATTATAATGGGCATAAAAAGAGGATGCTCGATGATCATGTGGTTTCTCCCAGAGCGGTTTTTTTCAGGTCGGTCGATCCAAGAATGTAAGTTCATCTTATCAATTCAAAACGCTTCAAAAAAAATGCTGCAAATGTTCACAAAATCCATGATAATTGAGGTATCATGGTTTAATCGGATGCCATGTAAATCTATGGAGCTTGATTAATGCTTATGCGGATCTTTACCCAATTCAGGATTATATTTTTTATTGCATTCGCCCTCGCAGTTCATCAACAAATCTTGGCTGCGGAACCCGATGGCAGTAAGCTCGTATCGGATGCCCATTCGTTGATAAGAGCTGTTAAACCAGAAGACACCAGCTATATTCACAAAAAAAATGTAGTATCCTGGGGGGCTGACGACAAAGCTGTGTGCCATGCTGATTGCAGTGGCTTGATCAATGCGCTTTTACTTCATTCCCAGTTTTTTTCTGAAGAACAACTGACAAAAAATCTCGGCAGCAGCCGGCCTCTTGCAAAGCATTATCATGACGCCATCATTCATCAGCGAGGTTTTAAGGAAATCACCAAAATAAATGAAGTGCGTCCGGGCGATATCATAGCAATCAAATATCCATCAGGGATGGGAAATACCGGACATGTTATGTTGATTGCCTCTTTGCCTGTTAAGCGCAGCCCTACCGAGCCTTTAATTAAGAACTCCATCCAATACGAAATTGAAATAATCGATAGCACTTCTTCAGGGCATGGCGCAAGTGATTCGCGCAGAATGGATTCTGGCAAATACCGGGAAGGATTGGGCAAGGGGGTTTACAGAATTTTTACTGATGATAAAGGCTCTTTCATAGGTCATACCTGGAGTGTTTACCCAACCTCAAAATATTACGAAATGACTGTCCGTAATCTTGTTATAGGTCGAGTTGACCAATAATTTTATTTTAAGCACAACCACTGTTTTTAAGAGATAAAAATGGCTTCCACACCTGAAAATGACCAAACCCTTGCACCAAATAATCTCAAGGCTGCACCTAAGTCCGAAGATGTCTCCCTAATTACCGATGCTGCTTCTGGCACAGATGTTTCCATGAGTCCTGAGCATAAAGAGGGCTTGGCAAAAATTGCTGCAGATTTTGGTGCAGAAACCATTGCACCCATGCACAAGGCTTCCACAGATACCGAGCATGATGTGACTCTGGGGCCTTCGCCTGCCCACCACAGGCAGATTGATAGCACCATGAATTTGCAGATACCACAATTTGATGCCAATGCTGCGACGATGCCACCCTCTGGTGGCACTGCTTTTAAGAACGATCCCAATGCTGCGACGATGCCACCCTCTCAAAGTGGAGGGTATGATCCGAATGGCGCAACCATGCCCCCTTCGCAAAGTGGAGGGCATGATCCGAATGGCGCAACCATGCCTCCTTCGCAAAGTGGAGGGTATGATCCTAATGGTGCAACCATGCCCCCTTCGCAAAGTGGAGGGTATGATCCGAATGGCGCAACCATGCCTCCTTCACAAAGTGGTGGGGGCAATCCTAATGATGCAACCATGGCACCTGGGCAGGAAAGTAGGTCTGGTAATACTGCTGTTAATGTAGGTTCCATCAAGCCTAACACCGGTGGAAGCAAGTTTCCGAATGTGCCAGGTTACGACATTCTGGGAGAGTTGGGGCGAGGAGGAATGGGCGTTGTTTATCGCGCAAAACAAAGGGGATTGGGGCGTATGGTCGCCCTTAAAATGATTCTCGGGGGTGCTAACGTCAACCCCGAGGATGTGGCTCGATTCGAACTTGAAGCCCGCGCTGTTGGTTCGATGACCCACCCCAACATCGTTCAAGTTTATGAGGTCAGTGAATTCAATGGCGCACCGTTTTTCTCCCTCGAATTTGTAGATGGTGGCCCTCTCGATTCCAAGCTGAAGAGCGAACCCCAGCCCGCTGAATGGTGTGCCAAAATGATGCTGCAACTTTCCCGAGGCATGGCATATGCTCACAGCAAGCAAATCATTCATCGCGATTTAAAGCCTGCCAATGTGCTCGTCACCAAGGATGGTATTGGGAAAATCGCAGACTTTGGCCTAGCCAAGAAAATGGATGCCGATGATGGTAAAACCCGTGCTGGTTCTATCATGGGTACGCCAAGCTATATGCCCCCGGAGCAGGCGAGTGGTGAAACCGCAGATATCGGGCCCCTTGCAGATATTTATTCGCTAGGCGCAATGTTCTATGAATTCTTGACAGGCAAGCCGCCTTTCAGGGGGACCACCCTGCTGCAAACCCTTGAAGATGTTCGCAACAAGGAACCGATTGCGCCAAATGTGCTGGTTGCCAGTGTGCCTCTAGATTTACAAACCATCTGTTTGAAATGCCTTGAAAAAGACAAAGCCAAGCGCTACCCAACTGCGGATGAACTGGCCGATGATATTGAACGATTCATCAAGGGTGAGCCAATTCTAGCCCGGCCTGTTAGCGTTTACACCAAAACTTTGAAATGGGCAAAACGCAATCAGGCGAAGGCTGCGCTTATCGCAGTTTCTGCAGTGGCCGCAGTCGCCATTTTTTTAGGCAGCATATTTGTAATGGTTTTGGCTAAAAAAGCAGAAGCATCCGCTAAAAATGAAGAAATTTTAGCTAAAAAAGCAGAAGCATACGCTAAAAATGAAGAAATTTTAGCTAAAAAAGAATTGGCAAGAGATCAGGCTATTGCGCTCGAACTTGATGGAATTCGCAATGAAACTACGCCCGCACTGATTAGTGCCAAGACTTTGTTCGATGAAAAGAAATTTGAAGAGGCAAAAGATATCCTGGTAAAAGTTGTCGCCAAGACTTCTGGTAAAGATTTGCTGAAGGAGATTTACGATCCTTCAAATGCCCTTTTGATGCAAACAGAGGCGCGGATCAAGGCGACCAGTGATATCGATAATTTTGCCAAGCATTATGATGAGGCGTTTTTTCATTCTGCTGATACGATGGGAAACCGCACAGAAGCAAGGGAAAACTCGATTTCGGAGGCAGCCAAGGGGCTTGCGCTTGTAGGCGTCAACTATATTGAGGATAAAAAATATGAGCTAAAGCTTCCCGACCACCTATCAGGAGCAGAAAAAGAACTCCTGAAAGATGAAGCGCTGGAACTAGCCATTATAATCGCACGAAGAAATGCAATGCCTTTGCCTGATATTTCTGCAGAGGAATTGAAGAAACGATCTTTGGAATCGCTCGAAATTATGGAGAAAACCCTAGGCTTTGCCAAGGAAAACCACATCTTTCACCTGATCAAGGGTGATTTGTTGAAAACGTTATCGCAATTCCCCGAGGCTCAGGCGGAATTTCAAAAAGCCAAAGCTATCGCCCCTGTTCGAGCATCTGAGTTTTTCTTTCTTGGTTTGGGGGCTTTTAACCAAAATGATTATGCTGCTGCCCAAGAGTTTTTTGAGAAATCCCTTCGTAAAGATCCTGAGATGTTCTGGTCTAATTTTCTTACCGCAGTCTGCCAGGTCAGGCAGGAACAATGGGGTGCTGCCAGGGCTTCGCTAACCTCATGCATAGCAACCCGGCCAAACCTCGGGCCTGCTTATCTGGTGCGTGGGATTGTTGATGGAAAAATCATGCGTGGTAAAACATCCACTTCGGAGTCCGATTATTCTGAAGCGCTAGAGGACTTTAGAAAAGCGGAAAAGTACGGCATTCCCAAGTTCGATGTGTTGGTTAATGAAGGGAATTTCTACTTCGAGATGGGTAATTTCAAGGATGCACAAAAGAATTTTGAGGAAGCTGTCAAACTCAAGCCCAACGACTCCAGAGGTATTAATAATCTTGCCCTCTGCTACAGGAAGGAAGGCAAAAATCTTGAAGCCATCGAATTGTTCACAAGGAATATCAAGGCCAACCCAGTTAATGGTGAATCCTATCATTGGCGTGGTTTGGCTTATCTTGATTTGCAACCCAAGGAAATTCAGAAAGCGACTGAGGATTTTCTTCAAGCGGGTAATCTGCGTTTTCTCAACAAAGACAAAATCGAAGATTACCTTATTGCGGCAGAGCTTTTTTACTCCACCAAGAATTTTGATAAAGCTCTTCCCTTATGTGATCTTGCAGTGAGATTAAATCCCAGCAACAGTTTATCCCACCTTTTGAAAGCGAAGATTTTGCTGGAGCTTAACAAGTTTGCAGAAAGCAAAACATCATTCGATGATTATTTTGCCACGCATGACCCTAGGAAAGATTTACCCCTTGACCCCCTGGCTTATAAAGGGCGTGGAATCTGCCAGCGGGCTTTGAATTTGTTGGGGCCTGCTTTGTCCGATTTAAGCCGAAGCGCTGCGATGCTTCCTGATGATACCCAGTCACGGGTGCGCAGGGCCATGCTTTTGGTAAGCGCTTGGAAAGACCTTGCCCAAGACGATTTCACCATGGTGCTTGCAAGCAAGGATGCAGATCCTGGCCAGATTATCGAAGCCTTGACCATGCGTGGTTATTTGCGTGCAACCCAGAATAATATCAAAGGTGCAATTGAAGATGCAGAAGCTGCACTAGCAAAAAACCCAAATCCCTCCGTGCAAACGGTACTAAACGCCGCTGGCGTTTATTCTGTTTCCGGAGGTAAACTTGAGTTGGATTCCGATGCAAAGCCTGAACTCAAACCGCAAGCAGAGTTGTACAAGAAAAAGGCTGTTGAATTGTTAAAGAAAGCGATTGAGGCCTTTCCAGAACCCCAAAGGCAGGGGATTTGGGGGCAAGCAGTAAGTTCAGACGATTCATTCGATTCCTTGAAAAAGGAAGCAGAGTTTAAAGCCCTGCAGTCTAAATATGCCCCTGCACCTAAAAAGTAATAGAACCAAAATTCTTAAACCTGTTGTTTTAAGTGTCAATTTGGATCATTTGTGCTGAAAGAGTTCGTTTTTTTGCCAAATTCTCTTTTTTCTTTAACTTTATTTTGCTTCGCAACGGTTTGTAAGTATCTTTATATTTTCTCTTCCGGATGTATCTTTTTTAGTAATTATAGGGATTTTCAAGCTTTTCCTGATCTTTTTTGAATTGGCATTCGTATGACTAAAAGCGCATTCCGGATTTTATTCAGTTTAGCCTGGTAATAGCAGGAGTTGTGGATGTTTACTGGACAATAAGGGGTATTCATACTTGTGCTTTGGTTCAGGATTATTTACAATTTTCAATACTTTATGGTGTAGAATCTTTTACCAACACTAAGAAAGATTTAATTGAATAATATAAAAAATAAGGGGTGGCTTAAAGCGCTATTTGAATCTAAATCTAGGCGTTCTAAGAATAGTCGTCTTTTGGTTGAGCATTTGGAAGTTAGACTTACCCCCGATGCCAAAACCGTGCCTGCTTTACACGACCTCGCAATTGGTATTTCTGCAAATAATTGTGCAACAAACTCAATCACGCTTATTGATCACGTTCGTTTTCAGCAAAACTTAACCGACTACCGTTCCAGTCAGGTTTATTTTTGCTCCAATGATTCCTCGAATTTTTCTGCTTCAGCTTTTCAATCGGTATACAAACTGGATGCTGTTGCTTTGCAGGCTGCTTCCACCAAGGGCGTTGTTCTTATTGATTCCTCCCTTGTTGCCAACATCCCTATTGATGAATTAAAAGGCTCGTTGGTTGTTTCAATCGATGGCAACCGCGATGTGGTCAGCCAGATTACCACTGCGCTTGAAGGCCTTGCCAATGTGCCTGTGCTTAGGGTCATCAGCCATGGAAATGATGGCGTTTTGTATTTTGGAAATCAGGGGTTCGATTCCAGAGTTTTAACTGCCAGCGCAACGCAGGTTGCATCTTGGGGCAACTCCCTAACCTCAGATGCTGATATTCTTCTTTATGGTTGTTCGATTGCAGACACGGATGCAGGCAAAGCGTTTGTGGAGCAGTTCGCAAGCATTACGCAAGCCGATATCGGGGCAAGTAGCAATTTGACCGGAAAAGGCGGAGATGAAGTTCTTGAATTCCAAGTTGGACAAGTTTCAAATGCTCTTATCGCTTGCGCAATTGATTATGAAGGCGCCAATCTTACGCTTGAACCAGGAGATTCGTTCGAAACTGCCATTGCCCTCACTGCGGTAACGGATGGATTAGGCGCTGATGGAAGTATATCTGCTGCTGGTGAGGCTGATTATTACACTTTTACAGCAGCAGCAACTGGTTCGCTTCAAGTATCGTTGGACGCTATCAATAATAGTGGCATCGACCCATACCTACGGATTTATGATTCCAGCACAACTCTTATAGCTACTGATGATGATAACGGTCCTGGGCTAAACAGTTTAGCCATTATTTCTGTTGTGGCAGGAAATATTTACTATATCAAGGCAACGGCTTATGGATTAGGAACGGGTTCATATCGGGTTTCTGCGACACCGATAGCCGGTAGCTCCTTCGAAACTGCCATTGCCCTCACTGCTCCACAAGGTAGTACGGTTGCGAGTTATGATGGTGTTATAAATCCTGCTTTAGAAGAGGATTTTTATACCTACACAGCAACAACTACGGGAGTGGTTAATTTTGCAATGGCCGCCATTAACAGCAGTGGCGTAGATTCCATCCTAACCATTTACAATTCTTCTTTTGTACAAATCGCGCGCAATGATGATAGCAATGGAACCTTGAACAGTTTTATTTCACTTAATGTTACTGAGGGTAGTGTTTACTACATCAAGACAACGGCTTATGGATTAGGAACGGGTTCATATCGGGTTTCTGCGACACCGATATCAGTTCCCATGAATGAACCAGTCGCCACCGGCGACTCCTTCGAAACTGCAATTACACTTGCTGCTTCTTCAGGCAATGTTGCGAGTGTAAATGGTGAAATTAATCCTGCTTTCAATGCTGATTATTACAGGTACACAGCAACAACTACGGGAGTGGTTAATTTTGCAATGGCCGCCATTAACAG
>RFZJ01000010.1 GCA_009920765.1 Planctomycetota bacterium | reverse complement strand
TGCCCTCTTCCAGCGGAAGAGGGTTGGGTGATGGAGAAAAAAAAGAAAAAGAAAGAAAAGGGCTTGGATTCAAAGTCTGGATGGGTGCGTAAAAAAACCCATGGGGGTTGGCCATGGGTTTAAAGGGTTGGTTTTATAGGTTCAATTATGTTCCCAAGGGAGCTGGGAAGATGGTGATTTTCGAAAACTTGCGCACATGCTCGGACATACGCTCGCGAAGTTTTTCTGCAAAGTATTCCTTGGCTTCGCCTTTAAGGTCTTCGAATTTAACCTCTTTGCCCGGTTTCTTTTCGGTGGTGAGGATTAAGTGGTAGCCAAACTGGGTTTTGACAGGGTCACTTAAAAAGTAGGGGGGCAAACCGAAGGCAGTTTTGGAGAAGTTTTCAACCATAACGCCATCACGGGTGAACCAGCCGACATCGCCTCCTTGGTCTTTCGATGGGCAGGTGGATTTATCCTTGGCAATGACGGCAAAGGTTTCATCAAGCAATGCAATTCGGGCCTTTTCTTTGGCAAGGTTATCGGTGGTGGGCGGAAGCTTTGCCATTTCTGTCTTCACCGTGTCTTCAACTTGCTTTTTATAAGCCAGGATTAGAAGGCGGGCTTTTTCCAATTCAGCTTCATCCGTTGGGGCTACGGTTAGCAGGATATGACGGGCCCGCACTGAAGCACCATTGAACACATCCTTGTTTTGTTCGAAGATTTCCTGAAGAGCTTTGTCGGTGGCTTGGGAATCGATGTATTTCTCCCAACGCACTTCTGCTGCGATGTGCTCCTTTAATTCTGCATCGTTCAGTTTAAGCTCTTCCAGCATCTTGGCGTAATCCTTGCCCTGTTTGATAATTTCCGCTTTCATCAGGGTATGGCGTTTATCAACTTCAGCCACATCTGCAACAATTTTCTGTTGGATAAGATACTGATCAACAAGCATGTTATCGATGAGGTGGTTGATAAGCTCTGGACGAGCAGCAGCTCTGCGTTCTGGTGGAATTCGCTCCAGACTGCGTTGAACCGAACTCTCTGTAATAGGTTGACCATTAACAAGCGCAGCGGTACCTGGGGGCGCTTTTACCGCAGGGGCTTGTGCCATGCTTAAACTGGCTATAAAAAGAAACAAGACAAACGATAGCTTCCTTGCCATGCGATAACTCCTTCAAGAACAAAAACCCCTATCCATAAGGGTATGCAGATCCAAATCGCCCATATTTGAATAATTCTAATCAAAAAGTGTTTTTTTTTGCGATAGAGAAATCACAAAATTCTTAGCTTAGCGCCTGCTTCGGGATGCCACACCTTCTGCAATTGCAGATTTCATTTCTTTTACGGCACGATCAAAACCCACCAAGACTGCGCGAGAAATGATGCTATGGCCAATATTCAACTCTTCTACGCCATGAATTGCAGCAACTTCTTGCACATTATGGTAGTTAAGTCCATGGCCCATATGCACATGCAGGCCAAGTTCACGGGCAAAACGTGTGGCTTCACGCAATTCATCCAACTCGCGATCAATATTTACCTTGGTCTTGGCTTCAGAATACCTTGCAGTCTGTATTTCGATGGCATGGGCCCCCAATGCTCGTGCAGTTTCTATCTGCTCGCAATCCGGATCAATAAATAGCGAAATAACTATCCCCGAACCCGAAAGCTTTTTCATGATTTTCTCAACCTGACTACGGTTGGCAATCAGATCCAATCCCCCCTCGGTGGTAAGCTCCGCCCTTTTCTCGGGCACCAAAGTTACCTCATCGGGTTTATTTTCCAACGCCAAGTCTGCGATCAAATCACTTGCAGCCATCTCTAAATTCAACCAGCGCACCACCGGGCGCAGCAACCTTAAATCGCGATCCTGGATATGCCTGCGATCTTCGCGCAAATGGATGGTGATACCATCCGCCCCCGCAAGTTCCGCCAGGATTGCAGCAGCAACCGGGTCGGGCTCATGTCCAAGCCTAGCCTGCCTGATCGTTGCAACATGATCAATATTCACACCAAGGCGAACTATGCGTGTATCATTCATCGGTTAACCTTCCTTCGAATCAGGCTCTAGCCTAAGGCTTTTAGGCAATCCTGGCGCAAGCTGGCGATATCTTCTCGCCTCTGCGCTTAATATTTTGATTAGAAAATAGCCCAGGCCCAACATAATTATAGAATCAATCAAGCTGCCCACAACAGGCAGGCTAGAAAATGGAACCCAATAGCCGGAAAGAATAATCAGCAAAAAAATCCCTGCAGGCACAGCCTTGTTCCATGCCCCCAATCGATAGCGGGGATCAAAAAACATGCACGACATCGCCCGCAACTCAGGAACTATTTCATTAAAAAACCACTTTCCCGCAATGAAAGGATTCAACCCGGGAACCTCGACCACATCCTCGACATACCCAGGGGTAATGATTTCAGCGGCACTTGTTTTAACAGGGTTAAATGGTGCAACATTCTCGTTGTTTTGCAATCGCCCGCCAATTCTGGTTAGAATGCGTTCTTCCAACAGCCCCTGATCCTGGAGATTTGCAAGGGCGTTCTCAAGCCTGGTTACCCGCGCTTCGATTTCCAGCCTGCTTTTGTTTTCCATGTCTTCAACAACAGCTTTTGTAGGCTCGGTGGTAAAATAACTTCTCTGTCCTTGCTCAACTTCCATTTCATCCCCCAATTTTAATCTCTAGCTTCCTGCACCACTCCACTTTAACCTTTCCAAGCAATAAGGAAAAGGACATTACCCATAATTACCTACCCATGCCCTCTTTTACTTCAGCTTACTTCTTGTTTTTGTTTTCTTCCCCCGGGAAAATGGGGGGCTTCGCTTCGCTAGCCCGCTTCTTTGTTTACTCTCATTTTTTATGTTTAACTTTTGCTTCCCTTTATTCTTAGTGCAATTGCGATTAGGAAAACCCTCTGCAAATTGCACAACTTCGAACTTTTAACTTTTCCCTAGGGCGGTGTCCTAGGCTGATTGTGCCTGCCCCTTCAACGCACAAAGGCCTTGCCTGTTTGTCTTCTTTTTCTTCCCGTTGGTGCAATGCCTAAAGGTTACAAATGGATCAATTGCCCTAAAACCTTGTCAGGAAGCTTCCCCGTCGCAACTGATCCGTCTTTTAAACAAGCCGCATCAATAAACGAAAAGTATTAGCAAAACCAACATCCCTGCTAGCGAAGCGAGGTTGCCCTCTTCCAGCGGAAGAGGGTTGGGTGATGGAGAAAAAGAAAGAAAAAGAGATTGAAAGAAAAGAGCATGGATTCAAAGTCTGGATGGGTGCGTAAAAAAACCCATGGGGTGTTTTGGCCATGGGTTTTTTAATGGAAGAAACATCAAATCGATATTACTTGATAGCTTCTTTGAAGGCTTTGAGGGCGTTGGCGCGAACAGTCTTGGAAGCTGGCTTCGCAGCAAACATCATTTTTTGGCCTGTGAAAGGGTTGGTGCCTTCGCGAGCCTTGGTAGCTGGCTTATTGCGAATTTTCAACTTGAGAAGGCCTGGCAGGGTGAATACGCCTGGGCCCTTTTTGCCAAGTTGTTCAACAATGATGGCATGAAGGGAATCGAGAACTGCACCAACTTGCTTTTTGGAAAGCTCGGTGTGTTCAGCAATGGTGCTAAGGACTTGGCTTTTGGTCATGGCTTTTTTCTTATCGGACATACTAAAAAACTCCCTAAGACTTGAAGGTTAAAAAACAGGAAACTCATCCTGATATAAAAGAAAGTTAGGATTAAAGGGGGTGAGTGTCAATCATAAAAGGGTTATTTTTCTAGGGTTTTGGTAAAGTGATGGTGAGTAAAGGCTTAAAAAACAGGGATTTGCTGAAAAAGCTGCAAAAACAGCGTAAAAAACAGGGATAATTCGCTAGGTTTATTGCAGCTGCAATAAAATACTTGGAAAAAGATTAGGAATAAAAAATGCCCGAGGACAATATTCCCTCGGGCATTTAGGTTTTGGGTTAAAGAGTATCAATCATCAAAAGTAACAGGGCAATCAGCACGGGGATTAAAAACCCGTAACCAGTTTAGTACTTTTAATAACGAAACTCCATTTAGGAAACATTTTCAAAGGCTTCTATGGTTGTTATTCAATGATCTCGGCATACGGTACAACCTCACGGTCTTTGGTGCGATCATAACCAATCCAAGGCCCTGGATTACCTCTGTTAATGATGTTAATTGTTGCACCACCACCAGGATTATGCGGCTTTTGAAAATCTCCGACAAGATGGCCATTTAAAGGATCTGCTGGATTTCCTGGATTATTATAAACCCTTAGAATAACTGTTTCTTCATTATCAGTATTTGGCTCAAATGTAAGTAACATACCAGCGGTAGCGGGTACATTAGCGTATGGTGGAACAACACTCTTAAGCAATAATGCCCCCGGAAGACCGAAATCAACATTCTGAATCGGTGCTGCTGGGACACTGTAAGCAACACCGGTTAGCTGAGCATTCACCATATTGGTGCGATCAACGATCGCAAACATACGATGACGGATATTTATGCCATCTGCCTTACCAATTTCAGCACCAAGTGTAGGTGGTTGGGTTGTATCATTGGTTACTTCAAAATATCCCGTAGTTATCCAAACAGCAAATACGTTGCTTCTAGTAGTTACACTATTACCAATTTTGGTAAGTAGTTCTTTGCGGGGATAAATTGCAGGGGCTACACCAGATGCTGGAAAAACTTGGACATCAAGCAAGTTACCAAACGAGACTTCAGCATTTCCGGGATTTGTACTATCAAAAGACTGGTACCCTAGCAAAGACTTATTAAAGCCTTTCTTAGATATTGCACTGCTAAAATCCACATTATTGGCTTGCCCAAAATTTGTAACTGGCCTTTGGGCAACAAGGTTGTTATACCCCGTGGTAACATTAACATTAGTAAAATTATTAGCGATTGAAGGATCGGCTACGGCTTGCAAAACCTCCTCACTATGCATAGTGTTAACATTCACCTTCCCCAAGACTCTGCCATGCATTGCTTCACCTGCTTGAAGGGGAGAAACACCAACAACTTCCAGAAATCTATGTAACCTTGTATTCTCGTCAAACCATGGCCAATTAGATGCATATGGATGGGAGATTTTCATGGGAACTAAATTAGCGCCCGGAATACTTGGTTGACTAAAAGCATCATTCCAACGACAAGCAGTTTGAGTTAATTCGTGAGGTTTGACAGTGGAAACATGAATAAGTTCCATAGGATTAATCAACCGCCTGTCAAGATGAGCAAGCCAAGGTAAAGGGTTCAGAACATTAGAATTTAACTGCCCCATGGAATGCTGGGCACCGCCATTTCCCCCCACTTGATTTCCGGTATTATTGCCATTGTACATATTGTTGGCCAAATTCATTACATCCAAACCAACTGAATCCAACAGAGGCGATCTACGGCCTATGGAACTTGTGGTGGTAACATCAGGATTTCGAGCTGCATTATCATCAAATTTTCGAAGGTCATTCATCCTTCCCTTGGAAAAAACATCCACCGTTATGTAAGGATTGTAGGGCATCAAGGGAATTGCCAAATTTCCAGTAACTGGATCAAGATCATTGGGAGGCATTCCAGGATAAACAAGTTTTTGCAACATTATCTCAGGGGCATTATTTGGGCCTGGAGTTGCAGCCACCCCAATATTTTTCAATTTTATTTTTGGTGTTTTAAATGTGGTATTAATTTTGGGATCCGCTTCCATCCGAAGCGTAGTGTCATCTCCTATGACCATTAAACCACCCGGATTTAAATACCAAGTACCCGGCACCATGTTTGGCATGGGCATATTGTTGGGATCGGTCCAGTTATCCAATATTGCCTTTGCCATGCCGTTGGAGTCCGAGGCGATGTTATTCCCATTAAAATCATGTGACCCTGTAGTATTAAAATACATGCCATTTATCGCATTCATCTGTCCTAAAATTTGGCCCCGCTGACATAAAACAAGCTTATAATTTTGATATTCAGTTCCTGTTCCATCCTTGAATTGAAGGACGGCAGTATGACCACCGGGTCCAACAACATAATTACCATCCGGCGGCAATGGATTCATTAATTCAACTGCGGTATACAAATGAGTTGGCATTGTAGCCTTCGTGTTATTCATAAACATATCCCCAGAATCATTTTGTGCCATGGAATAGGCTTCATTAATAACAACACGAGGCAATTCGACTCCAAACACACAATCTTTTGGGTCACCAGTCCACCGAAATACGGTGTTGAAATCATCACCGTCAATAAAATCAACAATATTGGCAGCAAGTTGAGCAAGCCACTGATTGGATCTTTTAATTTCTAAAAGATCTGCCTGAACTGCAGGATCCATGGATCCCACTGCAACCTCGTAAAAGATAACACCGGTTACATTACGGAGAACGTTGTATATTTCTTGGGCAAACGCCTGCCGATCATTTACAGCCTGATCAAATTGGGCTTTAACCGGACCAGCATAATTAATGAAATTGGTTTGATCTGACATTCCATTTTGCACCACTGGTGGAAAAGGGGTTAGTGGTCTATCCAGAATAAATTTAAGAGGAGGGTTCGTTTGATTTGGCACCAGGGTTGGCGAATCTGGAATCGGAGAATAATAGGTAACCCCCATTTGGGGTACAGGTATTGTTCTATCAGGAAAAATAAAATTCTTAATTCTAAACGTATTAGAATACAAGGTGCCTGTCATTGCATTAGGTAGCGTGTCAGGAGAGATTGGAGCCATAGCAGGCCTATCCAAATCTGAACTTAAGGTGGTTACCATGTTGCGAATACGCTGACGAAAAATCCCATCCATGCCCGAAGAGTTATAAGGCATATCCAAACCCATAGATTTAGGTAATAGCTGCGCTAATTGGCTTTTGCTAAATGGTTCCCCCTTACCCTGCCAACGAAGAATCGATGCGATTTCAGAAACGGGGAACACAGTAGAAACTCCATTACCACTAATTTGGGTCCGATAGGGATTAAAATTGCGGGCGTGGTAATTTAATCCTGGAGTAGCCCCATCCAGCAAATGTTCAGTAGCTTGACCGTTACCAAACCCCATCCCAAAAGAGGGGAAACCATTAGGATTCACAAAGCTTGGCTTTGCAGTTGGTCCCCACCCACCCATTGCTTGATAATCACCTGCCCCATTAAAGTCGACTGGGGAGTAAGAATGTAATAGCGTGCTAGCAAAATAAGTTGTTGGAGGGGGATTACTATTTATTGGGAGATAATTTGCCTGAAACAATCGGCCATATGTTTTCCATTGGTTTAATGATGAACCAGTGAAGGTTGCAGCAGGCATTCCAGATGTAGGGGCTGGAAGAGGGTTCGTACCATAAGATAGCAAATTCAAGAATTCATTCGCTGGGGAAAGAGGAGAATATTGTGTCACCATTCCAGAATAATTTTCAATTAGTTTTTTCGGATTAATTTCCCAACGGCCCCACCCCTGGTTAGACGCATGGTCAGCGGTAAAATAAGGAGTTGCAACATCCCTCTGCATCAAATTGCCAGCAACATTCAAGTTAATTCTGCCATCAAGATCAAGAATCAAAGGCGCTATCAACGCTTTGTATTTCCTGCCATCTGGGGTGGTCATTACCGGAAAGCCCGCATCAATCCACCAACTGTCATTGCCACCTGGGTAACCTTCAAGGTTCTTAACATCTAAAGCTCCAAGACCGGATGCATCCATAATCGGATTATTAAAGGAAGGCTTGATTGTTGGGTTCCCTGCTGAATCAAGAGTGTAAGACCCCAAATAAAAATGGCTATTATCCGAATAAGTGTAAGGCACGTTCCAGGAACTAGATGGTGCATTAGGGGCATTGGCAATCTGTCTACTGCCTTTTTCAGGATCAGCAATAACGGTGGTACCAGTAACTAATGTTTTAACCCTGTAATCCGGGTTAGCAAACTCCGTAGCCGTTTTTCCAATACCCTGAAACGGGCGATCGTTTGCCCCACCAACTTTATAACCACCATAAATATCCCGGGCTAGACTATGCCCACGAAGAGAACTGTTATGGGTTAGTATTTTTCCTGTTGCTGCATCAAAAATTGTAGGATCTGCAACATCGTAAAGAATCTGCCCTAGGGCAAAATTAAACATATAGCGCGGGTCGATATCTGGCATTAAGGCGTAATCACTTCTTTTATCAGTAGCATTGAGATCAAAATCACTTGTCCTGCGGATGGAATCTGCAACAAGGAGATAAGTAGTTCCCACAACCATGAACATGGAAAGAAAAGCAACGACTATAAGGAGAATCATGCCAGAGCGCTTGACATCGGTTTTTGTATTTAACAACATGGCACAACTCTCCTTTCACAATGAATTATAATTTTTGAACGATGACAAACATCTTGGATGTATTGGATTTTTGATCCCAAACACGAAGTGATATTTGAATTGCCTTGATATTTAGGCCAGTATTATTAGTTACATTCCAAACGGGAATCAACGAATTATTGCCGGCGGTGTTTCCTGATGGTTGCCATTTTCCATTGGTGTTATTCCAATAACCTAAATCATATTTGGGAACAGCAGGATTTGTTGAACTACCTTGGTCGGTTGTCCAAGTATCAAAAACCCTAATAGCGGCATTTCCGTTGGCAATAGCATAATTAGTATATGGAGGATAAGCACTATAAGAACCTTGGCTTAAAATCGTGGCAAGATCTTCGTAGTCATATCTTGAATCTGTCAGCAACTTCACATCAAAAGATATCACATTGGTAGCAATGATATCAGTATTAACTTTAGCGGAAGGGTTAACGAATTCAGAAAACAAAGGCCCTACCCGATTGCCAAGTTGATTGAAACCCCTGTTTCCCATGCGCTTCCAAGGAACCGTTAAATCAGATGGTTTATTAAAGGTTCCTGTTGATGTTTCACAACTTATTTCTTCTTTAATAGCCGCATTTACCGCGGGTAATACTACACCGGTTATGGGGATATTAAAATTCGGCAGCACAATTCTTTGCTGCCGATAAAGATTAAAATAAGGTAACGAAGCGGTGGAGGGATTTGTTTTTCCATCCGTATTTCCATCCGGAAGAGGATTTGCAACACCTGCATTATGTGGGCCAAGAAAATAAGCGACTTCAGCCCAATCGGAATGTATTAAATTCGCATTCGATTCAAATCGCCGAATGTTGGCATCTTTCATTCCAAGTGGTGTATTAACAGTATTATAAAATAAATCAGGAAAATTCGATCCTAGACTGCTTTCAAAAAAATCACTTGGGCTTTTAGCGGGGAGTTTGACCGTGCAGGCAAGCATGTGGTTGGCGAATGACGAACTACGCCTAAAGGAAACGCCATTATAAGCACCTTCATTGCCGGAAGGTTCTGCACCGTTCACGGGTTCAAACGGTTGGTCCTGCCAGAGCATAAAATAACCTTCTTTGGGTGGGCCATTATCCCAAAATTCAGGATCACTTAATTTCTTGCTCCCTTCAAAATGATTAGCCCCCAAATCGCGTTGCAAAAGAGTTACAGCAGAGCGGATTTTCTCCTGCATATCAGCAACTTCTTTTAACCCCTGCATGGTGCCTGTTGCGATTACAAACGCCTGACTCATGATGGAAAGCATGAGGATGATAAGGGCCAGGGCGACCATCAACTCAACGAGGGTAAAACCTTGACGGTTTTTTAAAATAAGCGGCGATGGGACTCGAATAGGATTCATCAGCCTGCTCCCATATCAACAACCCGAATTACATCGGAAAGAAGGTAAACATTATTGGCATCAGTTCCTAATTTAGGTTTTACTTCCAATTCAATGCCCGCCCCATTTGGGTTCACCGCTGTTATTTGATGAAAAGAACGATTACCAGTAACACTATTAAAAGTCATTATCCAACCTTGTTTTTTATAATCTAAGGCGCCTGGAGTCGGGATAATAAGATTTGGTGTAGCAGCTACATTAGTGGTAATGGCTTCCCATGGAAAATCTGCAAACGTTTGGCTCCGCCCTTTAAAGACCAGCATATATCTGCGTGATGGCAAAGGATTATCCAATGGTGGTTTTTTTTCCAACAAAAATGAAACCGAATATCTGCCAACGGATGCTACAGGCAATACCGCCCTGCCCGATTCATCCAGTTCAATGTCAAAATTGGAAGTGAAATATCTTTCGTTAATTTGAAGTGGTAGCAAAGGTGAAACACCGCCCTTAATATAAGCAACCATAACATTAGCTAAAAATGATCTACCATTGATTGCTGCTGCCTGATCTAAAAAAAGATATTGCGGCAATCCATTTGTAACAGTGCTATTTAAAAAAGATCCACTTATTGTGCTAACTTGCACGCCACTTGAATTATAAATTAGATCGGGTTGATTCTTTACAAAGTCCAGAGCATCTGCATCAAAGTTACTTTGAGTGTTATTAACCACTTCGTTGACTTGGTATTTTTCAATGGCTTGCCCCATCATCAAAGCAGCAACAGGAAATATGGCAAACACACTTACCATGCCAATCCCCATGATGAAGATGGCCATTAAGACTTCCAAAAGCGTAATGCCTTTTCGATTCACAAAAGTTCCTTTAAATTCCCTTGTTACGGGGATCAAATGCAAATTGATAAGGCGCACCTGTAGGCCCTACTTCATAAACACCAATCGAACCCGACATTTTTCTAACTGCAAGAATTGCATCACGACTATAGTTCCCAGCAAGGGACTCAAAATTATGTAAATGCAGGTAAACTTCGGAAGTAGAATTATTAAGACTTCCATCAGGATTAAAAATGATGTCAGACGCTCCCGGGACTAACAATGAAACAGGTACAATTGATAATGCACCTGAGCCAACAAATATCTCAATAGTATTGGAAAGTTCAAAAGGCGTATCACCAGAAAGCTCAACTGCACCACGGAATATCCTGTATTTTGTCCCATAAGCACTTAAGTTTTGATAAAAACCCGACGACGGGTTGCTCACTGTTGCATTAGGAAGAGGCGCCGAAATTGTCGCTACATCCCCAGATTCCAAAACCATGAAATCCCCGGGATTTATTACACCCTGATAAGTTGCTGGAAATCCCAACACAAATGTCATTGGATTAACGGTAACATTACCGACTACTAGGCCATCCAAGGGTGCTGGCTTTTGAATTAACACCACGCCATCAATTTTGCCATTCGCATCCGAATCATAAAACCTAATACCTGTGGGAAGGCGTTCTGCCTTGGCTCGGTTTCTAGCAGAAAGCAAAGCGGATTGAACGGTGTTTGAAAATCGGGAAAGCTCTCGGTCTGCTTGGTTGGCGGGATAAAAAGCTGCTGTGATGGCGGTAAAAATCACAATAATGGCCATCACGACCAACAACTCCACCAAAGTCATCGCAGTTTTTTTTCGGGCACCATGCAGCATTTTAATATCTCAGGAATTAACTACTCGGTATCGTATGCAATATCCACTCGCAGAGAACCAACTTTGAATGATTTATCTGCAGCATAATCTGCAGCATCTACAAAATGAATTTTGTGATAGATAACCACACCGCCTGGCTTGATGATTCGTGCATTAGTTGTATCTGCCACAACGGAACCTGAGCCAAGATCCTCGACTTTTAAACCTTTAGGATGAGATTCAAGAGAAACCAAAAGACAAGCGCTTGAATTCCGATTATTTGTTGCGAATGCACCAGATGGGCTGGGGATGTTTTTCTTAATGGTATTAGCTGTCAACAATTGCTGGGCCAAAGATAAAGGCGATAATGGAGCTGGTGTTGGGTACAAATAAGACGTATTCAAGGTCCCAGGATTAAAATTACATTCAAAAACCGGATTTGAAGGTGCCAAGACTGGTACGTTATTGAAAATATATACCGGTAAACTACTACCAATGGCCGAAACTGAAATAGGAAAATTCCTTACTATTTGAGCATTTGCATAAACTTGAATTGCTCTTGCGGTTGGGTCCAATTCCGTTAGTAATCCATTCGTTTTCAATTTATCTGCAAGCGTTTGATAATAAGTTTTATCAGTCGGTGTCAGTGCTTGGTAATCCTGCTTAGCCTTTTGCTGAATATCCTGAGTTATTCTGTTAACCGCCTGTTTAATGGTGTTTATGGTTATTGAAACGCTGGAGTTAGGATTGGTAGGGTCACGCTGCCAAGCTGCATATTTAAAAACTGCCCCCGCAGTTAAAGCAGCAAGAACTCCAATAATAGAAATTACCACCAGCAACTCGATCAAAGTAAAGGCTTTGGTTCTGCACAAAGATCTGTTTGGTAAAAAAACCATTTGTTACTCTTTTGCACCAAGTTGAAGGGAAGAGAAATTAGAGATGTCATCAAAAACTGGCTGTCCTGTTGTATAAGGAGGAGCATAGTATCCCCCCGATCCAAAAAGTTTATCTTGCCCAGAGCTAATGATCTGAAAAGTCTTTGGGTTGTAATAGGAAGAAGACGCAACAGGTGGGCTAGGACTTTTGTGATAGGGGTATACTATTCCACCAAGAGGATTAGCTAAAAAATAGGCATAATCTGAACTCGAAAAATAGGCATAAGAGCCACCAGTGTTATTTACCATGGTGTAATAACTGGTTCCAGGTATGATTTGCTTTTGCTTGAATTCATAGAAAGGGCCTTTAGTTTTATACTTGGTATTGGTCACATCCATTGGGTTTAAAGGATTTGAAGAAAAACCTACAAAATTGGGCGCACCACTGGATGAATCTGCAAAGCCACCAAGCAAAAAGACCAACGCTTCCATACCTAACAGTTTTTTTGGGGCAGCAGAATACGATGCAGCAGTTACAGAACTACCAAGCCAAGGAATCACAGTTGTAGAATACCAATTTTTCCCAAAAACTTTGGTAAAAAAGTTAAATGTGTTACGGGTATTTGGATTAGTAGGCAGCCCAGTCATAGCATTCGTGGCATTTGCAGCAGCTTGAAAATTCGGCCCACTTGAATACAGCTCAATAATACTTGGAAGTTCATCCACATTCCCAAAATTTTGTTTTGCCGCGGCGATCGCAGCTTCCAATTGAGAAATTTCTGTTCGCGCTGCTACCATTTGACCACGATTTAAAATCTTTACTACGCCAACAGATGTTAGAGACACCAGAATGCCAATGATGGCGATCACAACCAATAGCTCGACCAGCGTGAATGCTGAATATCTAGACCTGGATTTAAGCAAATGCGACATGAGTTGGATCCTCCGTTTTCATTCTATCCGCATCGACGCGGTTTATATGGTCCGCAGAATTACACCCTTGTTTTTAAGGGGTTTTATAACTGGACACTTGGTTTTTAAGATTCTACAAGCCATTCTTTGAGCAATAAGAACCCTTGCAAAAACACCCCGAATTACTTATTTACTCAATCCTTCAAGCATAACATACTTACTTACTCAAGCCCTCAAGCATACCAATCAGGGGCATGAACAAGGCAATAACGATGCCGCCGATAACTCCCCCAAGGAACACAATCATGATCGGTTCGAGCAAGCTAAGCAAGCTTTCGACGAGAATATTCACTTCCTCTTCGTAAATATCAGCAACTTTGTTAAGCATGGTATCGAGGTCGCCGGTTTCTTCACCCACATCGATCATGTTAACAACCATGTCATCAACGAGCTTGCTTTCCCTGAGGGGCTGAACAATGGTATCGCCTTCACGGATGGATTCGTAAACGCGCTGATAAAGGCGCTCGAAAACCTGATTGGTACAAGTTGCTTTAACAATGGCCAAGCCTTCAAGAATTGGCACACCCGAAGAAACCAAAGTACCAAGGGTGCGAGTGGATTGAGCGATGGCGGTTTTTTCGATAAGGCCGCCAACCACTGGAATCCAAAGGTACATTCGATCGAGAACATACCCCCCCGTTCTACTCATGCGAAGCACCTTAAGGAGCAGCCAGAAAGTAAGCGGTATCAAAGGCAAAACATACCAGTAGACAGAAACCCACCGGGAAGTGGACATGAGATAAAGGGTAAGTGCAGGTAGTTTCATACCGAAATCTTTGAAGATTTTCTCGAATTTGGGGATGATGAAAATCATGATGAAAGTAAGAATGGAAACGGCAACAAAGATAACAACTGAAGGATAGATCATTGCGCCTGTGATTTTGCGTTTAAGAGTCTGGGCTTTTTCTTTGAAGTCTGCAAGGCGCTGAAGGATAACCTCAAGTGCACCACCAGCTTCCCCAGCTTTCACCATGTTGACATAAAGTCGATCAAAGCACTTGGGGTGTTTGCCAAAAGCCTCGGAAAGAGTGGAACCTGATTCGACATCTTCGATAACATCAGCGATTGCGTATTTAAGAACCCCTGCTTTCATTTGGCCTTCGAGAATCCGGAGTGAACGAAGGATGGGAAGCCCAGCATCTTGCAGGGTGGAGAACTGCCTGGTGAAGGTACAAAGTGCTTTGCCCGAGACGCCGCCGATGGTGAAGCCCCGCTTCTTCTTGCCACCCTTCTTTTTTTCTTTGCCGCCCTTTTTAGCCGCCACTTCGGTTATCTTGGTAACGAAGTATCCCATCTGGCGGATTTTTTGCTGGGCTTCTTCCTCGGTGGCCGCATCAATGGAATCTTTGACCTCGGTGCCAGTGGTATCCATTGCTTCGTATTTAAAACTAGCCATATCAAAACTCCTGTAGAGGGAATCGTAAAAGATTATTCCTCGGTAACGGTCTCTCGAATGATTTCTTCCATGGTGGTAAGGCCCTGATGAATCGCATTAAGACCAGACCAGCGTAAAGTTTTCATGCCTGATTTCACACAAAGATCGCGAAGTTCATCAGTCGAAGCTTCCTTGGAGATTAAATCTCGAAGTTCATCACTCATGACAAGAAGTTCGTGGATCCCCATACGGCCTTTATAGCCGGTATTATTGCAAATATCACAGCCTTTGCCGTAGTAGAACTTTTTGCCTGCAACCATTTCTGGCGTGAGATTGAGTTCCAGGAGTTGATCGGGCCCCGGGCTGAATTCTTCGCGGCAATTGGCACATATTTTACGAACGAGCCTTTGTGCAAGCACCCCTTCAACGCAGGCGTTTATAAGATAGGATTGCAAGCCCATATCGCGCATACGGGTGATGGTGCTGGGTGCATCATTGGTATGAAGGGTGCTAAAAACGATATGCCCTGTAAGGGCCGCCTGCACGGCGATCTGAGCTGTTTCAAGATCGCGGATTTCACCAACGAGGATTTTATCAGGGTCCTGCCTGAGAATACTACGAAGGGCTGCAGCGAAAGTCATACCAACTTCATGGTTGATGGGGCACTGAACAAGGCCTTCGATTTCATATTCAACGGGGTCTTCCGTGGTGATGATTTTTTCTTCAATGACATTAAGTTCGTTGAGTGCTGAATAAAGGGTGGTAGTTTTACCTGAACCCGTTGGGCCGGTCACCAAAACAACACCATTAGGCTTGCTTATAAGCTCACGGAAAGATGCGAGAACAACAGGGTCGATACCGAGCTTGTTGATATCGAGCGAAACCACGGATTTATCAAGCAAACGAATAACAGCGCTTTCGCCAAAAAGGGTGGGCAAGGTGCTGACACGCATATCCACACGATTGCCACCAATGGTTAATTCGATACGTCCGTCCTGGGGAAGCCTGCGTTCAGCGATATCAAGATTAGCCATAACTTTAATACGGCTGGAAATAGCGTTGGCAAGGTATTTGGGGGGAGGCGGGAGTTCAAAAAGAACCCCATCGCATTTGTAACGCATCTTGTAATCATCTTCGAAAGGTTCGAAGTGGATGTCGGAAGCCTGATCACGGATGGCCATGAGGAAAACCATGTTGATCAGCCTGCGAACTGGCGCAGAATCGGCTTGTTCCATAAGGGTTTCAAGATCGATGCTGGTTTCATTTTTACGCCTACCCTTGGTGCCGTCGGCTTCAAGTTCCTGAATCAGATCAGCGATGCTGTCTTCCTTGCCTGCGTAACATTTTTTTTGTGCTTCTTCGAAAGCAGAGGGTGAAACGAGATAAGGAATAACCTCATTAAGTCCGAGCAGATTACGGAGATCATCAACCGAGGTTAGATTATTGGGATCCACAATTGCAACGGAAAGGACTTTATCTTTTAGTGTAAGAGGAATCACCTTGTACATGGAAGCCATGGTTTCAGAAACCACAAGAAGGGCTTCGGGCTGGGGTTTTTGTTCGTTGAGGTTTCCAACTTTAAGGTTGGATTGCTCGGCAAGCGCCTTGACAAGTTGATCTTCATTGACAAGTCCGCGTGAGACAGCAACCGAGCCAAGTTTTTTACCAGAGCTGCGAGCTTCGTCAATCATTTCGAAGAGTTGCTGTTCATCGATCAGGCCGAGCCCGAGGAGAATTTCGCCGATTTTGGGCCTGCCTCCAGAAGTTTTAGGCTTGGCTTCGATAGGTTTTTTAACAGCAACTGGAGCAGCGGGTTTAGGAGCCGGGGCAGCAGGCTTGGGTGCTCCAGGTGGTACTGCTGCTGGTTTAGGGGCGCCAGGTACTGGTGCTGCACCCGCAGGTCTGGGGGCACCGGGTGATGCGCCTGCTGGTTTAGGGGCGCCAGGTACTGGTGCTGCACCTGTTGGTTTGGGAGCGCCGGGTGCTGGTGCTGCACCCGCAGGTCTGGGGGCACCGGGTGCTGGTGCTGCGCCTGCTGGTCTGGGGGCGCCGGGTGCTGGTGCGGCTGACTTGGCTGCGCCGGGGGCTGCCCCCTGCCCTGTGTTAGCGGGGTTTTGGGCTGGCTTCGGGTTTTCTGAAGGTGTAGTGCTCATTATTTAAATGCCCATAATTCTCGGCTTAACGCTTGGCACCACGTGCTGGTGGAGCATCATCGTCATCACCATCGTCATCATCCTCATCAACATCTTCATCATCAGAAAATTTCCCGGCTTCAGCTTGGGCAATCTTTTCAGCGAGTTCGGTGGGCTTGTTAGCTTTGCCAAGAGCTTCTTCTTTATCGACTTGCCCAGAGCGCCAAAGCCTGAAAAGACTATCATCCATAAGAAACATACCATGTTTACGGCCGGTCTGAATGGAAGAATCGATACGATAGGTTTTATTTTCACGAATAAGGTTGGAGATAGCGGGAGTAACCACCATAAGTTCGTAAGCAGCGCACATACCGCTGGGCTTCCTAGGCAACAAAGTTTGTGAAAGTACGCCGATAAGGGCGGTGGAAAGCTGAGTTCGAATTTGATCCTGTTGCTCTTGGGGGAACACATCGATAATACGATTGACAGTACTGGATGCACCATTGGTATGAAGTGTACCGAAAACCACATGCCCGGTTTCAGCAGCTTCGATGGCGGCATGAATGGTTTCAAGGTCGCGCATTTCACCAACGAGGATGATATCGGGATCCATACGAAGTGCCCTTCGAAGGCCCTCTTTGAAGCTACCGACATCGGTGCCGATTTCTCGTTGGCAGAAAGTGGACTTATCATGTTTATGGTAATACTCGATCGGATCTTCGAGAGTAATGACATGTTTGTCGTAATTATGATTGATGAAATCGAGCATGGAAGCCAGGGAGGTGGTTTTGCCTGAACCGGTTGGCCCGGTTACCAGCAAAAGCCCTCTGGGTTTGACGATGAGGCGCTTGATGGCTTCGGGCATACCCATTTGCTCGAATGTAAGGAAACCGCTGGGGATACGGCGCATAACCATGCCAATATGGCCACGCTGGCGAAAAACAGCGACACGGAATCGATACCCATCCACAAACTCGATGGCGAAGTCGCAACCACCTTTTTCCTGAAGTTCTTGCTGGCAACGATCGGGAGTTATACTCTTCATGAGCGACACGGTATCTTCGTTATCGAGGATTTTAGTGTCGAGTTTTTTCATCCGGCCTTGATGCCGAATTACCGGAGGTTGGCCGGTAGTGATATGCAAGTCATTGGCTTTAAGCTGAATAACACTATGCAAAAGTTTATCAATTTGTACTGTAGCCACAAGAAAAGACCTCCACCAAGCATTCGAGAACGGAAAAAAGAAAAACCAGCGCCCAAGAACCTGCAAGAAGAGAGAAATCTAACCCAAGGTAGAAAGAATCGCAACAAAAAAACAAAGCGTTCAATACATCGGGAAACCTTTTAGCATACCCCTCATTGTTATTATTCCAGTTATAACCGAAGGAACAATCAACTGGGTAAAAAAAACAAATTATTCCCCAATCTATTTTATGTAGGGAGGGGAACAAAAGGTTAAATCGGCGAATTAATGATCAAGCGCACTATCATGATGACAAGTGCTTAGAACTTCTTCGAATGTGGTCATACCCTTACAAACCTTGAGCATGCCATCATCAAGCAGATTGCGCATCCCCTTGGATTTGGCGTATCGCCTCATGTCAAGGGCTGAAGCGCCCTTGAAAGCCATTTCGCGCAATTTGCCATCGAGTCGCAACATTTCATAAATCCCCTGACGACCCCGATAGCCTGTTTTATTGCAATTTGCACAACCTTTACCACGCATAAACTTGCTATTGCCTACTTGCTCCGGGGTAAGCCCAGAGGCTTTGATATCGCCAGGCGTTGGGGTGTAAGGCTCCTTGCACTTGGGGCAAATCCTGCGTACCAAGCGCTGGGCTAGAACCGCAATGATACTTGAAGCAACAAGGAAAGGTTGAACTCCGATATCGATGAGACGGGTAATTGCACTGGGCGCATCATTGGTATGAAGGGTGCTAAAAACCAAGTGTCCAGTAAGAGAAGCCTCAATAGCAATCTTGGCAGTTTCGGCATCGCGGATTTCACCAACGAGAATAACATTCGGTGCCTGCCTAAGCATCGCACGGATAATACGAGAAAAATCAAGCCCGATATTATGCTTGACCTCGCACTGGTTAATACCCGGGAGATAATACTCTACAGGGTCTTCGGCGGTGATAATTTTTCGTTCGGTGGTATTAAGTTCGTTGATTGCCGAATAAAGGGTGGTGGTTTTTCCTGAGCCGGTCGGGCCGGTAACAAGAAAGATTCCGTTTGGGCGTTTAATCAGGTTAAGGAAACGTGCAAAATCATCTTCATTAAAACCCAGATCGCGAATATTCACCTTGATATTGCTACGATCCAAAATACGCATGACTGCGGATTGGCCATATACCGTGGGTAAAAGGCTGAGCCGAAGATCAAAATCCCTGCCTTTGAGGGAGGTTTTGATACGACCATCTTGAGGCCTGCGTTTTTCAGAGATATCAATGCCCGCCATGATTTTTAAACGCGAAAGAATGGGCATTAGGTATTTATACGGAGGATTCTCTTTTTCAACTAATACACCATCAACCCGATAGCGAATGCGCACTCTATTTGCAAAAGGCTCGATATGAATATCGCTGGCCCGAAGGTCGACACCTTCGGAAAGGATTTTATTAACCAGCTTGATAACACCACCTTCACTGCTGTCATCACCTGCAGCCCTGCCAGCATCGGCTTGGGCAAATTCGTTTTCAATTTCGGAAAAATCGATCAATGGAGCAGAATCATCGACATCTTCTTGAGGATAAACCTTATTGATCAGATCACGAATTTGATTAATCGAGGCAACAACAGGAACGATCTCCTTGTTCATGATGAAGGAAAGTTTTTGAATCAAATTAAAATCGCTGGGATCTGCCACCGCAAGCTTAACATTCAGGCCATCAGTTGAAATTGGCACAACATTGTTTTCACGGGCGGTACCAGCAGTCATAAGCTTGAGTGCATCTTCCGGCACCTCGATATCGGTGAGGTCGAGGAATTCATAATGATTAAATTCAGCAACAGCTTTGGCAATTTGGAGAGGATTGGCATATTCGAGCTTCAGTAAAGCATCTTGAAGGCTGCCACCATTCTTCATCACATCACGCGATTCTTGCAACTGATCGCTGCTGATAACTTGATTTTTAACTAAAATGTCACCGTAATCGCCACGCGCTTTGGCCATGGCCTACTCCTGAATAAAGGATTCAAACAAGAAACTATACCATATCTATTGTCATGAAGGTTAAGCAATCTTGCAAGAGGTTAAAAGGTAAAGCTTGCGGTAATGGCAAGAATATCATTAAATATTAAACAGGTGACTGCCGGGCCCGGATGGCCACGGCAATAACAACAGGATTAGCAGTTACCCGCTGGTGAACATTTGCAAGCAAACCATTCCCATTCAAAATTGAATCGCCCCAGGAGAATTGTAGTGCTTGGCTCTACAGGCTCGATAGGAATTAGCACCCTTGATGTAATAGAGTCACTTCCCGAAAAGCTTGAAGTATTCGGATTATGCGCAAATCGCAAAGTCAAGGAACTGCTCGAACAAGCAAAAAAGCACAAGGCAAAATATATAGCTGTAAGCGATGCAGAAAGCGCAGGGAAAATAGACTTATCGGAGCTCCCCAAAGGGTGCCATTTACTAACCGGCGTGGATGCAGTGATAAAGCTGGTGCAAATGGCGGAAGTAGATATGGTGGTATCTGCAATCGTTGGAGCAGCAGGTATAGAAGGAACATGGGCTGCGTTGGAAGCAGGTAAGCCCGTGGGGCTTGCAAACAAGGAAACGCTTGTGGTGGCAGGGCCATTGGTAATGGAACTGGCCCGGAAAAAAGGCGTCGCAATTTTACCAATTGATAGCGAACATAGCGCCATATTTCAAGCAATGCAAAGCGGGCCAAAAGAATCTATTACAAAAATAGTCCTGACGGGAAGTGGCGGCCCTTTCCGAGGCAGGAAAGCTTTTCAACTTGAACAAGTAACTGCAGAAGAGGCGCTCAAGCATCCAACCTGGCAAATGGGGCCTAAAATTTCGATCGATTCCGCAACTTTAATGAACAAAGCCTTGGAAGTCATTGAAGCCCGCTGGCTTTTTGATCTGGATGCTTCTCAAATTGAAGTTATTCTGCACCCAGAAAGCATGATTCACAGCTTTGTTGAGTTTGCAGATGGTTCGGTAATGGCCCAAGCCTCGCCTCCGGACATGAGACTCCCTATCCAGTATGCCCTAACCTATCCGGAAAGGGTTCCGGGGCCTACACGGAAACTGAACTGGCAAGCCCTGAAAGCGTGGCATTTTGAACAACCTGACCTTGAAACATTTCCCGCATTGAAAATTGGGCTGGAAGTTGCAAGGATGGGGGGAACTTGTGGGGCGGTTCTTAATGCAGCCAATGAGGTTGCAGTAGAAAGGTTTTTAAAAGGCGAGCTTGCGTTTCTAGATATCGCCAGGGCGGCACGAACCGCTTTGGATCACCATAATTTCAGCCCAACGCCGTCACTGGCAGATTTGTTCCAGTGCGACCGATGGGCCCGACAGGAGATAATTCGTTGGAACAGCAAGAAAAACCAGACAATACAAGCGCGGTAGAAGCACAAAATAAAACCCAACGCGCCATCGAAGATGCACCAGCACCGCCTGAAATGACCCCAATGGCATGGATAAAGGCCAATGCTGTTTTTGTTTTCATGCTTATATTCGCAGTTTATTACCTGTATTCAAACTTTGGGTTTGATGGGGTGATCAAAGCTGGATTGGTGGCACTAGGCCTTGGATTTGTCATTTTTATCCATGAACTTGGGCACTTTGTTGCCGCCAAACTTTGCGATGTTCATGTAAAAACTTTCAGCATCGGATTTGGCCCCGCACTTCCGGGATGCAGCTTCAAACGAGGCGAAACCCAGTACATGATCGGTGCGCTTCCCCTTGGCGGATATGTTTCGATGGTGGGTGAAGGCAGCGAAGCAGACGAAGGCGAGGACTACCCAAGATCATACAAGAACAAAACTGTGGGCCAGCGGATGATGATTATCTCTGCAGGCGTGATCATGAATGTAATCCTTGGAGGAATTTGTTTCATTATTGTTTACCGATTCCACGGGGTGCCCCGCCCCCCAGCAGTGGTTTGGCGTGTGGATTCAGGTTCACCTGCCTGGCAGGCAGGAGTTAAAACTGGCGCATCAATAACCCAGCTAGGAGATGTAAAAAATCCAACATTCGACGACTTGAGGCTTGCAGTTGCGCTATCAGGACACAGCACCTCGATACCATTTGTTTTCCAAAACAAAAATGGTGGGCCAAAACTTGAAGTTTCGCTCGAACCCAGACGCGATAAAAACGACATGGTCCCCATGATTGGAATAGCGCCACCACCCAGGGCCGTTTTGGCCCCACTGCCCCAAAAAGATACCAACAAGGTAAAGCCAAACCTTCTTTGGCTCACGCCTTTTACCAAAAACAGCCCTGCATCCATGGCACGCTTGCTTCCCTTGGAAAAAGGCAGCATCATCATGGGAATTAGCAACCCCAAGGGCGAAGGTTATACTTCAATCGAACATGATCTAAAACTAGGATCATTCGATGCACAGGAATTCGCCAAAGCTTTATTGGAGCACGATGGAAAACCTTTCAAAATCCTTTACTATTCCAAAGACTCTGAAAACCCGATTGAAGTCGAAATCGGCACGGAAGGATTCATGCCAGGCGATGCGATTGTTGGCACCACAAAAACAGGCCAGAAGAATTACAACCCGCTTGTCACGGAAAAACTAAGCGAAGTAAAAGCATTTGAGCCCAGATTCGAAGGCGACTTCTTTGAATTCACAAACCGTATCAATCAACTTGCAGGGCAACCTGTAGTTATAGAAATCAAGCGCAGTCAAGAAAAAGAAAAGTCCTTGATGATGTTTGTACCCCCTGCCTACCACATGGATACAGGCATGAACATGAAAATGGGCGAAGTTGCAGCAGTTCGCAAAAACTCGCCCGCGGAAAAAGCGGGAGTTCAAGTTGGCGACAGGATTGCAAGCATCGAAATCACCCCCGAAGGAAAAGAATCCAAAAAATTCAGCCTCGATTCATTCAATCCGATCCAGCTTCCAGATGCCCTTGCAAAACAAGCGGGCACTTCAGGTAATTGCAATATCACTCTTACCGTGGGCAGACGCAACAACACCACACACGAAGCCCTGGTGATGATTCCTCTCCCCTCGGTAAACTGGGATCGTGGATTTGATGGGAACCTCGAAGAGCCGGTAAAACCGGCTTCCCCACTTTCAATCCCCCAATTGGGAATCGCTTTCAGGGTGGAAAACACCATTCTCAGTTTAAAAGAAAACTCTCCAGCCCAAGAAGCAGGGGCCAAGATTTTTGATGTCATTGAACAGGCTAGATTTGCAAGAATCGATCGCAAGACAAACAAAGAAATCTGGGACAAATGGACCGAACTCAAAAGCTGGCGAGGTAGCCAGCAAGTGTTTGATCAATGGGCCTTTGCCTTTGCCATGCTGCAAGAAAGAGATTTGCACAAAATCCAACTTCGAGTACGCAGGGCGGGTGAACCTAACCTCATCGATCTGGAACCTATCGTTGCCGTCCCGGACAAATCTTGGCCTTCGCCGGAATTGGGCCTGCGCCTTATCAGCGACTTTGTCATGCAAAAAGCAGATTCGATTGTAGAGGCCGTGGAATTTGGCACCAACGACACCATCAAGTCGATTCGCTCGATGTATCAAAACCTTGCCAGCCTGATGAGCGGTCGAATATCTACAGACAGTCTGGGAGGGCCGATTGAAATTGCATCACAGACCTTTTCCGCTGCAGAAGACCCTTTCGCCCTAATTTTATTTTTAGGTATGATCAGCCTGAATCTGGCGGTTGTGAACTTCCTGCCAATTCCCATGCTGGATGGTGGCCACATGGTGTTTTTGATTTATGAAAAATTGAGAGGAAAACCCGCATCGGATGCGGTGATGGCTGCGGCAACCTATCTTGGTCTCGCCATCGTGCTTTCGCTTATGGCATTTGTATTTTACCTGGATATAAAACGTCGCTTCTTTTAACAAAAGGCCAAGAAAAGAAATGAACCCAGAAACCAACGAACCTACAGATATAAAGCCAACCTCCAAGAAAGTGGCACTACTATTGTGGCTGGGGGCATTTTCTCTTTTGGCTTCCTACGAGCTATTTTTGTTTGTAATGAAGCTACTGCAGAAAAGTCCTGAATAAGAAAATCCATCAAAATCCATTTACCCATTGATACTACCGCAAATCATCCAACGCATCGTTGCAAAGCTGGTCCGCATCTTTATTTTGCTCCCTACGCACATGAACAAGCCGTACAGACCCCTTCATTTTCGAAATTAGTTCCCGGGCTTCCAAAAACAAGGGTTTCAATTCCTCACTCTTAACCTTGTATTCACCCTGCACCTGCTTCACCATAAGTTCACTATCGCTGTGAATGATTACATCGGCATCAGGATGGGTGTTTAAAGCAAATTCTAGGGCATAAACCAATGCGGTATATTCGGCTTGATTATTAGTCATAACGCCAAGTTTGCCTGCATCTTCCTTGATGATACTGCCTGCTTTGCGAACAAGAAAAGAATAAGCAGCCTGGCCGGGGTTCCCTCTGGAAGCACCATCAGTGTGGATTAAAATCTGGGTCATGTAAGCTTCCTTGGTAAAAAAAGATCCGTGAGATAAATGAATCCTAAAACTCAGTGACCACTAGGTCAATATTAGCTATAAAACCCTATACTTTCTAAATGGGAATATTACCTGAAATAAAAGCTGTGCCCAGTCTTGCCTCAGAGGCAAAAATTTTACTGCTGGAAACATCAGGAGTTACCGGAATTGTAGCTCTGGGTTCTGGCTCGACCGTTGTTTCACACCGGGTACTGGAAATTGCCAAACGACATGTAAGCGATATGGCACCTGCAATCGCAAACATGCTAAAAGAGCTTGATTGGGAAGTTAAAAATCTCGACGCAATAGCCACTGGTATCGGGCCGGGGAGTTACACCGGCCTCCGCATAGGAATGATGAGCGCAAGAACCCTTGCAATGATCACTGGGGCGCGACTTTTGGGAATCTCCACTTTCGAAATAATGGCTCGGCACTGCATGGAAACCGGGCATGCTAAAATTGAAATCATCGCAGATGCCCAAAAAGATAAAATCTACACCCAGCGTTTCGAAAACAATAACAATCACCTGAATACCATAGGCGAACTTGAAATCGTAAGCACTGCAGAATGGATATCAAGCAGAGACATGAGTTTCACAGTGGCAGGCCCTGGAATCCCCAAGGTTTTACCCTTGATAACGGGGAACCAAATATTAATCTCAAGGCATTCAGGAAACATTGATAACCAATCTTTTCTGGCACTTGCGCTAAAAAAACTTATGAGCCATCATTCTGATGATCCACTAAGCCTGCAACCTTTGTATTTACGAAGAAGCTCTGCAGAAGAGCAATGGGATAAAAGAATTCATGATAAAGCAATCAATGAAAGTGAAAACCGATGAGTAAAATTGCAAAATCATTATTGGCCATTGTGGTACTAGTTCTGGTTATATTCCCAGCCGAATACAACCAAAAAGCCAAGGCACAAGGAACAAAAAACGGTTTATCACTTAGCGTTATTCTCGACCCCAAGATCGCAAGATCCTCGATGTCTGGAAGGATGTTTTTGGTACTCGCAAAAAGTGAATCAAAAGGCATCACACCTGAACCCAGATGGGTCGACCCGGACCCTTTTTTCGGACTAGATGTATTAAACCTTAAACCGGGTGAACCAATTCTTATCGATAACAAATGGCAGGGTTTTCCGCTTGAGAACATAGGAAAGATACCTCCGGGTTCCTACTGGGCCAGCGCCATTCTGGATTTAAACAAAGCCAGCAGGAAGATATTCTCATCGGAGGGGAATTACTTCAGCAAATGCGTAAAGGTAGAAGTTGGAGGTAAAAACCAAACGCCAACAAACCTGGTTCTGGATCAGGTTTTTCACGAACCCCAATTCCCAGAAACGGAACTCGTGAAACTAGCTCAGATGGAAAGCAAGTTGCTCAGCAAGTTTCATGGACGAAAGATCATGCTAAGAGCAGGCGTGGCGCTGCCCCAAAGCTACAACAATAACAAAGACCGCAAATATCCGGGTATTTACGAGGTTCCAGGATTTGGAGGAAACCATTTCGCTGCACTCTCTTCACCAGCAAGGGGCAAAACAATGGTGGAAACCGAAGAAGTAATCCATATCATGCTGGATCCTGATTGCCCACTTGGGCATCATGTATTTGCTGATTCAGCTAACAATGGTCCATGGGGGAAGGCGCTTACAGAAGAATTTATCCCCTTTCTTGAAAAAGAATTCCGCTTGATTCCACAATCCTGGGCTAGATTGGTTACGGGGCATTCTTCGGGTGGGTGGAGCAGTTTATGGCTGCAGGTGAAATACCCAAATGTATTCGGCGGGGTATGGTCCACTGCACCAGACCCCGTTGACTTTCGTGATTTCCAAAAGATTAATCTTTATGCTTCGAATCAAAATATGTTCAAGGATGAAAAAGGCCAAGATCGCCCGATAGGCCGGAAAGGCGATACCCCATTCCTTTTCTACAAACCGTTTTCGGACATGGAATCTGTGATGGGTAGAGGTGGGCAGCTTGGTTCTTTCGAGGCGGTTTTCAGCGAAAAAGATAGTCAAGGTAATCCAAAAAAACTTTGGGATCGTAAAACCGGTGTCGTTGACAATTCCACTTCCGAGAATTGGAAAAAATATGACATCCGACTTTTGGTCGAAAACAACAAGGACGCTCTATTCGGGAAACTCAAAGGTAAAATCCATGTCTACATGGGCGACAAGGACACATTCTACCTTGAAGGGGCCACCAGACTTTTAGGCGATACATTAAAGAAGTTGGGTAGTGATGCTACTGTGGTACTTTTCGCAGGCAAAGATCACTCCAGCGTGTTGGATGCAGAACTACGGACAAGAATAAACAAAGAAATGGCACAGGCATTACAAAAAGGTAAACAGCCCAATTCAAACCGCTAGCAGGATCAATATTTACATGGTTGAAACACTTGGATTAATTGGAACCGGGATGATTGGCGGATCAATAGGTCTTGCCTGCAAAAAAGCAGGCCATGTGAAAAGAATTATTGGCTACGATACGAATCCCGAATCGCTTGAAGCCAGCAAGGCCCTGGGGATATGCGACAGCATCGAATACACACTAGAAGATGCTGTAAAACATGCAGATTTAGTGATTTTTTCAATGCCTGTGCACTCCATCGCAGAAGAGATACTGCAAGCTGCAAAATACGCAAGGGAAGGAGTTGTTTTTACAGATACAGGCAGCACTAAGGCTGAAATCTGCTCACTTGTAAAAGAAAAAATCAAAGGCTTGAAGCCCGTGTTTGTACCCGCACACCCAATAGCAGGATCTGAGAAAAACGGGCCTACAGCAGCTCATGCAGAATTATTCAAGGGAAAGCTCACCATTTTGTGCCCCTTGGAAAACACTCCAGCCTGGGCCTTGGATAAAGTCGCAACCTTCTGGCAGGGAATGGGGGCAAGAATTGAAAAACTTTCGCCCGAAGAACACGACAAGATTTTTGCATTCACCAGCCATCTACCTCACCTTATTGCCTATGCACTAGCGGGGCTTTTGGAACCCAAACACGTACAATTTACTGCGGGAGGGTTTCGCGATACAACCCGGGTTGCAGGCAGTGATCCTGCACTTTGGGCCGAAATATTCAAAGCCAACAAAGGCCCATTGCTTGAAGCCCTAAAAGGATTCCAAGAAGGATTGCACAAAATCGAATCTTGCTTGAAATCCAACGACTTTGATGCCCTAAAAAACATACTAACCAAAGCACAGCAATTTCGCAGAAAAGTCCAATAAAAAAGGGAAAGGCAAACTGCCCTTCCCCAAGCTTAATTTGCTTCAGAATCATCCAAATTCTAGCCTATTCATCATCCTGGCGAAGCTTCGAAAGTACCGAATAATCTTCCAGAGTAGAAGTATCCCCTGTTGTTTGCTTGCCACTGGCAATATCGCGCAGCAGCCTTCTCATGATCTTTCCAGATCGGGTTTTAGGCAGGCTATCGGTAAAGCGAATTTCATCAGGTCTCGCAAGGGCGCCAATTTCCTTGGCAACATGATCTCGCAACTCTTTTTTCAACTCTTCCGAGACAGTTATCCCGGCTTTAACCGTCACGAAACAGCAAATGCCTTCACCCTTGATCTCATCAGGTTTTCCGACAACTGCAGATTCTGCAATTTTAGCATGCGTACCCAATGCAGATTCGATCTCCATGGTGCTCAATCGATGCCCTGCAACATTCAACACATCGTCCACTCGCCCCATCACCCAGATGTACCCATCTTCATCTTCCCGGGCGCCATCTGCGGTAAAATAGGTGTCGGGAATATGCGACCAATATTGCTGTTTATAACGAGCATCATCATTAAAAATAGTTCGAAGCATTGAAGGCCAGGGTTTCCGAATAACCAAAAATCCTCCCTGGTTGGCGGCAACCCTTTTACCATGTTGATCAACAACCTCTGCAATAATTCCAGGCATGGGTTTGGTTGCAGAACCAGGCTTGGTGGGAATCGCACCAGGCATTGGGGCAATCATCATTGAACCAGTCTCGGTCTGCCACCATGTATCAACAATCGGACAGCGGTTTTTACCAATCTTTTCATGATACCACATCCAAGCTTCGGTATTGATGGGTTCGCCCACGGAACCAAGCAAACGCAAACTACTTAGATCATGGGAATCGGGCCAATGATCACCCCACTTGATAAAGGCACGAATGGCAGTGGGGGCAGTATAAAAAATACTTACCCGATATTTCTCGATTATCTCCCAAAAACGGTCCTCTTTGGGGTGATTCGGGGCACCTTCAAACATCATCACTGTTGCGCCATTACATAAGGGACCATACACAATATAACTGTGTCCTGTAATCCACCCAACATCTGCGGTGCACCAATAAACGTCATCTTCCTTAAGATCAAAAACCCACTTGTGGGTTGAAGAAGTGCCAAGTAGATAACCAGCAGAAGTATGGAGAATGCCCTTTGGTTTGCCAGTGGAACCGCTGGTGTAAAGAATAAACAATGGATGTTCACTATCAAAAGGTTCTGCAGGGCAATCGGCAGACGCCTTGGTCATTTCCTCGTGCCACCATATATCCCTGCCAGCCTTCATGTTTACGCTTAAATTGCATCGATTGAAGACCACTACCTTTTCGATGGTCGGGGATTTCTCGAGAGACTTGTCTACATTTTCCTTAAGACCGATCACTTTCCCCCTACGCCAACCGCCATCGGCAGTAATCAATATTTTTGCTCCCGCATCGTTATTGCGGTCTGCAACAGCATCAGCGCTATAACCTCCAAAAATAACACTATGGATCGCACCAATCCTCGCACAAGCCAGCATTGCAATCGCAGCTTCAGGAATCATTGGCATGTAAATCGTGACACGATCGCCCGATTTGGTTCCTATGTTTTTTAATACATTTGCAAATTTACAGACTTCGCGATGCAGCATCTGGTAGGTGAGAATGCGCTGTTCGCCAGGTTCTCCTTCCCAAATAATTGCAGCTTTGTTATGCCTTGGCCCATTAAGATGACGATCCACACAATTGGCGCTGATATTCAGTTTGCCCCCAACAAACCACTTGGCATGTGGTGAGTTCCACTCCAACACCTTGTTCCATTTTTGCATCCATTGAAGGGTCTCTGCTTGTTGCCCCCAAAATTTTTCTGGGTCTTTCGCAGCATCCTGCCAAAGTTTTTCATACTCTGCCATGCTTTTGACATGTGCATTTGCAGAGAATTCTGCAGGCGGAATGAATGCCCTGGTTTCTTTTAGAACGCTCGTAATATTGCCCGACGATGTTGACATAACTTAACCTTCAATTTATTTAAAGAGTGAATTCCAAAGATCAAGTATTCTAATTTCTCCCTCTAGGTCAAGTAGAAACAGTACAAAAACTTTTAGGTTCCTGATTCACTTCAAGTTTTCAACAACTTTGGCTTTTAAACCGCCAATCTTGTTGACCCGGGCCAAAATCCGTCAAATAATAGCTACGTATTCATTTACCCTAAAAGAGGCTTCAACCATGTGCTATTTCAAATTATCAATGAAACTTTCTGTAGCTGCGGCTATGTTCTTATTCGCATCATCTATCGCGATTTTTGGAGAAAACAAAGCCGACAAGGGACTTCAAACCTTATTTATCGGCACCTACACAGGCCCAAAAAGCGAAGGCATCTACAGCATGCAGTTCAATCCAGAGAATGGAAAACTATCTGCGCTTTCTGTCGCTGCAAAAATCGAAAGCCCCTCCTTCCTTGCACTTGATATACCAGGTAAAAAACTTTTCTGCGTAAATGAAGTAGCCAACTTTAAAGGGGAAAAAGCAGGTGGTATATCTTCTTTCACGCTTACAGCCGATGGTAAACTAGATCTTATCAATCAGGAATCCAGTGTCGGCACCGGCCCCTGTCATCTTTCACTTTCCAAGGATAGAACCCACCTGATTGCTGTGAATTACGGGGGTGGGAGCACTTGCATGCTACCCATCGATCCGATGGGCAAGCTTTCAAAAGCTTCCGATTTCATCCAGCATCAAGGGTCGAGGATGATCAAGGGAAAGCTGGAAATTCCTCACGCCCATTCCGTTCAGATTTCCGCCGATGGAAAATATGCTGTGATTGCAGATCTTGGATTCGACAAGATTTTTATCCACGAAATAGATACCAAATCCGGGAAACTGACACCTTTCAAGGTTCCTTTTATTGAAACTGCACCAGGTGCTGGTCCAAGGCATCTGGCTTTCCATCCCTCCGGAAAGTTTCTTTTTGTCGTTAACGAATCCAACTCCACAGTAACGGCTTTCCGCTGGGCTCCCGAAACGAGCGATTTCAAAAACCTTGCATCTGCTTCAACGTTACCCAAGGATTTCAAAGGCAACAATTCAACTGCTGAAATCATTGTTCACCCCAATGGAAAAACTATTTACGCCTCCAATCGTGGACATAACAGCATTTGTGTTTTTAACTTCGATTCAGAAAAAGAAACATTGAATGCCACTGGCCATGGTGCCGAAAAAATCAACACTCCCAGAAATTTCACCCTACATCCATCAGGCAAATGGCTGCTCGTAGGTAACCAAGCCAGTAACTCGATTGCGGTTTATAAAGTAGGCACGGATGGGGCCCTTTCCTTCTCAGAACTTTTCCAGGATATTCCTAATCCTGTCTGCCTTCGGTTCTGGATTCAGTAAAGATTAATGGTATAAGTTGCAAAATTCCTTAAAATAACGATTATGGATAATTTCCCTTACGGGATTGCACAACTGATGCCTGATTCTTTTCTTCATCCTGAGTCTGATTGGAACTCTGGACATAATGTGTCCGGGCATGTTTCAAGCCATGATGGATCGTTAAACAAAAGCTATCTTAAACGATACCGGATGGAACTTGATTTCAACCCGAAAGACAAAGTATTTGTTCCTGAATTGCCTGAAAATTACGCTTGGCAGGAATGGACTTGGAAAGTCCAGGAAATGCATGCGGAAGTTATCTTTGAAAGCTTCCATAAGGAAATGGATTGCCAGATTTTCAGCAGTTTTCATACCCTCGGCGGATGCAGCATGCTGATGCGGGAAATCTGTTTAAGGGCTGAATTTGTCCCAGAGGCTACCTGGCTGATTAATGCCCCGGAAGGCCCATGCGGTTCTATTCAGGCAATTTTGCAAAAAGGAAAAACCTTGGCTATTCAAAATGTTGGTGTAACTCCACAACATAGAAAAAAAGGTCTCGGGAAAGCTCTTTTACTCAAACTTATTTCTTCTCTTGAAAGCTACAACCTGAATAAAATAACCCTTGAAGTTTCGGCACAGAATCTGGCAGCTATTCAACTTTATCGAAACCTGGGATTTCGAAAAACAAAGTTGATCTACAAAGAAATCTTATCCTTCTTTATTCCTTCTTGATGCTTTTCTAACCAAATCGCAGCATTTAACAGGCGAGGCAAACCTTGGCAAAACAATTTTTTCAACATACGTTTAAGAATGGTCTTACGCTCATTGCAGAAAATATGCCGCATGTCCGTTCTGCCACCGTCAATATCATCGTCCCCTCAGGCTGTGCTTATGATCCTGCAAACATGCCTGGTATATCTTCCGTCCTTTCGGAAATCATTTTGCGGGGTGCAGGCAAAAATAACAGCAAGGAACTTTCTCTTGCGATGGATGGTTTAGGCCTCGACCGTAGTTGTGCTGCTGGAACAAACCACATTCGTCTTTGGGGAGCAACCCTTTCCCGCAATCTGCCAAAAACAATTGATCTCTTTGCCGATATCATCCTCAAACCCCATTTACCAAAATCGGATATTGAATCAGTAAAGATGCTCGCTGCCCAGGAAATCATGTCCATCGAAGACGACCCCAAGCAAAAAGTGATGGCGGCATTAAGAAAAAACCATTTCCCTTCACCCTTGGGAAATGACAGGCGTGGTACACTTGACGGATTAAAAGCCATCACCCACGATGCACTCACCAAGTTCTGGAAAAAGAATTTCAGGCCCAATGGCACGATCATTTCTGTTGCAGGAAATATTGAATGGGAACCTTTGAAAGAACAAGTGGAAAAATTGTTTGGAAAATGGAAGGAAGGAGATGTTCCTCCATTAAAGCTTTCCCCCACAAAAGGTGGAACCAGCCATATCAGCAAAGACACCCAGCAAATCCAAATTGGAATTGCCTACCCTTCCGTCACTTATGGGCATAAGGATTTTTACGACGCAATAGGTGCTGTTAATGTTTTAAGCGGCGGAATGAGCTCCCGTTTATTTACTGAGGTAAGGGAAAAACGCGGTCTTTGTTATTCAGTCTGGGCCTCCTACCAAAACTTCAAGGAGGTTGCTGCAGTAATCTGCTATGCTGGAACCACCACAGAAATGGCGCAGGAAACATTGGATGTAACTCTCAAACAAATTGGAAATTTAACCAAAGGGATTAAGGAAGAAGAGGTTAAAAGACTAAAAATTGGTCTTAAATCTTCCATGCTTATCCAAGAAGAATCAAGTTCCGCAAGGGCGGGTTCCATCGCTGTGGACTGGTATTACCTTGGCAGAGTCAGACCACTTGAGGAAATACAAAAAGCCATCGATTCGATTACCACCAAATCGATCCTCAGGCATGTTAAAGAATACAACCCTAAAGAGTTCACAATTGTGACCCTGGGAAACAAACAACTAAAGTACGGCAAATAAGCTGTCATTTATAAAGGAATAAACATCGTGACATTTCATCAGCAGCAATGCTCAAACGGCTTGACAATCATAGGCGAAGTGATTCCCGAAGCCCGATCTGCAGCAGTAGGCTTCTTTGTGCGGACCGGATCGCGCGATGAAACATTGGAAGAATCAGGTGTAAGCCATTTCCTCGAACACATGCTGTTCAAGGGTACAAAAAAACGTGATGCAGCGCAGGTTAATAAAGATTTCGACAAAATCGGGGCCAATTATAATGCGTTTACCAGTGAAGAAAACACTGTTTTTTACGCATCAACCCTGCCCGAATATCATCAGGATGCAACTGAAATACTCTCTGATATCCTTCGCCCTTCTTTGAGGAGTGCGGATTTTGAGATGGAGAAAAAAGTTATTATCGAAGAAATCGGAATGTACGAGGACAATCCGGGCTGGATGGTTTTTGATCATGCCCGCAAATTGTTTTTTGCAGATCATCCTTTGGGAAATAGCGTACTCGGAACAACCCAAAGCATCATCGATCTGAAACGTGACCAAATGGTGGATTATTTCCAACGCAGATATATTGCTTCCAATATCACCCTGGTGGCTTCAGGCAATTTCGAGTGGGATAAATTCCTGAAAAAAGCTGAAAAACTCACCACCAATTGGAAACCTGGAATCGCCAGACGCGACCATATCCGTCAAACATCGGGCTCTGCTGAATTCAAACTTCTGGAAAAGAAAACCACGACCCAACAAAATGTGGTCATGATCTGCCCTGGCCCACCTGCGGCATCACCTCTTCGTTACGCTGCAAATTTGTTCGCCATGATTTTGGGCGATCAATCGGGTAGCAGGCTTTACTGGTCTTTGGTGGATAGCGGATTGGCGGAATCCGCTGATTGCTCCTTCCATGAATATGATGGGGCTGGGGCTTTCTACTCTTCCTTTTCATGCGACCCCAAGCAAACTCATAAAAATCTGGAAATCGTCATCAAGCAAATTCATGAACTCATCACCAAGGGAATTACCGAGGAAGAGCTTGAACAGGCAAAAAGCAAAGTCCTTTCCAGAATTGTACGGGCGGGCGAAAAAACCATGAACAGACTTCAAGAAGTTGGCATGACTTGGGTTTACTTGCGCAAATACAAATCCGTTGATGAAGATATGCAGACTTACGAAAAGGTGAACCTCAGACAAATCCAACAATTAATCGAACGATACCCTTTGCTCAGGCTTACTACAACTTCAATGGGCCCCTTGGCAAAATTAAAAATGCCCGAGATTCCAAAGCAACCTAAAATCCCTAACGCACAACATTCATGACAACCGATCTGGCTGCAAATTCAGCATTCTTGCCCTCTTGCTTGGAAAGCACCACAAAAGGATAACTTCCAGGTTCCACCCAGGAATCTACCTGAATGGTTACAAATCGTTCAGTCTCTTTAGGGTTTATTAGAATGCCGTTTAGGCCAATGTCTAAAACCCTTGCCCCATGAGGCAATCCTCGTACATCTAAAGGCACTCGCGCTGCAAATCCATTGGTTCTTTCGATTTTTACTAGAATTTTTACTTCGGTCCCTGCCTTTACAGTCAACTCTTCTGGACTGACCATGGTTTTCAAATCACCCTTTGGGCCTAGTTTTGGGGCATCGAATTGCAATTCTTTTTCAACTTTTAATCCACCTATTTGAGTCGAAGATTTAACCATCCATTTTCCATGATCAATAGCAGGAGCTTTCGCATCCGCTTGGGCGAACATACTAAAGCTCGCAGAATTTTCACCTCGCGGAATAAAAAATGCTGGTGCAAAAAAGCCCTTGGGAAGTCCGGTAATTTTCATCTCCACTGCTGCATCAAATCCATCAAACCTATCGATCTCAACGTTCACGGGGACACCTGAACCCGGCCCTGGTGTTAGATTTGCTGGTGTTAGGCGGATATTATAATCTGGTTTCGGATTCCTAACCAATAATCGGTAAGCAGCTTCATACCCAAATCTTCCCTGCATCTCTCGAACCCTTACGGTGTATATTCCATCTGCAGGCGGATCAAAATCAAGCAGGGAATCTTTACCCTGCCTGGGCCCACCATCATCGTTTTGGTGAAAAAGGGTTACCTGAGGCAAGCCATTGGGTGGAAAAACGGTACCAGGAGGATTCAAAGAAACCTTATAAATAGGTTGGCCCAAATAATGATGAATGGATGTTGTCCCTTCAAAAGCCATACGCTTATTATCTAATTGAAAAAACCTGCAATCATCATCAGGATTTCGTGGAAGAGCCCTGATTTTCATTAAATCTGAGCCTATAAGAACATAATCATTCACTGCAAGCTCGTTCCAAGCTTCAATCCGTATACCATTAGTAGCGGAGTCATTATCACGAAAGATAGTATAAGTTTTGGAAAGCCCCCTCAGAACGACGCGAGGAACAGGATTACCCTTGGGGTCTAGAATTTCGATATAAGTATCAACATTCGAACCAAGCCTACTCGCCATCGTCTCAACAATTAATTTCTGGCCTTTTTTAGCCTCAAATTTCCAGTCATGCACGTCTTTTTGATCAACAAACAAACCATTACCCACGCTGGGGACTGGAAGCAATTCGTTTTGAACATGCGTTTTTTCCAAAATATCAGAAGCGGCCAGAGTTTTTCCTGGGACAACATTCAAATCAGGAAACAAAGCTTCAAAAGGAACTTTATCCCCGGCCTTAAATGAACTGGGAATAGTCGCTTTGAAGACATTTTTGCCCGCAAGGCCAACCCCCTGAAGAACCCATGTATTTTCCTTCCCAATCTGGGCGCCCAAGGGAAACACCGAAGTCACAATCGGAAAACTGCCTACATGCAATCGATAAAAACCCAAGGCTTCCCCACCCCGATAATCACGGTCCCGAACTTCTACCGCATACCTGCCTTTTTGCAAGCAAACATGAGCCAACCAACCTTGTGCTGATTCAGCAACGATGGTTCCATCAGGCGCAATCATTTGCAGCATGGGTGCAAAAATTTTGTCGTCTTTTTCCGATTGAAGTTGAACTGCAATTTCTTGCCCAGCCTTGGCATCAATGTAAAACCAATCGCAATCACCTGGCCTTTGCAGCGATGATTTAACACTTGCAGGCAATGTCAAAGCCTGCCCTGTGAGGCTAGAATCATTCGGTTCATTTTCTACAACACGTAAAAATCGATCTACTTCAAAATCAATTTCAAGAACCTGACCCTTGGAATTTTTACACTTGATTTTACAAATCCCAGGAGAAGCATTTGCGTCAACCTGCACATCAAGATTCAACAAACCATTAGAATTTGAGACTACGGAAGAAAGGATGACCCCCTTCATGTTTGATGAAGCAATGAACGGTGGTTCAAAATGATCTGCCTTGATAGCAAGTGTTGTTTTTTTCCCCACGGTTAAATAGGTAGGCGTGACACTTTTTAACAAGACTTTGGGTTCCATGAATGGAACCAGAGGCCTAATCGAATCACCAGTTTTCAAATCAAAAAGATCCAACTTCCCATCAACTCTTGCAATGGCAACTCTTGAACCATCAGGTGACAATCCAAGAGTCAGAGGGGTATCAGACAAAGGCTTGAAAGCTTTAATTTCAGAAAGTTTGTCCGCATTCCAAATCTTCCAGGTTTTATCTTCGCCAATGGAAACAATTTTAGAGCCATCGGATGTCCATACCGCCTTGTTAACGCCCGATGTATGGGCATATGCAGAAACACTCAGCTTTGCAGAATCTTTTTCAATCGACCAAACTCGAAGGGTTTGGTCAACACCAGCACCCACTAATTGATTTTTCACCGGACTCCAATCGAGAGTATATACCCAGTCGGTGGAATCACTAAGAGCATGCAGTTTTTTCCAGATTTTTGTATCCCAAACCTTGATGGCCCGGTCTGCCCCAGTAGAGGCAAGCATGGTACCATCCTTATTAAAAGCGACAGCATAAACAGAATCGCTGTGATCTTTTAATTCCTGTATCAATTTTCCTTCAGATACCGACCAGATTTTCACCGATCGATCATAACTAGATGAGGCCAGCAGTTTACCATCAGGGCTGAAACTAAGGCTTAAAATCAAATCGTTATGGGATTTCAAATTGAAAAGCGGTTTTCTGAAACTCAGATCCTCATCAAGAATAAAAGTGGATATTTCGCCTGAGGCACCCGATTTTCCATGCGCGACTGCAAGGGTTTTTCCATCTCCAGACAGCGCAAGTGTAGAAACGACCGGGCTATCCAATTTCAACCTTGAAAGTATAACTGCATCGTTAGTCCGGATAAAAAGAACATTATTTTCTTGGGCAGCAAATACAACTCCGCCATCTTTTGCAAAAGCCACTCCCCGAATGGGATTGGGTTTCGTTGGCGGAAGTTGAAACAAAACAAGCATGCTAGAAAGCAAGGAAAGGCATTGCCCAATCAACATTGTCAAACCCTTTTATATTTAGTGGTTAAAAACAAATTCTTTGGAAGTAAGAACCGCCCACACGAGATCTTCAATTGATTCCTGCCTGGCTTTAGGATCTTTTGGGTCAGCATCTGATATTATTTTCATAAACCGGGAAAGCTCATCAGCATTGGGCTTCCTGGACAATGCCCGAAGAAATACCCTTTCCACAATCTTGGAATTCGAAAGATTTTCGCCGATCCATTGAACCCCTATAAACTCCTTGGATCGCAGCTTTTCATTAAGCGTATTGCCATTAAAAACATGAAGGGCCTGACCAACGCTTGAATCTTGCTGCCTTTCGCAAGAGCAAGCCTGTGCCCTTTCGGGCCTTCCAAAGGCATCAAGAAACCGGGATGCAACCGAGGCATCAGGAAGCTGCAAAGCCCTTAGCCCCTTGGGATACCCGGCATAGGCGGTTTTAGCATCTCCAGCCCGGCTTAAAACTTGGTTAAAAGGCGTGGGCACTCCAGTCACTTCAGAGCAGGCATCAAGTAAAATCTCAGCTTTTAACCTTCTAGGGAGAAATCTCGAATAAAAACGATCATCCATTTCATTCATTGGGTTTGGAAGGGAAGAGCGCTGATAGGCTGCGGATAGCACTATTTTTCGCATCAGCTTTTTCATGTCATACCCATCTTTGATAAAATCTTCGCTTAGTGCATCTAGCAAGGCCGGGTTTGAGGCAGGATTGGTAACCCGTAAATCATCCTCGGCTTCAATCAGGCCCCGCCCCATGAAATTGCGCCAAACCCTGTTTACAATTGCCCGCGAGAAGAAAGGGTTTTCTTTCGCAGTCAACCATTGAGAAAAAACCGCCCTTGGATCTTCAGAATTACCAGCCTTCATTGCGGGCGCATCCAAAGGGGTGGGAGGCATCGCAACACCTTTTCTAGGGTGTAGAACTTCCCCCACAGGATAAGTTTCAATTATTATCTCGTTCGCAGCATCTCCATTTTTTATGCCGATACGCGCAAACATACTTGCCATCCCCCAGTATTGATCTTGCGTCCATTTTTCCATGGGATGGTTATGGCACCGGGCACAGGTAAGAGACATACCCATAAAAGTTACGGCAGTGGTTTCCATGAGATCTGTAACATCTTTGTGAAGAACGAAATAATTTGCAGCACCTTTTTTGAGATTGCTGCCCTTGACAGTCAACAAAGATTGAGCGAATTGATCCCAAGGGAGATTATCAGCGATGGACTTTCGTACAAACTGATAAAATGCCCAAACTGCCTGCTGATTAAGATTCCGCGTGGAAATCAAAAGCATATCCGACCATTTGTAGGTCCAGTAATCGGTCGTTTCCGGCCTTTGCAAAAGGGCATCAACAAGTGCCTCTCTTTTGTTGGGACGAGCATCCTTTACAAAATCGTCCAATTCTTTTTCAGTAGGCAGAATACCCGCCATGTCTAAAAACAGTCTGCGCATAAATTGCGAATCGGTGGTTTGCCCAGAAGGGGGCAATTGCAATTCCTGCAATTTTCGTAATACAAACTCATCAATAAAATTGTTCCTGGGGCTTTTACCCAGAAAATCTGCTGGAAGTTTATTAGGGAATGGCGAAACGATTGAACCCAGACCTGCGTGATTTGCAAATAAAGCGATAACGCTGGCCTCGCCATTTCCCGCCACCTGAACTGCGCCATCCTGATCAACCGCAGCAACCTGATCTTCACTGGAGGAAAATCTGGCCCAATGGGAAACATCACGAAGCCTTCCATCAGAATATCGGGCCTGTGCAATCATCCGAAGTTTATCACCTGATTTTAACCTAAGCTTACTGGGGATAATTTCCACCGCCTCAAGTTTTGGCTCAGTGGGAGACGAAGGCTGGGTTCCTTGAGAAATCCAATCTGATAGAAGTTTGTAATCTGGGTGGTCACTTGGAAGTTTTTTACCACCGCCGTGAGGCAGTTTTAATGAAACCTTGGCAAGCAAAAGGCTGGAATCGGGATTAACCCAATCAACTCTTCTTGCATTTGCCTGCCTTGTAAGAACAAACAAATCCGCAGCGGGATCATAGCCCCGAAGAGATAACTTCATTCCGCCTTTTCCCGCAAGGGCACCATGGCAGGAACCAGAATTACACCCCGCACGAGTCAACGCAGGGATGATTTCGTTCTCGAAACTGATTTTTTTAGGGATAAGGGCATTTTTAACAGTAACTTTAGCAGTTGCATCGCCCTGTTTGGTTTTAACCCGCAACAGAGCTTCCCCATCTGCAACACTCTTGATTTTTCCTTTTTGATCAACAGTAAAGACATTGAGATTGGATGAAACAAAATTGGAAACGGTGGACAGGTCAGCTACTACCAAGCCATCTTGCAAAAGACCAACAAAAACGGAATGCAATTCGCCCTGCCCCTGTAATTCAATGACCTCGGGTAGCACCTTGACCTGCTGGGCACCAGCAAAGGAACCCCCGAAAAATAACACAAAAATTGCGATCATTAATTTTTTGCACATGGTAAGTTAATCCGACAAAGGTTAAGGCATTTAAAACAGTTCACGAATAGGGTTGAGATTAAAATCGACGAGAGGCATGGGTCTGCCTTGCGGCCCGGGAAGTTCATGATGGGGATCAAGATTAAAAGCCTTGAATAAGGTTGCAGCGACTTCGCCTGGCAAAATGGGTCTGGTTTTAGGCGCATATCCAAGCTCATCAGATTCACCCACCACCCTGCCACCTTTGATTGGCCCACCACCCATCAATATTGTCCAAACACCAGGATGATGATCACGCCCACCCGCAGGATTAATTTTAGGAGTCCTACCAAATTCACCCAAAGCGGTTACCACTGTATTTTTCAGCAACCCTCTTTCAGTCAAATCTTCCATCAACGCACTGAATGCCTGATCAAAATTTGGTGCCACCTGCTTGGACATTTCGGTAATGTCAGTAAAAGGCCTTGACCCATGGATATCCCAGGTTATTTCATCAAAAACCGTTTCAAACATATTCACAGTTACAAATCGAACACCCCGTTCGATCAACCTTCGGGCAAGCAGGCAGGATTGGCCAAAGCGGGTTCTTCCATAACGATCCCGCATGCTATCGGTTTCCTGATGCAAAGCAAAAGCTTCACGAGCTGTTGGACTAGTCATCAACTTATAGGCAAGGTTGAAATTATCATCAAACTGCTTGGATTTCGAATCTTTTTCAAATGCTGCAACATTTGCATCAACAGAATCACGCAGCTTGCGCCTGCGATCCGCCCTTACCGAGGTAATGTAATCAGGGGGCAGTAGGTCTGGAACTTTAAAATCTTTTACAGAAGGATCTGCATCTAAAACAAAGGGGTCATGCTGCTTCCCAAGATAACCTGCGGTCTGCCCATGAGGCATATTCCCACCTGTTCGACCGATGGGCTTTGGGATAAGAACATGGCCCGGTACTTCCCCTCGCTGCCCTTTCAAATAAGTCATGACGCAACCAGTGTGGGGATGCTCAATGCCCCCTGAAAAGAGCCTGCCTGTTTGCATCATTTGGTGGCCTGTATCATGCACTGCACTGGCAGTGTGATAAACAGACCTTATTAAGGAGACCTTATCCATATGGTTGGCTAATTTAGGAAATATCTCGGTGATCCGCACACCCGGAGCTTTGGTTTGAATGGTTTTGAAAGGACCTCTAATTTCTTCTGGTGCATTAGGCTTTGGGTCCCAAGTATCTATATGGCTGGGGCCGCCTACAAGGAAAAGCATGATACAATTCACATCATTATCGCCAACTGGCGCAGCAGACTTGGCAGCCAAAAACCCGGGGTAGGTCAAGCCCAGCAAAGGAAGAGCCCCTGCATGAATAAAATCCCTGCGTGAAAATCCATCGCAAAAACGTGGCCCTTTTTTAGCGTCAATTCTAATCATTTTGCTCTCCAAGAAGGCAGTTTGAACATCTATAAAGCTAACGGCATTAATTATTTCAGTCAATCAAACAAAGGCCGAATCGGAAAGTATATTCACCTTGCCCAGACTGCAGAATCGGACTTTTGAACTTTCTTCACACCGTTTTTAAGTTTTCACATTTATTTTAAGGCATCTCACCCTGCAAACTTGTAAAAAGATCATTATTAATCATTGGAAATAACAGATAAACCATGGCACAAGTTACACCCAACTATTCAGAACAAAACCCTTTACTCATTTATGAGGAAAGAGAAAAATCCCTACTCATCCAAAACAAATCCCTGGCACGGTGGGAAAACCTACTGGGACAATCCAGAATCCTTTGGTTTGTTTTATTTGGTTTGCTTTGCTGGCTTAGTTTGGGCAGGCAGGAATTTTCAGCTTGGTTATTGTTAGCCACCCTTCCCCCTTTTATTGTTTTGCTTATCTTGCACGAAAAAATCACCCGCTCCTGGCAGGATGTCTCCCGAAATCTCGAATTTTATCAATCAGGGGTAGCAAGGCTTAAATTCAAATGGCAGGGAAAAGGCTGCCAAGGATTGCGCTTTCGCACTGCAAACCACCCCTATGCAGATGATCTGGATATTTTCGGCACGGGTTCCCTTTTCGAATTGTTATGCATTGCAAACACGCTGGTAGGGCAAAAAACGCTTGCAGAATGGCTGCAAGGCCCAGCAGATGCGAAAGAAATAACCCGCAGACAGGAATCCATTCGTGAACTTGCCCCCTTACTTAGCTTAAGGCAGGAGATGAATGCGCGTGCAGGAAACAGTAAAAACCCAGCAGATATAGCCTCACTGGTTTCATGGGCAGACCAACCCCCACACCTACTATCTAAAATTCCGCTTTTTATCGCCTTAATTTTTGCCTGCTACGCCTTATTTTCCATACATGCCTGTCTTGTTTTAGGACTGGGCCTCTTCCCGATTGCAATCGCAATTTTTGCAAACATCATCCTTCACGCTTTCATGGCGCGCGGAATGGAAAAAATCTATCAGGGTGTGGACCTTCATACAGGCTCATTCGGTGTATTATCCCGGGCGATGGCGTTTCTCGAAAACACCGCTTTCAATAGTACAATGCTTAAGGAAATGAAAATCCGGATTCAGGATACTTCCTCTAAAAACCCTCCCTCCGTATTGATTTCTAACCTGGCAGTCTGGATTGATCTTTCCAATGCACTTAAAAATCTCATGTTCTCTCCCATTGGTTTCTTGCTTAATTGGAAAATCGTGGTTGGATACGGGCTCGAAAAATGGCGTATCACCAATGGCAAACACATTCATGATTGGTTGAAAACCATCGGTCAGTTTGAAGCTCTTAATTCCTTAGCCAATTATTCCTTTGAAAATCCGGACGACATCTTTCCTGAACTTTCCCAGGAAAAATCTCTCTACCATGCCACCGCACTTGGCCATCCACTCATGCACAAGGAAGCCTGCATCCGTAACGATCTCGAAATGGACACCAAGACCAGACTTATGATTGTCAGCGGTTCCAATATGTCGGGAAAAAGCACCTACCTCAGAACTGTTGGAATTAATGCGGTTCTGGCTTTTGCAGGGGCTACTGTAAAAGCTAAATCCATGAAAATATCACCCATGGCACTTGCTGCGGTTTTAAAAATTCAAGATTCTCTTGCAGAGGGAAAATCACGATTCTACGCCGAGATCCAACGCGTTCGACAAGTGGTCGACCTTGCTGATGGCACTGTCCCCGTCTTTTTCCTTTTGGATGAAATCTTCAGTGGCACTAATTCCCACGATCGAAAATTAGGCGCATCTGGCGTACTTAAAGGGCTTTTGCGCAGATCAGCGATTGGTATTGTAACCACTCATGATCTTTCTCTCGCTGCGATTGCAGATCAATCCATATCTGATGCAAAAAACACCCACTTTGCGGATCGGTTTGAAGAGGGAAATTTGAATTTCGACTACACAATGAAACCTGGAATTGTCAGGCATTCAAATGCACTTGAACTAATGCGGGCTGTTGGGCTGGAAATAGATCCAGAATAAAATCAAATTTAAACTTGATCTTTGTTTTCTATTTTTACAGGCAATCCAGGTAATGGAGCTGCTTCTGCAACCTTCCTATACCCCAGAGAAACCAAGACTTCAAGTACCTCACTCCAAGTAGGGAATGGCCTGCGATTAGAGCGTTTGTATTGATCCATGGCATTCATGAACGCCACCTCATCCTCGTTATACTCTTTTTCAAAAGTTACGGGATCAACCATCCTGCGCTTTTCAGATTCAATTCTGCGATCCAATCCAGTACGGCGCTCCACTACAACTGGAATGAATTCGCGCCTGCGATCAGAAACCGAGCGTTTTTCACGCATCGTATTGGATGGGACGTTCCCACATGCAGCAGGATCGTTTGAGTTTTCAGAGTTGTTATCTGCAACTGTCATTTTAAATTAAAAACTTTCCTTTCTGCAACAAAACCACAACTATTTAGTATAACCTAAAGTGAAGTGATGCCAACAACCAAGCTACTTTTTTTTGGAATTGTTTAATGGCTTAGTGCTTTGTTTTTCTTTCCTGTAAATAATCGGATAACGCAAGCTTCCAGCTTCTTAATGGAGAAAAGCCCAGCTCTTTAAAGCGGCCCGATTGCATCACGCTATACCCCGGGCGGGCAGCAGGGGCATTATAATCCTTGCTGGAAATAGGAGAAATCGCAGCTTCAATTTGGCTAAGTTCAAAAATAGCACGAGCAAACTCAAACCACGAACAGGATTCTTGATTCGTAAGATGCAATAATCCTTGCGCCTTACCCTTGATTAAAAAGGCACTAACCAATGCCAAATCTTTGGTATATGTTGGGGTGCAAAATTGATCAGAAACAATTTTCAAGGGCTTTCCCTGTGCGGCAATCCGCAACATCGTTTCCACAAAATTACCGCCTTTTCCACCGCTGCCCCATACCCCATATAAGCCACAGGTACGAATTAAAAGATGGTTAGGGCAATTGGCACTAACCACATATTCCCCTGCCAATTTGCTTATCCCATAATTGCTCACCGGGCCTGGCTTGTCGACTTCCTCATACGGTCTACTTCTTTGCTTATCGAGGCCAAACACATAATCAGTGCTAAAATGCACTAAATATTTGCCCTTACCGTTACACCACTTTGCCAGCTCCTTTAAACCCCAGGCATTTATACGCATTGCATCATCGGGTTCGGTTTCTGCTTTATCAACAAAATTATAAGCTGCACAATTCACCACTACATCGGGATTGATCTCATCAAGGCTTTTGCCAATGGTTTCAGGAACCCCTAAATCGATTTTGCTTCGATCCAAAGGGATGGCACCCTCCCCTAAAGCCGGGCAAAGATCTCTTCCCAGTTGACCAAAAGCACCTAAAACTGCGTATTTCAATTCATGGCTCCTTGTTTAACACCAACTCCTACTGACTTAATTAAGGTATCATGGTATTTTTTACCAAAGAATGGAAGCCGATTTGCTCTTAGATTAGGAATGAACATGCACATAACAACTTATCTGGTTCTTGCCACCATGTTTCTTTTGGGAACCGGTGCGATAAAACCCCTCGAAAATAGAGATTCTTTTCGTTACCCAGAAAATTCAAGTACTCCTAATGGAAAGCTAACTTATATAAGCAACATTCCTGTCCTTGAGGTTAAAGGAACACCGGATCAAATGGGGGAAGCCATTGGTAAACTGGTGGTTAAAACCGCACCCAAAGCAACTAAATATCCTCGCGATGTTTTAAGCCACTTCGGCGTGGAGTTCATGTGGATTGTTTTTGCCAAGGCTGGCCAACGCATGGCAAACTACTTCCCTGAAGCTTACAGCAAAGAACTTAACGCCATGTCGAAATCGTCTGGGGTAAGCAAAGAGGATCTGATTGTAGGCAACACTCTTTTTGATTTAAAAAAAGTTGTGGCATGTTCAGGAATCACTATCGAGCCTGCACAAAGCGCCACTGGGGGCATGTTATTTGCGCGCAACCTCGATTACCCATCCCTTGGCTACATCAACCAATACACCCTTGTGACGGTTTATAAACCAGAAAACAAAAAAGCTTTTGCTGCTATTGGATTTCCAGGCCTTATTGGCTGCCTTTCAGGCATGAACCAAGATGGATTGTGCTTGGCTATTCATGAAGTTATTGACATCAAAACAGGCCAGAAAAAATTTAATTACAACGGCATACCCTACGCAATGTGTTACAGGCAACTACTCGAAGAATGCTCAACTGTTGATGAAGCATACGAACTATTAAAAAAACTACCAAGAACCAGCACCACCAACCTTATGATTGCTGATCGAAAACGCTCTGCGGTTTTTGAAGTGACCCCTGACAAAGTCATCGAAAGAAAATCAAAAGATGGAGTTGTGGTTTGCTGCAACCATTTCTGCAGTTCTGAAATCAAACCTTTTTTTCCGATTAATGTGCGTAGATCTTTCCAGCGATTCACCCTTCTGGAAGAACTTCGAAACAACGAAAACAAAGTCTCTCCTTCGCAGGTTATGGAGTACCTTGATTCCGTAAACCTAGGTGATGATACTCTGCAAACCATGGTTTTTGAGCCAGCCACCATGAGATTACATCTGGCTTTCCAGAACACACCCTCCTCCAAAGGCCCATTTCACACGCTCAATCTTGTACCTTTGTTCCAAAAATAGCAGTTAAACAGCCGGTTTTCCCGCTTTAATGCTCTTTCAAGCCACTTATTAGCTTTTGAAGGGTTGCTTGATCTTATAAGATAACTCTTAGGAATAAACTTCTGCGCGGAGCGCTTACCTCTCTTCAGAGGCTGCCCCAATGAGCTTTGGCTTTTTTAGACTCAGTGTGTTTTCACCCAGGCTTGGACTTGGTGATTGTGCATTTAACTCCAGCCATACCATCAATCTTTTAGAACAAGCTCAAGCTCAACAATGTGGCCTGGCCTTATTCCCTGAACTTGGAATCACCGGATACACATGCGCAGATCTTTTCCACCAAACCGCCCTCTTGGAAAAATCCAACTCTGCAATCCTCGCAGTAATCGAGGCAACTAAAAAATTTTTTGATGGCATGGTAATAATCGGCGCCCCAATCTCGGTTGATTCGCAATTGTTTAATTGCGCAATCATTATTCATAAAGGAAAAGTTCTTGGCATTGTTCCCAAATCCTACCTTCCTACTTACAAGGAATTTTACGAAAGACGCTACTTTTCCCCGGCTGCAAACCTGCGCTCTACCGAAATTCTTTTATTCGGACAATCCATCCCTATGGGTGCTGATCTATTGTTTGTGGCTCAAGATTTCCCCGAACTCATTATTGGTGTTGAAATCTGCGAAGATCTTTGGGTACCCATTCCTCCAAGCTCGTTTCAAGCTCTTGCTGGGGCAACGCTTTTAACCAACCTTTCAGCAAGTAACGACATCATTGGCAAGGCGCCATATCGTAAAAATTTGGTTCTAGGACAATCCGCCCGAAACATGGCTGTTTATGCCTATTCATCAAGCGGAGTTTACGAATCAAGCACCGATCTTGTTTTTGGCGGGCATTGCTTGATTGCTGAAAATGGTCAACTTATATCTGAAAACAGCAGGTTTAATCGAGAAGATAGCCATCTGATTGCAGATGTTGACCTGGAACGGGTCATCAATAACAGAAGGATTACAGGCACTTGGGCGGATAATTCCCAGGATAATAACAAAAGCTTTCGGAAGATTGCGTTCCAGCTTCATGGTGCAGGAATGGTTGATCAGTCAGCTCCATCTTCCAAATTACTTAGAGAAATCATCCCGCATCCCTTTGTTCCTGCCAACTCGATTGAACTTAAGGAGCGCTGCGATGAAATCTTCCAAATCCAAGTTGCAGGATTGGCAAAGAGACTTGAAAACATTGGGAATACTCCAATCACTCTTGGAGTCTCTGGCGGATTGGACTCCACCCTGGCTTTGATGGTGACTTGTAAAACTCTGGAAAAAATCAATCGGCCTTTATCCAATTTCAAAGCACTTACCATGCCAGGATTTGGCACCACATCGCGCACTCTTGAAAACGCAAAAAAGCTGATGGCCGCTCTTGGGGTTTCTTTTGATGAAATTGACATCAGGCCACTTTGCTTTGAAGAAATGAAAGCAATGAATCACAAACCTTTCGAGATTGAAATTAAATCTCTTGATTTAAACACCTTTATTGGATTGCTAAAAAAGGTTCCAGAACATAAACGCCACGATCTGATTTTCGAAAATGTTCAAGCCCGCAGGCGCACTTCCCTATTAATGAACCGCGGTTTCGTCATTGGCACTGGTGATTTATCAGAACTTGCTTTGGGGTGGTGTACCTTTAATGCAGACCACATGAGCATGTATAACCCTAATAGTTCTATTCCAAAAACATTAGTCAAATTTCTGGTGGAATGGGTCGCCCAAAACTCTTACGAAGACCCCATCCGCAATACTCTTTTGGATATCGCACAAACTGTGATTTCACCCGAATTACTGCCCTTGGGCGAAAACGGGCAAGAAATCCAATCTACCGAAGCCAGTGTTGGCCCCTACGAATTGCACGACTTTTTTCTTTATCACTGGATAAGAAACTCCTTCAGTTCAGAAAAAATACTTTTCCTTGCAACCCAAACAAAGTTCCATAAACCATACACCCACTTAGAGATAAAACAATGCCTCGAAAAATTCATGCAGCGTTTCTTTAGCCAACAGTACAAACGCAGCACACTCCCCGATGGCCCCAAAGTTGGTACTGTCAGTCTTTCTCCCCGTGGCGATTGGCGTATGCCCAGCGATATAAACCACCTGTAAAAAGACACAAACCATTACCAAGCATAGAGTTAGAATCAACCCGAACAATTATTTTCTTTTACATGAGACGATTGATTAATTTAAGGGTTACAATAATGTTAAGAATTTTGTAAATTTTTATTAAAGTTTTTTGACATCTCTAAACTTTGACCTATGGTTGGACTGTGTGAGATGTAACGATTTTGTTGAAACCCAAGTCCCATCAAGAGGTTTAACATGGCACGATTCACTTCCAACAAGCCAAGTTTGCAAAAATCATTTCGAAAAATGCTTGATCTCGAACTTCTCGAGGCACGTACCGTTCTTAATGCTGCAATGGGCCCTTTCGCATCCTCGGGCAATCTTCTGGTAGACCCAACCACTTATATGTCCAACACCATCTTGGTTCAATTCAAACCAGATGCGGTCCTCTCAGGAGACATCGACCTTCATGGCGCCAAAATTACCCAATCTCTTGAGCTTGTTGATGGCCTCTACGAACTCGAACTTTCCCAAGGGATGAGTGTCGAAGGTGCTCTTGCAGTTTTTCAAGCTGATACAAGGGTCACAACTGCAGAGGCCAACTATCGCCTAATGCTTGAAGGCATTCCAAACGATCCCCGATTTTCCTCAATGTATGGCCTAAACAACACTGGTCAGACTGGTGGTACCGTTGATGCCGATATCGATGCCCCTGAAGCTTGGAACATATCTACCGGCACCCGCAGAACCATTGTTGCAGTTATCGACACAGGAGTTGACTACAACCACCAAGACCTTGCAGCAAACATGTGGCGCAATGCTGGTGAAATCTCGGGCGACGGTATCGACAATGATGGCAATGGCTATATCGATGATATATACGGCTACGACTTTGCAAATAACGATGCGGACCCGATGGATGACAATGGTCACGGAACCCATGTATCAGGAACCATTGGGGCTGTAGGAAACAATGGAATTGGAACCACGGGTGTGAACTGGAACACCAGAATCATGGCCCTAAAGTTTTTGGCCGCTGATGGCAGTGGATCCACGAGCAGTGCCATTAGTGCCTTAAACTATGCTGTTCGCATGGGTGCCAATCTTTCAAACAATAGCTGGGGTGGTGGGGGTAGCAGTTCCTTGCTTTCCCAAGCCATCAGCAACGCAAGAAACGCAGGACATATCTTTGTTGCTGCGGCTGGAAACAGCGGCCTTAATAATGACGCAACCCCCAACTATCCTTCTAATTACGATTATGACAATGTTGTTGCTGTAGCAGCAACTGACAATAAGGATGTACTTGCATCTTTTTCCAACTATGGCGCAACCACGGTTGACATTGCTGCTCCTGGAGTTGGAATTCTTAGCACCCTACCCAACAACAGTTACGGAACTTACAGTGGCACATCAATGGCAACACCACACGTTAGCGGTGCAATCTCTCTGATATGGGATCAAAACCCTACATTCACTTACCAACAAGTGATTGCAAAGCTCTACTCAAGCGTTGATAAAATTTCAGGGTTGACTGGTAAAGTTGCAACAGGCGGAAGGTTGAACATCGGAAACGCCCTTAATGGCAATATCACCAACCCTCCTCCTGCAGACCTAACTGGGGCAAAAATCCTTTCTTCAGAAGCACTCGGCATTAATTCTGGTGCAATCACAGGTTTCAAAGTGAAGTTTAGCGAGGCAGTTCAAGCTTCAACCTTTACCGCAGCAAATATCAAGGTGACTTCACCCTCTGGCTCGCTGTTGACTGTATCCGGAATTACAGCAGTTGCAGGAACCAACAATACTGAGTTCACTTTTAACATTGCAAGCACTTCTGCTGCGGGAACTTATAATATCCAGGTAGGGCCAAATGTTCTTGACCTTGCAGGCAACAAAATGGATCAAGATGGCGACACCATTAATGGTGAGCTAATCCAAGATGTATACTCAGCAAACTACAATCTTACCTCCAACTCATCCTTTAATTTCTACAACACGACCGTTACAAGTATCAGGGATTTGACTAGAACAGTCTCGTACATCAGCATTGCACAAGACATACGAATATCAGATCTTAATGTGCTTGTAGATGTAACTCATACTTATGATTCAGACTTGATCATCTCCTTAAAATCCCCAGCCGGAATAGTCAGCACTCTTTCCTACCGCAGGGGCGGTTCAGGAGACAACTTCCTCTCCACCATTTTTGATGATGAGGCAATCAAGACTATATCCAGTGGTTTGGCCCCCTTCCAAGGTTCCTACAAACCTGATACGACCCTTTCGGTTTTCGATGGCTCAAATGCCAAAGGCATCTGGACTCTTACTGTAGAAGATAAAGCCAGGGGGGACATTGGCCAATTGAACAGATGGGCCATTAGCTTATCAGGCTCGACCACTTTGACCGCTACAACGATTGTAAGAAGATTTGACGGGGAAGCCCCAGTTGCAGAAGCACCCGCAGCACCTGTTACTGCTCCCTCCCAAGGTTTGGATTGCCCAAGGTCTGGGATCGAGACCCCTGCCCCCTCAGCAAACTTACAAGCGCCTGCCAATAACTTGACAACTGGGTCAGTAGCTAACTACCTTGCTGGTTCACCTCTGACAAGCAACTCAACCCTATCAAATGCCCATGAATCAGAGTCCTCAAGAAACGAAGAAAGCATTGAGGATTACACCAGTGATTCTGCAAACCTTTCAGATTACTTTTTCGCCGCCAACAGTTACACTGTCAGCTTCTACGGAATTGACACCCATGAATCCGAAGAAGAAAGTGAAGCCGAAATAAACATTCATGATGCCATCTTCATGGTATAAAACCCTTCAAACGTAAAACAAAAAGAGGCCCACGCATTAAGCTTGGGTCTCTTTTTAATTCATCCACCAACAAATATAACTAGTTTTGTTGTGGAGCAGCAGGAATGGTCAAAGGAAGCATTGCTGGGCCGGCACCATAAGGCACAACCTGCATGGGAACTTGGTAACCATTTTGCATATAGACTGGGTAAAAGTTGGCGGGATTTCCAGGGATCATATAAGCACCCTTTGTTCCTTGCCCCTGACCCATTGGCATAGGCATGGGAACACCCATTGGCATTGAATTACCGTCCATATAATTCATATTAGCGCACCCGCCAGGCATGCAATTACCAGGCACCGAAACGACATTACCATTACAATTCCCGACACAAACCTGGCTAAAAGCGTTGTAGGGGCGAATGCAAACATTACAGCTATTGCAGGATTTACAGGTAAATAAACCAAAAGTGCCACCAGCCTGAGCTATGGGGGCAGCAACAAATGCAAGCATTGTAGCAATAAAAAGCTTCTTCATGGTATTTACCCTTCCTTAAGAATTAATGTAGGCAAGATATCCGAGGAACCATCCTCCTGACGGAAACAACCATGCCATCTTCAATAGAAAATCCTACCTCATGATTTTATCATTGCTTTAAGCACCGCCGTAAAATCAGCCTATTACTTCGAGAATGCACCATTAGTTTTGTTAAACAAGGTCCAGTCTGCTTTAATGAAGTAAACACCCATATCTTCAAAAAAACATTAGGATTTCTTAGACTTTGATTAAAGTTGCGAATGCTAAAAAACCGTGGGCCGTATATCCACATCAAGACTTGTAAAAATGTTTTGCTTCCATGCTTCCACAGAAAGCGCAGCCATGGCTGCATTGTCCGTACAAAGATTTTTCTCTGGAAGATAAAGTTCGATGCCATTTAGCTTGGTCTCTTCAAGCAATTTTTGCCTAAGAGTTTGATTAGCAACGACACCGCCTCCAACTGCCAGCCTTTTCAAACCAGTTTTCTGCAAAGCTTGAAGAGCCTTCGAAACCAAAACATCGACCACGGCTTTTTGAAACGATGCAGCGATGTCCGCTCTTTTCTTGTTGGCTTCCACGACTGCGGGCCTTGCCTGCCCTGGGGGTGCAATCGTGTAAAGCACTGCCGTCTTTAATCCACTAAAACTAAAATCGAGCCTGTCTTCATAAAAAAAAGACTTAGGATAAGCATAGGCATGCGGATCACCGCCAATCGCCTCCCGCTCTACCGCTGGCCCGCCCGGAAAACCCAAACCAAGCAAGGCCGCAACCTTATCAAAAGCCTCGCCAGCAGCATCGTCTATGGTGCCACCAAGTCTGTTCATTTCCAAGGCGGTCTTACAATCAAACAAAATGCTATGGCCCCCACTTACCACCAGACCTACACAAGGAAAAATATCCTTTCCTGCAGACATTCTGCAGGCATAAATGTGAGAATGAACATGATTGACAGCAATCAAAGGGACATTCAAACCAAGGGCAATCATCTTGGCCGCACTAAGGCCAACCAGAAGTGCCCCTGCAAGCCCCGGGCCGTTATGAACTGCAACAGCACTAATCTGAGAAATAGGCAATTCCGCATCTTGCAAGGCTTGGAGTATCGATTTGTTTAGAAGTTCCATGTGGGCTCGTGCCGCCACTTCAGGCACAACACCACCAAAACGCTCATGCCATTTAAACTGTGATGCGACCACGCTTGAGAGAACCTCAAGCTTGTCGTTAAATATTGCAACCGAAGTTTCGTCACAAGAAGTTTCGATGGCAATGATATTCGCCTGTTTCAATTTTGGCCCGGCTTTCAAAAGAAAGACTACTTTGAAAAATTCAAAAGTGAGAACGGTTCCTGCCAGCGGGCGGATTGCCTGAAGAAATCTAATGGATTTTCATAAACAACCTTGCGGATCGCAGTTTCGGGATGCCCGCGCCTGCGCATTTCAAGAATTAATTCAGGCACTGCAAGAGGGTCGGATTTGCCCCAGTCTCCGGCACTGTTTGCCATGATTTTTTCAGTTCCCACCATTTCGATAATATCCACCGCTCTGGCGGGAGTACATTTGGTTGTAGGATAAAGAGTCATGCCACACCAGAAACCATTATCCAAGGCAAGCTTTACGGTATGCTCTTCGACATGGTCGACACAAACCCGATGGGGTTTGACCCGGGAATCATTTTTAAGCATATCCACAATCATCCGGGTACCTTTGTATTTATCTTCCAGATGCGGAGTATGGATCAAAATCAGTTCATCAGTTTTGGCAGCGAGATCCATATGTTCCTGAAAAATAATTGCTTCATTTTTGGTATTCTTATTTAAGCCAATCTCACCTATGCCTAGCACATTAGGCCTTTGCAAAAACTCAGGAATCATGGCAATCACATCGCGCGAAAGAGAAACATTCTCTGCTTCCTTGGCATTGATGCAAAGCCAGGAGAAATGACGAATTCCAAATAATGCTGCTCTTTTGGGTTCCACTTCCACCAGATGGTGAAAGTAATCCCGAAACCCTTCAACTGAACCACGATCAAAACCAGCCCAAAAGGCAGGCTCGCTGATGGCAACGCAGCCACATTGTGCCATGCGGTGGTAATCATCAGTGACGCGGGAAATCATATGAATGTGGGGGTCTATGTATTGCATTTTTCATGCCTCGATAGTTAGTAACGGGGAGAGGGGATTTCCCAATTAGCATCATAGGGGAGGGAAAAGAGTTTTTGAATCTGCTCGGCTTTATGCGGCGTTTTTCCTTCTAGAATTTTCAAAGCTTCCATAATACGGCCAATTTTAACATCTTGATGCACAGCATCGGATGAATCGCCCCGATTTATACGATCTAATATTGCAGCTATATCCAGAAGTTTGGATCGGGCTTCCAAAAAACTTTGCTCAAGCACTTTAGGAGCTGCAACCGCTTTAACCCTAGGATCCATGATTCTTTCTCCCAACTATTCTTTAGACTGGTACTTTTTCATGACTTCAAGAGAAACCAAAGAGTTTAAACTTCCCGATCTCAGCCCATCCATATCCAGTGTAATAAATCGGAACCCGATTTCATGAAAATATTCGGAAAGGTTTTTACGGGCATCCGGATCTGCGAGTTTGGCAATGTCCTCGACAAGAAGCTCTATCCGAACTAGATCATCGTGATGAAGTCGAACCCTGCAATCGCGAAAGCCCAGTGATTTAAGATATATCTCGGCTTTTTCAATTCTTGCGGTTCGATCTGAGGTTACAGCGACACCAGGGGCGATTCTGCTTGAGAGACAAGGCGAGGCTGGTTTATCCCACACTTCAAGGCTCCAATATTGTGCCAGTTCGCGAACCTCTTTTTTGCCCAAGCCCGCCTCTTGCAAAGGGTGCCTTATTCCCCGTTCCTTCGCAGCCTGCAAACCCGGCCTGTAATCACCTAAATCATCCTGATTGGCACCACTGCATATTATTCGTGCATTAAAATCAGAAAGCTTCTTAAAAATTGTTTCATAGAGCTCACTTTTACAAAAATAACAACGATCGCCTGCATTTTTAGTGTAATCAGGATTGTCAAATTCCGAGGTCAAAACTATTTCATGCCTTAGGCCAATTGCACCTGCCAACTTTTTAGCTGCCTCAATATCTTGGCGGGGCACACTTGGGCTATCTGCAGTTATTGCAAGTGCCTGATTTCCCAAAGCTAGTAAAGCGGCCTTTGCAACCACTGCACTATCCACCCCACCACTTAATGCGACGACAACGCCGTCCATACTTTTAAGAATGTCGATAAGTTTCAAGGCATTTGAAGAAACCAAGGTTTGCAAAATAAGCTCTCCAGTTTGATGAACAACATTCATTTTAAGGAGGTTACTGGGAAGGGAAAGGGAATAAGGGTGTTTGCTTGCCAGTTAGGCAAAATTTATCTGCCTACTTAGCCTGCTAGAACAAGCATCAACCCTGCCAAACCGACAGACAGCTCTGATTTCTGTTGCAAAGTTGGCAGGGAAGCTCTCTCTTTTTAGCCACCAAGCAACACATAAGCCTATGCTATTTCAAGAGATACAACAATAACACAAAACAGGCACGGAACTTGCTAATAGAATTGCTCTTATTCATTTTGATGCGAGCGGTGTTTTTTAAGGAGTAATTTTATGAAGATTCAGCCTCTTGGTGATCGTCTGGTAATTAAACGAGTTGAAGCTAGCGATAAGAGCAAGGGCGGAATTATCTTGCCTGATAGTGCCAAGCAAAAGCCTCAACGGGGAAAAGTGGAAGCTGTTGGCCCAGGCCGACTATTAGGAGATGGCAAAAGACAGCCCCTTCAAGTAAAAATCGGGGATATGGTTCTTTTCACCAATTGGGCTGGTGATGAATTCAAAGAAACTCATGGCGAAAACATTCTTCTCCTCAGGGAAAGTGATGTTCTTGCCATCGTTGACTAGTACGTATTTCTAACTTCAAAAGTAAAACATTAATTTTTTTAAAGGCCAATAAGGGGATAACAGATGTCAGCAAAGCAAATCGCATTTGATCAAGAAGCTCGTGAAGCATTACGCAGAGGCATCCACAAGCTTGCCAAAGCAGTTAAGGTAACTCTCGGGCCCAAAGGCAGAAATGTCATCATTCAAAAGAGCTTTGGCTCGCCATTGGTAACCAAAGACGGTGTGACAGTTGCCAAGGAAATCGACCTTGAAGACAAGTATGAAAATATGGGCGCCCGCATGGTGCGCGAAGTTGCAAGCAAAACCAGCGATGTGGCAGGCGATGGCACCACCACCGCAACTGTCATGGCAGAAGCTATTTTCAACGAAGGCCTCAAGGCTGTTGTTGCTGGCGTCAATCCCATGATGATGAAGCGCGGCATCGAAAAAGCTGTTGAAGAAATCATCGAACGCCTCAAGGAAAACAGCAAGCCAGTAAAACTCAAGAAAGATCTTCAGAATGTTGCAACTGTTGCATCCAATGATGACAACGAAATCGGTACCATCATCGCTGAAGCTTTCGACAAAGTAGGTAAAGATGGCGTAATCACTGTTGATGAGGGCAAAGCGCTACAAACCTCCCATGAATTTGTAGAAGGCATGCAGTTCGACCGCGGTTACCTTTCTCCTTACTTCGTAACTGATCAACAAAAAATGGAATGTGAACTCGATGATCCTTACATCCTTATTTACGAAAAGAAGATCACCAGCAACAAAGATCTGGTTCCATTGCTCGAAAAAGTATTAAGCACCAACAAACCTATACTGATTATCGCCGAAGAAGTTGAAGGCGAAGCCCTTGCAACTTTGGTAATCAACCGCCTTCGTGGCACCTTCAAATGCTCTGCAGTCAAGGCTCCAGGCTATGGCGACCGCAGAAAAGCGATGCTTGAAGACATCGCCAAGCTGACCGGTGGCCAAGCTATATTTGAAGACTTAGGCATCCAACTCGAAGCTGTTGAACTTAAGCAACTTGGCCGTGCCAAGAAAGTAAAGATCGACAAGGATAACACCATTATCATCGAAGGCGCTGGCAAGAAAGACGAAATCAAAGCTCGTGTTTCAAGCATCCAACGTGAACTTGAAAAATCCACCAGCGATTACGACAAGGAAAAATTGAGCGAGCGAATAGCCAAGCTTTCCGGTGGTGTTGCCAAGATCAATGTTGGCGCTGCGACTGAAAGCGAAATGAAAGAAAAGAAAGCACGCGTTGAAGATGCAATGCACGCCACTCGTGCTGCTGCTCAAGAAGGCATCCTCCCAGGCGGTGGTGTGGCCCTTCTTCGTGCTTCTGATGGCCTAAAGGGCAAAGGCCTTTCTCACGATGAACTTATTGGCTACAACATTGTGATTCGTGCTTGCAAGGCCCCCATCCAACAGATTTCCAACAATGCAGGAATGGATGGTGCTGTAGTCATGAATAAAGTGCTTGATAACAGTGACTTCAACTTTGGCTACGATGCCCGCAATGATCGTTATGTAGACATGGTTAAGGAAGGTATCATCGACCCAACCAAGGTTGTTCGATCTGCCTTGCAAAATGGCGCCAGCGTTTCAACCTTGCTACTTACCAGCGATGCACTTGTCGCTGATATGCCAAAGGATGAAAAGAAAGCTGGTGGACCCGGACATGACGACATGTACTAAGCTTTAATGCTTGATTCATTCAAAAGGGGAGCAGGGTTATCCTGCTCCCCTTTTTCATTTCATTTGCAAAAAAAATGCATTTATTGCGGATCTGCCAATGAGTTAAAAGAAAGATGGCAAGCCTAGGTAGTGTTACATTTATACTAACCTTTAACGTCTAAATTATTTTAGAGGTGGGGCAGGTTTATCCTGTTCCCCTTTTTCATTTGCTTTGTTTGGATCAAAAGGCTGAAACTGATCTTTTGGTTTTTCCGGTGCTTTCTCTATTTCAACTCCTTCTTTTTTAACCTCTGGCGCATCCTTGGAATCAACGGCCTTTTTAGGAGCAACGTTATCAGGAATCTTTTCCACCAACTCAGACTCCACTTTGTTTACGCCTTTAGTATTTTCTGCAACCTCAATGGCTCGAACCTTGGACTGCTCATCGGGAACCGTGCCCTTAAGTAAAATCACACCTTGTTCTTTAGAGGAAACCTCAATTTTCTGATCTTTAAGATTTTTGTCGGTTCGAAGCCGAAAAAGTACGGAATCTTCTATGGAAGATTCCAATATCTCCCCTCTCATGGCCTGTATTCCCATTTCAAGTTTTTTTCGTGTAGGCGATGCTGCACTTTCAAATTTTGCGGTTATTTTCCTGCCTATGTTTGCAAGGATCTCCTTATCCTGTTTGCCACACCCTGAAATCATAATTAATATCGGGACTAAAACTATTGCTGCTATCCTGCGCATATTCAATACCTCCAAGCTAAAAGTATCCCGAAGATTGGCTTATTCAGTCAAGGTGGATTAATCTACTTACGCCAATCATTGATACAATGTTTACTTACGGTAATACATATGTCCATTTCAGAAAAAGGAATGTCATGGATAAAATCAAACTTAAAGTGTTCAACGACGCTGAAGTTAAAGCCGAACTAACGAACCGCAAACTTGATGGTTGGTACCTCGAAGAGGGTTGGCTTAAAAGAAAATACACCACAGCAGGTTGGCAGACCACCCTCATGCTGGTCAACACCATCGGCTTTATTTGTGAGGCTGCATGGCACCATGCGGATATGGCTATTACTTGGGGCAAGGTTTGGGTTAAATTAAAAACCCATGACCATGGCGGAATTACCGTGAAGGACTTTGAACTCGCAGCAAAAATCGAAGCTTCGGTTTTGTGGAAGCCAAATGCCGATAGTTCCCTCGAGGGCATTCCCAACAAATTCATCAACGGAAACTCCTGAAAACAAAATGTCAACAATGCAGTTAGGATCCCTGACACTTCCCAGCAGATTTTGGCTTGCTCCACTTGCAGGTTATACGAATCTCGCCTTTCGTACCTCTGTAAGAGAATTAGGAGGCTTAGGGCACGCCACCACCGATCTGGTAAATGCCAAGGCCCTTATACGCACTTGCCGTAAAACCATGGATCTCATTCAGACATCTGCGTTTGACAGGCCATTTGCAGTGCAATTATACGGTCATGTAATTGAAGACATGGTTGCTGCTGCCAGATGGCTGGAGGGCTATGGTGTAAGCAGCGTGGATATCAACATGGGCTGTCCAGTGAGAAAAGTTACAAGAAGCGGGGGCGGCTCTGCATTACTTTGCGAAGGCTCTAATGCCGTTACACTGGTTCAAAAAATTGTAGAATCGGTAAAAATACCAGTAACGGTTAAGATGAGACTTGGATGGGACAAGGAGAATATGTCTGGGCCTTGGTTTGCACGTGAGTTTGAAAAAACTGGAGTTGCAGCAATAACGATCCATGGCAGAACCAGAGAGCAGGGTTTTTCGGGAAGCGTAGACCTTGAGGGCATAAGATGCGTGGTGGAAGCCGTGGAAAAAATCCCCATCATTGGTAATGGGGATGTTAAAAGTGTTTCAGATGCCAAGAATATGTTTGAAAAAACGGGTTGCGACGGGATAGCCATAGGGCGCGGGGCATTGCTCAATCCATGGATATTCCAGCAATTATCAACTTGGGATTTAAAAGGGGAACCGTCCCCGCATGCAGGGTGGATGGATCGATTGCAATTCATGCGCAGGCACTTTAGGCTACTGTTGGAACATAAGGGCGAACGGTTTTCCTGCCTGGCATTCCGTAAAGTTGCAAACTGGTACTGCAGGGTTTTAAAACCTGGTCACCAAATACAACAACAACTGGTTCAACTCGAATCACCCAAGCACTTTGAAGACTTGGCAAATCAAATTGAAGAACTCGTAAAAAACAGGCCTGAACCAAATTGGCCCGACTTAGAATGCCCAGTTAAAGTCCCCTCGGGCCCTATTTCCCATTGGTGATTCAGTTCGCTCTAGACAGTTCCTTGGCGAGCGCTATAGTCCCCCACCGGCTTGATTCTTTTTCAAGCCTAGCCTGTTAAACCAGGAAAACAGGGAAGAATAGCGCAGGAAAATTGCATGTCCATCAGCAGGCTGACCCCGGCTTACGAAACCTCGCTTGGTAAATGCTACCTTGGGGATGCCTTGGAACTTTTAAAAAAAATTAAGGATAACTCCATTTCTTTGGTTTTAACCTCACCACCATTCGCCCTTCGCAGACAAAAAGCTTACGGAAATGTTGATGCCTCATCGTATGTGGATTGGATACTTCCCTTTGCTTGGGAAATCCAGCGGATATTAAAACCGGACGGTTCCTTTGTGATGGATCTTGCAGGTGCTTGGAATCCGAAAAAGGGTACCCGCTCCTTATTCCAGTATGAATTGATTTTGAAATTATGTCAGCGATTCCATCTTGCACAGGAATTCTACTGGTACAATCCCAGCAAATTGCCAACCCCCGCAGAGTGGGTCACCATCCGAAGAACCCGAGTGAAAGATGCGGTCAACATGGTTTGGTGGCTTTCCAAAACGGAAGAACCTCAAGCAGATAACCGTAGAGTGCTTAGGCCCTATAGTAAATCCATGCAACGCCTGCTTCGGGATGGCTACGATACCGCAATGCGACCATCACAGCATGAAATCGGACCTAATTTTCAGAAGGATAATGGCGGGGCCATTCCTCCAAACATGCTTTCCATTCCCAATTGCAGGTCTGCGGATTCCTACATCAAGAAGTGCAGGCAGGAAGGTTTAACAATTCATCCTGCGCGTTTTCCCGAACCGCTTCCCGAGTTTTTTATCCAGTTTTTAACAAGTCCAGGCGATACGGTGCTTGATCCTTTCTCAGGAAGCAACATGACGGGGGCGGTTAGCCAGAAACTCGGACGCAAATGGATTAGCTTTGAAATAAACGAAGAGTACGTGGAAAGTTCACAGATGCGATTTGAAGAAAATCCCAAAACCGACAGCGGCCTTGGGATTAAAAATGGTGTGAAGAAAAAGAAGCCCGCCTAAGAAAGACTATTTCCCAGCACGAACTTTCAAAAGATTAAAATGTCTTGAAAACTTATCTTCAAGGTACTTGAGTATTTCCATTGCAAGTACTACATCCACCATGGCAACACTTTGACCAGTGCTAAGAACTGCATTACCCAACCCGATTTGATGCTCCATATTTTGCAGGCATTTTAAAACCACATTAATCCTGGCATCAATCTGGTCAGCGGTCATGCCATCTTTTATGGAAAAGAATTTACAAGCATCGGTAAAAGCAACTTCCTGCTTGCGCCCATCTTGGAATTTTTCAAAAGCTATAGAATCCATGATGGCAAGAAGAATTCGATCAGTTTCTTTATTGGTGCGAATGGTGGATTGTCTGGAAGCGGGCCTGTCTTCGCCCTTAAGGATACGCTTGACAACGATTAATCCGTCCTTGGTAAGGGCATACATTTTCTGCCCGGTCTTAACAAGCCAACCCCTTCGGGCTAAGCCCTTTTCGCCCATGATACTAGCAAGAATTTTGTTGGAATCAGGGTAGGATTCCACAAAACCTTTAAGCCCAAAAGTACGGGGGTATTTTTGCCATGCCATCACAATCAAGGCTTCTGCACTAAAAGGTGTCTGGCCAGATTCTTCAAGCAGATTAGCAGCAAGTAATATTTTTTCGGGGACCGTACAGTCTTCAATCGAAATAACTTTGTTTGCCATTTGTATCCTGAACTTCTAAGGTTGTCACGCTGGTAAAACGATTCAATCACTTGTTAAGAGATACATCAAGAAAAATATTTCAAAGTTCTAAAAGTTAGCAACGAAGGATAGTCAGCCCCTGAATTATTGATTCATAATTTGTATTTTACATCTTTTAACATTCTGGCTCTTCGGCTGTATCCTGCTGGGTTATTTCCCGAATTAGTTGGGTGGCATATGCACCAGCAGGCAGGGAAAAAGATAACCTTACACCATCCGTTTCAAACCCAAGATCCAGCCCTTCGATGGGATAAACCAAGCATCGCCTTGCACCCATTAAAAACTTCCCGAACCCCTTCCATACATCTTGTTTAAAGCCAAAAGATTCACAAACATGGTTTTCCAACAACAAAGCTTCTTCAGCGGGCTTTGGATACATTTTCCATCCTTGCATTGGCCCGGTAACAGCCATTAAACCTTGATCCACCCTTAGTTGATCCTCCTGCAGGTTCCGGGCATGACATTTAGATTCCTGAGGAAGCATGCAGAGAACATCCCCCAGCAATACTTTTTTATGGGTGTTGTTTGTGATTCGTAATCTTAAAACCTCATTGAACAACGCAGATTGCACCGCTGACAATCCTAACTTTCGAAGATAAAATGGCTTTCTAGATGCTTCTTTATCTTGAGCGAGCAGATTGAGGCCAATTTTTAATGTTTCCAGATTCTTACCGAACCTTTGTTCACCATAGAAGTTCCAAAGACCCGTTACCTTTACCCTCTCCACCAGTTTTTTTATTTTTTGCTGGTTCGCTTCATCCATAATTGACTTAAGAAGAATATTGAATTTGTTGCCATGCAAATGGCCGGTTCGAAGCTTATTGGTATGGCGTGATTTTTCTAAAATCTTAAATCCTTCTATTTCTATTTTCTCAATCTCCTTTTCAAGATGCCCAGGCAAACTTATCCACTGCCTTGCCACCGCTCTGCGGTCTTTATACCCAGCCATGCCTACTTCCATTGCAGGAATGGAAAGGGCCTTGGCAAGGGTTCGTGCCATGAAAGGGCTTGAAAGGTCGCGTTTTTCAACCCAAAGGTAAATAAAATCTCCCTCCCCTATGGGTACATAGGCAGGAATTTCCTCGACGATAAAATCCTCGGGAACAGATTTTATTTCCCCTCTTACAGGCTCTAGCCCTGAAGTTGCAAGCGGTAGTGGTTTTATGTCCAGAAGATTTAACATCAATATGGTTCCTTTTTCCAAACTTGCGTGCCCTAAGGCCTATTCTCGCCTAAGATAATTTAAATGAACATTCAATTTATGGATAATCAGGAGCTTGCAGAAGAATTGCTGATTATGCGCAATGCCCAAGGCCAATGGGAACAGTTGGCAATCAAGGATAAATTACAAAGAGTCCAAAAATTCAGACACCTCCTTGTTGAACACAGACACGATATTGCAAAAGCTTTGTTTCTTGATTCCGGGAAACCCTACGAAGAGGCACTGGGAGCCGAGATCCTACCCTTGGCGGAAGCATGCAAATTTCTCGAAAAAAACGCATCACTTGTCTTAAGACCAAGAAAAATCAGCTCAAGCGACACCCCTTGGTGGTTGTTCTTGCAAAAATCCAAGGTACATCGGAAAGCCAGGGGAATTGTCGGGATTATTGGGACATGGAATTACCCGCTCTTCCTTAACGGAGTCCAAATCATCCAGGCACTGGTCGCAGGAAACGGGGTTGTTTGGAAGCCATCCGAAAATGCCAATGAAACCAACAAGATCCTAGCCGAACTTCTTCTTGAAACTTTTCCACCAAATATTTTTAAACCGCTCTCTTCATCAAGAGAATCTGGCCCCGTTCTCATAGATTCCAATATTGATTTCGTTGTCATGACTGGTTCAGTCGAAACTGGAAAAGCCATCGCAAAAAAATGTGCTGAAAGACTTATCCCCTCGACCCTTGAGCTTTCAGGAATCGATTCTTTACTTCTTTTAGATGATGGCGATGTAGATCTTGCAGTAAGTGCAGCCTGGTTTGCTACGAATATCAATGCTGGGCAGACATGCATGGCAAGCAGAAGGTTCTTGATTCCGGAATCCATGATGGAGAGAGTTGCAACGAAGTTAATTGAACTAGCAAAGGAATTTAAGCCACGAAAAATTCTTTTGGAATCTCAGGCGAACTGTGCCCTGCCTCTAATCGAATCAGCTTTAGCCGAGGGCGCTGACTTGATCTGGCCATTGAACAAATCAGAAATTTGGAAGGATGGGCTTTTTGATGCCTGCATCCTGGCAAATATTCGTCAGGAAATGAAAATTTGCAACGAGGCTATTTTTGCCCCAGTTTTATCAGTGATTACTTATAAAACCATTGAAGATGCCATACAGATTTCAAACGCCTGCCCTTTTGGCTTGTGCGCAAGTATTTTTACCACGAATCAGGAGTTGGGACAAAAAATCGCATTGAATTTGAAAGTAGGTAGCGTATCCATCAACGATGCAATTGTTCCTCACGCACACCCTGCAACTCCGTTTGGCGGAGTAGGCCTAAGTGGTTGGGGGGCAACACAAGGAGAAGAAGGCTTACTTGAAATGACCAGGCCAATGACAATTTCGATTGTAAGTGGAAAATTCAGGCCCCATTATGAACTTGCAACGCCCAAGGCTGCTGATTCCATCCCCATTGTCGAAGGAATTCTTTGCGCAAACCACGGCTCAACTTGGGCTGAAAGAATCAAAGGTTGGATTCAATTCTTTTCGGCCTCAATGAATAAATAAGTCTTAAATATCACCTTTGTAACTAAAGCCTTCTTTAACTTCTGGCTTCAATAAAACCTGTAAGGCAGTGGCACCCAGAGCCAGTGAACCGATATATTCAAGACAAAGCAAAAACAAAGGATGGGTAAATAATTGCAGCAGATCGAATCCCTCATCAGGAAAAAGTTGCATAGGATCAGGCTGTACATCTGCAGACCAAATCTTGGACAGAAGGCCAATGCAATTGAAAGGAATAATGCCCATGATTGCGCAAACCATTGACCAATTATAGGATTCCAAAGCCTGCATTCTTACTGCAGCCATTGCTTCGACTGCATTGTAAACAAGAATTAGCAAAGAAAAAACAATCCACGAAATTCGGTAGGGAACCTGCTTGGTACGGATAACTTTAATAAATTCCTGCTCACCAGGTTCAAGGGGAATACCTTGCTCCACATCAGTCATCTTAAGCTTTTTCTGCCTCTCAGCGATTTCAGGATAAACATTGTGGGCTAGAATATCATTCTTATTATCCTTTTCGATTTTACTAGCTCTTTCAGATAGTTTCTTCTGAAGTTCAGTATTACCCTTTGCTTTTTCAATCTCTATTTTGAAATAAGCTTTCAAAGTTTCTTTGTAATCAAGAATATCCTCCGAGAAAACAAAGGGCCACACTGCCACTCCAAAGCTAAAAACGCAAAGAGCCACACAAAACATGCTTCGAAACATAATTTTGTTCGAAGGGCCTAAAAGCGCAGCCTGAGCAGGGCCACGAAGGTCTTTATTTGAAGTATCAAGGGCATAATTTATTTTGGGTTTCGATTTAGTCTCTTTTTCAGGATTGGCAATATCCTGCAACCCATAAAGCCCTCCTTCATCATCATCATCGCCAGTATTCTTTTTTTTAGGCGGTTCTTCAGGAGCTTTTTTCTCTTCTTTGGGAGGCTTTGAAGGGGCGGATGAAGAGGGAACAGTGATTACCCCAGAACACTTGGGGCATTTAATTTTTTTTCCGGGGGCAAGAGTACCGGGCAACTTAAGATTTGCATCGCAGTGTTCACACTTCATTGATATCGAGGCATTGGACATAACTTATTCCATTCAGTGAGAATCATTCTATTTAAGGTAGTGTATCTTCTATTGCAGGCTTATGCCATAGGCTGAGTACTGCATTTTGCCCAAGAATTTGAGTGCGAAACTTCTTTTCAACTTTCCACCCCACATTGTCACATGCAGCCTTAATTGCTGCATAATCACTTACCAACAAAACTGCTTTTCCATCGGGACTAAGAATTCGATTAAATTGAATCATTAGTCCACGATAAAGTTTATTGATGTCAACTTCTGAAGATATCTGCTTACCAAATGGAGGGTTGCAAATAATGCGGTCCATTGACGAAGACTCAAGAGGCAACCATCGAGCATCCCAGCGATTCATATAGATCTTGCCTAATTTTCTAGTATTTGCAGAAGCATCCATGACAGCGGCTTGCTCGATGTCCCCTCCCCAGGCAGCTTCCCTAGGAACACGCCATCCTTCTGCAAAAATCTGATATTCTCCAAGAATAGTACCCGCACCGCACATGGGATCAATCACCTTGTGATGGGGTTTAAGCTCTGCAATCCGAACCATGCAGGCCGCAACACTTGGTCGAAGCGATGCTGGACGGTGGGCAACCTTATAAGTTCGATGCCTCATGGTTTTGTCAGTCAGCCTTATACCCGCTACAGCTGTCTTTTCTTCAATGGTCAACCAAAATTCCACCGCTGCATTATCTTCCACCATTCTCCAATTTGGCGGGATGAACTTGGCCAATCCCTTGGCAAACTCCTTTTGCGCATCTTTACGATAATAACCATGCTCTCCATCCATTTGGGTTATGAACCGATAGGTGGGTTTTCCCTTGGTTTTAGGCTTAAAGGCATGATGTTGACTGATCAGGCGGGTCCAATCGCCCTCTTTAGCAGTCCATTTTCTGATATCTTCCAAATCTTTAGCCCGGTAAGTGAGAGAATCGGTACCCCAGGCAAAAAGGAAAACATCTTCGGTTGTTTTGAGTTCAAAGAGGTCTGGATCCGGGCCATCGATATTAAAAGTTACCAAACCATCAGTTTTTCGAGTGATTTTTGCCCCTAATAGCAATTCAATCTCGCGTGCTGCTATACTTTCCAACCCCGATACAACCATGGCATAACAAGAAATCGAACTCATAAAAAATATCGCCCTATTTTTCAAAGATTTAGGTCAATTTACCCCACCTTACCATCAACCAGCCAAATACACTTGATTATGGCCCTAATGTGAATATATTTACTTTTGAAGAATTGCAGGATCAAAATAGTTAAAGCTTGACTTTCTTTATTGTCCAGAAACTCTCAAGCTTAATCAATATTTCATCTAGATGTTACCGTTGTGGAGTTAAACTTATGGCTGACCAAATGCTGATTGACTTGCGAACTTTGATGGTGGAAAAAGAAGATTGCGATGCTGGCACCGTACAGCAACTTCGTAACGGTTTGGCTCAAGGAAATCAACAATTCAAAAGTTTAAAAGAAGTTGTTCAACTTCTTAAGAAGAAAGTTGAAACAACAGCGGTCCCTGGCCAAAAAAAATATCAACTTAAACTTGGTATCGCTCTTTATTTCATGGGGCATACCCAAGAGGCTATTGAAAACCTATCTCATGGTGAAAGCAGCCTAGCCTTCTTTTATCTGGGAAAAGCCCACCTTTCCACTAAAAACATCGAAGAAGCCTCCAAAGCTTTTGATAAAGCTGAAAAACTTGGATATAACATTAATCAGGTTCAACTCCAACGTATCGACCTGCTTCGTCAAAAAGAAAACCTTAAAGAAGCAAAAGCCACTCTTGGAAAGTTAGAAGAACTTGCAAGCCACAGTGCTGAGTTCCATTTTCAAAAAGCTGGAATATTTCTTGACGAAGGTGAAAAAGCCGCCGCTGTCAAGCATCTTGAGCGAGCTGTCGAATTAGATCCCACTCATACAGGTGCGCTTTTT
>RFZJ01000090.1 GCA_009920765.1 Planctomycetota bacterium | reverse complement strand
GTAAGGTGCCGAAAGCGCCTGTGAAATCCTGATAACTGCCCGCAGTGATTGCCGTTGAACTCGATGCGGAACTAGTACGACCCGCAGTCACGGTTACCGCGGTGGCCCCTGATCCGACAGCATCTACGCCTCCTGAGCCATTGCCAGCAAAAATGGATCCCGAGATAACATTACCAGAGGGGTTTGTGCCAGGAGTTCCGTTGTTGGTTCCACCAGATTCAATGCCAGTCACTGCATCGGGCTTGGCATTCGGGTCTGTAGAGACTGAGGGTAGTACATTTACGGTGAGTGTGGCAGTGCTAAGAAGAGAAGCAGCGTCGCGCATGGAGTACTTGAAATTTTCGGTGCCTCCCGGAGTGTCGGCAGTAGGGGTGTAGGTGTAAGTGCCATCCGAATTAAGGACCAGAATTCCATAAAGACCATTTACTGTATTTCCCCCGATGGATGAAAGAGTAAAAGTTCCGCTTGGCGCTGAACTAAATAGCTTATCGATTGTTAAAACGAAGTTGCTGCCACTAGGTGTAATGTTCGTAACAGTTGCCCCGGATGGTATATTAGTGCCAGTAATAGACATGCCCACATAAATCGTTCCATCGGTAGTAGTGACGGTGACGGTTGAAGATTGTACGGAGGTAGAAGTAGAGACTGTAGCGATCTTTTGGCGCTAGTATTGGTTGTAAAATCAGGAGTATTAGTAGTGGAAAACATAACTACAGAGCCATTGCCCAAGGTATAGTTGTCAGGCGTTTTGCTAAGGTTTATCGAATAAGTGCCATCAGCATTCTTGGTATTGCTAGAAACAGTTATTGCTGTTCCGCTATTTTTAAGAAGATAATAAGTAGGGGTGGGGGTAGCACCATTGGAAATGTAAACATATTGGCTGCTAGTGGCACTCACGTTACTTAGCGTCGAGGCTGCCGAGAATACCAGCTTTGTTGTTGACCCGCCTGGAGTGTAGGCGTTTGCATAAGTGGCAGTGGCCGTCAGGCCCACGACCGACTTAGTCTCCCCATATTTATCGACATCGGAGTCATTGGTGAGAACATTACCTGTAGCAAGCATCCCATAGGGATCATTCGAAGTGTATTGATCAGCAAGAGGAACGCTGCTTAGAGTGGCCTTGGCTGTGGCATAATCGTTTGAAGCTACCGGGGCATCGTTCTTACCCTGAATGGTGACGGTTAATGTTGTTGATGCGATATATCCGTTATCATCCTTTGCCGTGTAAGTGAAGGTGTCGGTCAGGGTGTCGGTGAGTTGCCTTAGGCCTTGAACCGATGTGTTGGTGTTATCAACCTTGTAAAGGTAGGTGCCATTGGCTCCAATCTGGAGGGTGCCAAAGTTGGCAATAATTGCGGTAAAGTTTGAAGTTGAGGTCGAAAGAGCGGCGACTGCGGTTTGGGAGGCAGCCGTCACACCCGCAGAAATTATAGTTGGAGGATTGGTTCCCGTAAAATTAGTATACAGGCCGGTTATCACATTCCCCGAGCCGTCCTGGCCAGCAGTGCTGTTTGCCGTGCCTCCGGCTTCTATCGCAGGCAGTGCCCCCGCTGTTGAACTGGTGGTAGCTGTCAGGCTAGGCTGGGTCGAATCTTTTATATTATTAAGGGCAGTATCAACGGGATCGCTGCTGGTGGTGTATGAGGCATTTGAAGTTCCATCATAAACAATTGTTGTCGAATTTCCGACAACATGAAGCAGATAAGCGCTGTCATCCCCACCGTTGGAATCGACCACACCATTGGCACCCGTTGCGTAAAAATAGAATGCATTAGTGGTGGCTCCCGACTTGAACTGGCGGGAAATAATTCCATTTATGGTATATACGGTGCCGGATGAATTGGAATATACCAGCGACCCAGCCACATTGTTGCCCGAAAAGTATTGCGCATTTGGATCACCGGAAATAAACTTAATGCCATTTAATATGGCATTAACCTTGCTCGTCAGTTTGATCGAGCTGGCCTCAAGGCTCCATGCCGAAGGGGTTCCCATGTATGCAGCTTGAAATGTAACAGAGGCTTCTTCAACTAGAATTTCCGCACCGTGAACCCTAAGGGTTTCGTGATCATCTGCTTCCAAGCGGGAGGTGTCTATCCCTTCGATGCCGAACAATTCCAAGGCAAATTTAAACCCTTCATCCCCAGCCGTGTCTTGTGTGCTATTCAGAGAAAAGTCCAAGCTGTGGCCGAATTCCTCGGCTAGCACCCTGGAAACGAATGTGCTGTCCGGGTTTAGCGAAAGCCAATCAGCATTTATATAGATTACGGGCTTGCCGTTATAACCAACTCCGGCGAAGGCACCCATGGCACCAGCCATTTCGGTGTTTGATAACAACTCTACATCAATTGCGTAGCGGTTGCTGAGAATATTGTTGATTAAGCCTTGGGCATTGGTTCGCCATTCATCGCCCGCCCCAGCAGTTGCCCCCGGAAAGATGCCATGTAATTTTTCCAAGGTATTGGGGTCAGAGAAGAAACCTTGAACCTTCTGTTGTAATAATTGTTTAGCCGATTTTAGGCTTGGGTAAGTCGATGCATCGGATTCTGCAATATTCATAATATTGCAAGCAGGTTGAGATAAAGAAATTGCTTTGATTGCGCTGGAAACCCATTCCTGACTTTCTATGTTATGATCCTTAGAAGCCCCGATCATGGTGGAGGTGTAAACTGTGGGGCTGGAGATGTCGATAATCGCAGGTGTTACCCTGGATTCCAAAGTCAAAAGGCCTGGTCGAAAGGATTGCTTATTGGATTTTCTAAGTTTGGTAAAGAATTTACCACTTATAAAAGAGCGGAATAAATCTAATGCGAAAGCCATTACAGCCCCTGCCCGAGCGTAAAATCGATTATTTTGATTCTAATCTTGGTAAAAAGAATCGTTAATAATTCTACGGTTGAATCATAATAAAAGTTTATAAAAAATCGTATTTTATTTGTAATAAAGTGTTGATTTAGATGATAATTCAAGTAATACAAAATATAACTTGTGTGTTCGCCATTTTAAAGGGTTTTAATGGGCAAGAACTAACATCGCCTTCGATTCCCTTGTTAATGGCTTTTAAATGCAATCAGGAAGAGCCTTAAAAGCTAATCTTCATTGCGTTTAGAGCCGTTTAATAGCAATTAAAAATGGATTTTTAGCTGATTTGTGGGCGTAAGGGTTAGTAGGTGGAATTAAGGGCTGAAAATTAAGAGCCACCTGTGGAATTCGAATCCACGACCTACGCTTTACGAAAGCGTCGCTCTACCAGCTGAGCTAAGGCGGCAATAGGTTTAGAGTAAATGAGAATAGCCTTTCAGGCAATAGAAGCCCGAAAGACTATTCTGGTTCAGCCCAACCGCTACTTCTCTTTTTTCTCTTCAGGTTCAGCTTTTTTTGCTTCTTCCTTGGCTGGTTCTTCTTTGTTTACCGGGGCCCCGCCCTTGGGATTAGGTTTATTGGTAAACACGGGATTTGGGTTTGGACCCATCTCGTAATAATTTTTGGGAACCCGATAGCCGGACATTTCCAAATATTTTCGCAAATCGACGCTGGATACACCGTTTTCCTTGGCGGCCTGCCGCATTTCATTGATGGATTTGGTCAGTTGGGCCATTTTTTCATTAATGATGCCTCTTGGAGCTTTCACAGAATCAATCCCATCCCCGATAATAAGTAAGTCCGTCTTTGGTGAGATACCCGGGGTATTCCTGATTTCCAAGGTTGCAGGATCAAGATATGCATCAACCAAAACCCCTTGTCTTTCAAGTTGAGCAATAAGTTCGTAGATTTGATCCTTTCCATCGCCTGTGAGGTCAATTATTCCCATGATTGCAATTCGTTTTCTGGAATTTGGGTTCCATGTAGGATTATAAACAACATCACCTTTTAAGATGGGGTCTTTATTAGTATCTTTGACGGTTAAAACTTTACATTGACTAAGGTGTTCGCCAACAACGTTGATCACTTCCAAAGAACCTTTGATTTCAGGAAGAGGGCGCCCATCGGTTCCAATACCATGAATGCTAAAAGTATCTTGGGGATTAACCCTGTCGCCATGGCCCACGTTGATATAGGGCAATAATCCTGTGCGATCAATGCTAACGATTTTGTAATCGGGGCGTATATTTTTACCTATGTCATTGCCTTTGGTTTTGGTAAGGACAAGTTGGTCTGCCAATGCGGTAATTTCGATATCTTTATCTCTGGATTTCTTTTCGAGTTTGGCAATTTTTTCAGTAAATTCTTCGTTTTCCCGACTGCGTTCAGTTTTTTCAGTGGTTAAAGCTTTGGTAAGCTCATCTTTTTGTTTTCTAAGTTGATCCCTTAAAGTGGTAAACTCAGAAAATTCTTTTTTTGCAGTATCAGTGAGGCCCGCAAATTTCTTATTGATTTCTGCCTTAAAAGCAGCCAGTTCATCCTGACTTTTCTTTTCTGCCTCCTGAGCTTCTTTTTTTTCCATCTCAACTTTGTCAAAACGTTCTTTGAGTGCCTGGTATCTTTTTGATTGAAGCGTGGTTATTTCGTCAAAAGTATTGCTGGGTTTCTTGGTTGTCTTGTCGAATTTCAAGGTCAAATCTTTGTCTGCAGCATCTTTAAATGCCATTTTTTCAAGCATGTCCATTCTTGTTTTAACCAGTTTTAGTTCTTCCTTGTTGGGATCGTATTTGGCATCCTTTGGTAGAATGGTTTCATCTTCGACTTTTGCCCGCAATCCTTCATAAATATCCAAGTCTTCAGGCTTAAAACCATTTACGGTTGATATATATGTCCAATAAAGCATTGATTGGAAGCGGTAGAAATCAATGAGTTTTGTTTCATTTTTTAAAGTTGCATCAGACTTTTCTTTATCTGCCCTGAGGGTTTCCTGTTCAGAGAAACCAAAGTAGGTGGAGACCCCAAGCCCGATGGTTGCAAGAATAAAGAATACCAAAGTCACTACCAGTCCCTGTTTTGATTCACTCTTTGGTGAAGAAGAACTTCGACTTATTGCTTTAGCAGCCATGATCCATCACCTTGCTATGAAGTAAACGGTTTTTAGAAAAACCTACACATCTCCAATATGATTGTAAATCATAAGCTGAAGTAGTCAATTAATGCAAACAAGTGTTATTAGAATCAGGGGTGTTTTTTCCTGCAAATAAGGATAAATCGTGTTTAGGTGACCTTTGTAGACCATCCCAATTATGATTGGGTAAGACTTAGGAATAATTTGAATCCTTGGTTTTTTTTCAGTTATTCCTAGGAAAAGGTGACAGTCCGATATAAATTGCAGAAACTGTACATTTTAATTAAAGAAAGCTAAAGTTGCTCATGGGTAATAATCCCGAAACGATGTATTTGATCGATTCCATGTCTTTGATTTTTCAGGTTTTTCATGCCATTCCAAACATGACTAGCCCTACGGGGACACCCACTAATGCCGTATATGGGTTTACCCGTGACTTGATGTTTTTGCGAGATAAAAAACCGGATTACATTATTTGTGGTTGGGATACACCTGAACCCACTTTTCGAAATATTGCATATCCGGAATATAAGGCCCACCGCGATGAAGCGCCTGTTGATTTGATCATGCAATTGCCTATGATCCAGCAAGTTTTAGATGCTTTTAATATTCCATTGATTAGCATTGCAGGGTTTGAAGCGGATGACATTCTTGCCACCATTGCGGAGCATGCAAAATCAAAAGGGATAAAAGTATATCTTGTAACTTCGGATAAAGATTGCAGGCAATTGATTGATGACAATGTTACTTTGTACAACATTCGGAAGCACCTTGAATACGGACGTGCTGAGTTGCTTGCGGATTGGGGTATAACTCCTGCACAAGTGGTGGATTTACAGACTTTGGTTGGCGATACTGCAGATAATGTTCCGGGTGCTGTTGGAATAGGTATCAAAACGGCTTCAAGCCTTTTGCAAGAATTTGGGACGATTGAAAATATTTACGCAAATATGGATAAGATCAGCGGGGCGAAACGCAAAGAAAATCTTGCTGCGTTTGCCGAGCGAGTGCCCATGGTTCGCAACCTGGTCACCTTGGATCGAAATTCTCCTGTTCCGCTTGATTTTGAAGGTTGGCGCCTGAATGAAATCGACGCTGGGAAATCGATAGCTTTGTTCCGGACGCTTGGGTTTCGTGGAATGTTGGCCCAAATAGAAAAATCTGCCCCACAAGGACTAGGTTTATTCAAGCAACATTCCCAGCCCTCTTCTTTTATTCAAGTATCAAGCCATATTCATCCAGAAATCCCTTCTTTTACCAAAAGTTGTTCAAAGCTTTCGATTGATTTACCCATCCAATTGAGGGGCCTGGGAGATTGGCAATACGATTACACTCTTATAAATAATGAAAGTGATTTTGAGGTTTTGGTAGACAAGCTTTCTGGGTGCAAGAGGTTTGCGTTTGACACCGAGACCACGGGTTTGGACCCTTTCACTTCGAAAATCGCCGGCATTTCTTTTTGCCTCGAAAAAGGAAAGGCTTCTTATGTTGCAATACGCACTCCTGAGGGTGAATCCCGTCTGGATGAAAGCTATGTTCTTGATAAGTTAAGGCCGATATTTAACAATAAAAGCATCTTGAAAGTAAATCAAAATATTAAATTCGACCTCCTGGTGATGCTTGTTAATGGTGTAACAACCGAAGGGGTTGCGGGCGACAGCATGATTGCCGATTACCTGTTGCACTCGGGGGAGCGGAGTCATGGACTCGACGAAATGGCAAAACGATATCTGAATCATGAGATGATATCGATTACGGAATTGATAGGAGCCAAGGGTAAAAACAAAGTCCAAAAAGTTATGAGCGAGGTAAACTCCGAGGTCGTTGCTCTTTATGCATGCGAAGATTCTGATGCAGCATTTCAGCTTTCAGTTTTTCTTGAAGATGAAATTTCAAAGACCGTGGTGGATGGAAGCAAGGATCGCCTGGCAGATCTTTACAATAAAGTAGAAATTCCTTTGGTCAGTGTTTTGGCAAGGATGCAATTCCGGGGAATATGTATTGATGCAGAATTTTTAAAAATTCTGGGCGTTGAGATGGGGCTTGACTTGGAGAGGTTGGAAAAAGAAATTCACACTCTTGCGGGCAAGCCTTTCCAGATTAGTTCGTTACCCCAATTGCGTGCGGTGCTTTATGATGATTTAAAGTTGCCGATGCTTAAGAAAACAGGTTTATCCAAAGAAGCGAGTACAGACCAGGAAACACTTGAAAAGCTTGCAGTTCTTGATCATCCCGGTGCAGGAATTCCCAGAAAGATTCTGGAGTTCAGGCAGCTTGCCAAGCTTAAGAGTACTTATGTGGATGCAATTCCTGAATTGATCCAACCTTCAACGGGCAGAATTCACGCTGCTTTCAACCAAACAGTTACCGCAACTGGAAGATTATCCTCCAGTACTCCCAACCTGCAGAATATTCCAGTTCGTAAAGAAATGGGGCAGCAAATACGGAAGGCGTTTTTGCCTAGAGAAGGGTGGGTGCTTGTTTCTGCGGACTACTCCCAAATAGAACTAAGGCTTCTAGCCCACTTCTGCAATGACAAGAACATGATCAAAGCCTTCGAGGATGAAAAGGATATTCATTCCCAGGTTGCTTCTGAAATTTTCGCCATTCCGGAAACCATGGTTTCTTCCGATATGCGAAGGACAGCAAAGACTGTTAATTTTGGTATCATCTATGGCATTAGCGCCCATGGCCTTGCCCAAAGATTGGAAATTGACCGGCATGATGCCTCCAGATTTATTGATGCTTACTTCGCCCGTTATCCAAACGTGCTTAAATACCAGGACGATTTACTTGCCAGGTGCAGGAGCACAGGTTATGTCAGTACGATTCTTGGTAGAAGAAGAAGAATTGATGGTATTCGGGATCGTTCTACTTTCCAGCAGCGTAATCAACCAGAGCGGGAAGCCATCAATATGGAAATACAAGGTTCTGCCGCAGATCTTATCAAGCTTGCCATGATTGGTGTAGATGATGCATTGGCCAAAAACAACCTCGATTCCAAGCTTTTGTTGCAGATTCATGATGAGCTTGTTCTCGAATGCCCCAAGGGGGAAGTTGAGGCGGTAAAGAAGCTTTTGGTTTTAGAGATGTCTGTCAAGCCAAGAAAATTATTGGATTTGAAGGTGCCCATAACGATTGAAGTTTCGGCTGGCGCAAATTGGTTGGCGCAGGAAGAAATAAAATGAATGTAAAGCTGAAGGCCAAGCCTGTGATTGGAATTGTAGGCGGTATAGGCAGTGGTAAAAGTGAAGTTGCAAGGATGCTTGCGAATTCAGGTGGAATGCTTTTTGATGCCGATGCAGAAGTTCGGATTTTATTAGAGGATGATGAAGTTAAAAAAAAGATCAGGGATTATTTTGGTGAGAAGGTTTTTGATTCGGCAGGAGATGTTGTGCGGTCAGTTTTAGCCAGAATTATTTTTGATAATTCTGAAAGTAGGCTTTTTTTGGAGTCTATCCTCCATCCCTTGATATTGGAAAAAGTGCAGAAAAAAATCAAAGAACATGAAGATTTCTCAGAATCTTCCTTTCTTGTGCTTGATATCCCCCTATTATTAGAGAAGAATTGGCGTTACCTTTCTAGTTTACTTGTGTTTATAGAATGTAGCGCCGCAGAGAGATTGAAGCGTTGTATGAAAAGAGGTTGGACAGAGGCGGAATGGGAAAATCGAGAAAATTCCCAGATGCCCTTGACCAACAAGGCTTCGATCTGTGATTATAAAATAGATAATTCGGTCAGTTTTGATTACACTAAAAAGCAAGTTGTTGACTTGTTGAAGTTGTTGAACCTGCCTTAAAGTACTCTCCCAGTACAGAATGTTGAAAGTATCATGTATTTGTCGTAATTAAATAAAAGTCGTCTATTCCGGAATATGGATTTTCTGGTAATAAAATAGGTGGTTGCCCGCTCCATTTGCAGATCTGATTAATTAGCGGGATATTCTCTGCCCTGATGTTTTCTGGTTTTTCCACATCTCAGCCAGAATTTATTGGGCCAGACAGGAGATTAGTAATGGCGGAAGCCAAGGGTAAAAAAGATAGTCCAGTTGGCAAATCTAAAGCACGCAGCAAGACTGCTGGAGCTAAATCATCTAAAACTTCAGATGAAGTTAAATCGAATGCTCCTGAGCAGTTGGATGACATTGTTTTTAATCGCCCTAGCGATAGTTCGCCTGCTAAGGCTTCCAAAGAGGTATCTCCGGTGCAGGCTGTGGATTCTTCTGATGATGATTTGGTATTCACCCCCAAGAAAAAAACTCCTGTCAAAGTGAAAACTGTTGAAAAAGTTGAGGATTCAGCCCCCTCCAAGGAGTCTTACATAGCCGCTGAACAGGTTCTCCCTCAGCAGGATCGCTCGACAGATGGCCCAGCGGTCAGGGATATGCCAAAATATACGGTGAGACCCGAGGATATGGCTGATGAAATTGCGTTGGAGAATAATGGCCCTTCAGCAGAATCCTTTTTAGCAGCAAATGAAGAATCAAAGTCCAAAGTTTATGATGATGAAGTAAATAGCCGCTATGAAGAAATAAAAAGAGGGGGTAATCATCTCACTGACTTGCAGCAGAAATCCCTTCCAGAATTGTTGGCAATTGCAAAAGAGGTAGGGATAACTGAAGTTGAAGGCCTGACAAAGCAGAATTTGGTGTTTTTGATCATCAAGGAAAGGGTGAAGCAGAATGGATTGATGCTCGGCGAGGGTACTCTAGAGATCCTGCCTGATGGTTTTGGTTTTCTACGTAGTCCTGATTACAATTATCTTCCCTGTGTTGATGATATTTATATTTCTCCCTCGCAGATTCGAAGGTTTGGTCTTCGGACCGGTACGATTGTGTCTGGGCAAATTCGCCCCCCTAAAGAAAATGAAAAGTATTTTGCCCTTCTCAGGGTGGAGGCTATCAATTACGCAGACCCCTCTCTTTTAAATCAAAAGGTTATGTTTGAGGATTTAACTCCTCTGCACCCTACTGAAAGATTAAAGCTTGAGTTTAACCCATCTGAAGTTTGTGGCAGGGTTATTGATCTCATTGCTCCGATTGGTAAGGGGCAGCGTGGGCTTATTGTTGCACCTCCCCGAACCGGCAAAACTATTCTTTTGCAAAAGATGGCTAATGGTATTCTGAAAAATCACCCGGAATGCTACGTGATTATTTTGCTTATCGATGAGCGACCTGAAGAAGTTACCGAAATGAAACGTATGGTTAAAGGGATAAATACGGAGGTGATTAGTTCAACCTTCGATGAGCCGGCAACTCGCCATGTTCAGGTTTGCGAAATGGTTATTGAGAAGGCCAAGCGCATGGTGGAATACGGTACCGATGTTGTAATCCTTCTTGATTCCATCACCCGATTGGCCCGTGCATATAATTCTGAAATGCCAAGTTCGGGAAAGATTTTATCAGGTGGTATTGATGCAAATGCCATGCAGAAGCCAAAGAGATTTTTTGGTGCCGCTCGCAATATTGAAGAGGGCGGCAGCCTTACTATCATTGCTACGGCACTTGTTGATACTGGTTCAAGAATGGATGAGGTTATTTTTGAAGAATTCAAGGGCACGGGGAACATGGAAGTTCATCTTGAACGAAAATTGGTTGACCGCAGGGTTTGGCCTGCCATCGATATCAACAGTTCTGGTACTCGTAAGGAAGATTTGCTTCTTGGAGAGGACGAACTTAGAAAAGTTTATGTGCTCCGTAGGGTTCTTAGCGACATGAATCCTGTGGAAGCGATGGAATTGCTGCTTAACCGGATGGCAAAAACCAAGACTAATCATGAATTTCTTAATAGCATGAACTTGTAGTGATCGAGTTAAATCTTGAAGAATAAGGGATAAGTTATGAGTTTGAATGTTCTTGAAGGGCATTTTAATTCTGGAAGTCATACTTTTGCAATTGTTGCTGCCAAGTTTAATCAGGCCGTGGTGGATCGATTGGTTGAAGGGGCCTTGGATGGACTTCGGAGGCATGGGGTTGCGGATAAAAATATCACCTTGGTAAGGGTTCCGGGATCTTATGAAATTCCGTTGGTTGCCAATAAGTTGGCGCTTTCCGGGAAGTTTTCTTCCATAATTTGCCTTGGTGCTGTTATCAAGGGTGAAACTGATCATTACGATCATGTTGCTGGTGCAAGTGCCAATGGAATTGCAGGTGTTTCCGTTCAGACTGGTGTTCCTGTGATATTTGGCGTGCTTACCTGTGATACATTGGAGCAGGCGATTAATCGAGCAGGAGCAAAAGCCGGGAATAAAGGTTTTGAAGCTGCCCTCACCGCAATAGAAATGGCTGATCTGATTTCCAAGCTCCCCAAATAACGAAAAAATTGAAATTATGATTTATCGAAGATCTAAAGCACGCGAGGTGGCGTTGCAGCTTCTTTACAGGGTTGATTTAAATCCTTCTCTTACTAAAAAGCAGGTTGACGAATTTATTACAGCTCGAATTAATGATCAGATAAGCAGGGATTTTGCTCTTCTTCTTTACCAACAAACCATGCAGAATCTTTCTCAAATTGATGCTATGCTGGTTAAATTTGCAGAAAATTGGCGTTTGCCCCGTATGGCTGCGGTTGATCGTAATCTTCTTCGCCTTGGTGCTTTCGAACTTAGCCATCAAAAAGATACTCCTTCGGAGGTGGTTTTAAACGAATCCATCGAACTTGCAAAAAGATTTGGAACTGCTGATTCGTCTTCTTTTGTCAACGGTATCTTGGATAAGATTTGTTCCACTGAGCGCCCCCAGCCTGAAAATGCCTAAAGGTCAGCCTTTTACTTCATTGTGTCAGTCCCTTTTTAATAACGCCTCCTCCAGGCGGGTTGACTTGCATACTCATTCCACTTTTAGCGATGGTATTTGTTCACCCGAATCAGTTTATTCTTCCGCCTGTAAACTTGGTCTCGAAGCTGTCTCTATTACCGATCATGATACCACCGCCGCACATCATTCGCCTTTTCCCTCTGGCTGTTGCGAGATGATTGCCGGTGTTGAGATAACTTGCATTTTTAATACTAAAGTTTATCATTTGTTGGGGTATATGATCGATCCAACGAACCAGGGACTGCAAGCAGGCCTTGCGCGAAATAAGGCTATTCGAAAAACACGGTTTTTAAAAATGATCGACTTTTTGAAGGGCAGGGTGAATGAACCAGCTTCCGTTATGGCTGAGCTTGAAGTTCAGTGGAACAATCCGGATTATGCCTTTGGTAGTCGTCATTTGGCCCAAATTCTCGTAAATCAAAAAAAGGCTCATTCAATCCAAAATGCCTATTGGAAACATTTGAGGTTTTTTCAGGACGATATCCATGCTTGGCTTACGATTCAGGAAGCTTGCGATTTGCTCCATAAAGCCGGTGGTATTTCAATGCTGGCTCACCCACCTGAAGATATAACCCTCAGAGATCTTTCCTTACTTAAGGATTTTGGTTTAGATGGTATTGAGGTTGAGTACCCGGGATTTAAAATGAGTCGTCGAAAGTTATTGAAAGAGTGGGCGATTAAACTTGAATTTTGTACTGGGGGAGGCAGTGATTGTCATGGGCTTCCCCCGCGAACCATTGGATCTTCTTCCATTACCATTCTTGAACTAGACAAAATCAAACTTAGATCAGAAGGCAATCGGCTATGTTCCGCGCTCTCCTAGATAAACTGAAAATTGGTCTTACCAAAACGAGAAACCTTTTTGCAGGTGTTGCCGGGTTGTTTCGACTGAAGGGGAAGGTGGATCATGATTTCCTTAAGGAACTTGAGAAGAAACTTTACCTTGCTGATGTGGGCTCTGCTGCTACTGCCGGACTTGTTGATCGAATGAAACAAGCTTTCTTGGACAAGGAAATTGACAAGGAAACCGAGTTGTTTGTTCGTGATTATCTTGCTGGCCTTTTGCAGATCGAAGGCGGGCGTGAAATTAAAATCAATCCTGATGGACCAACGGTTATCATGATTGCTGGTGTCAACGGGTCGGGGAAAACAACTTCGATTGCCAAGCTTGCTGGTTTCTTGAGTCGAGATGGAAAAAAAGTTTTGGTTGCTGCCTGTGATACTTTCCGTGCTGCGGCAATTGATCAATTGGTAATTTGGTGTGAAAGGTTGGGGGTCGAGATTGTAAAGGGCCTTCCAGGTAGCGATCCTGCCAGCATTGCCCATGATGCTTGTGACAAAGCAAGGGCCAAGAGTTTTGACTTTGTCATTGTCGATACTGCAGGCAGATTGCACACCCAGACTCATCTAATGCGGGAACTCGAAAAAATCCATCGTGTTACTAGCAAGGTTATTCCTGGTTCCCCACACGAAGTCCTTTTGGTTTTGGATGCCACTACTGGTCAAAATGCCGTGCTCCAAGCCGAAAATTTTCAGAAGGTTGTTCATTGCACTGGTATTATTCTTACCAAACTTGATGGTACTGCTAAAGGCGGATCGATATTTAGTATCAAACAGCGTTTGAATATTCCTGTAAAATTCATTGGCGTTGGGGAAAAAATCGAGGATCTTGAACCCTTTGATCCTGCTTCCTTTGTTGAGGCTTTGTTTTCCTGATGAGTGCGATCGATCTTGTTACAGGTGGGGCGGGTTTTGTCGGATCTCATTTGGTCGAGGCCCTTGTTGGGTTGGGTAGAAAAGTTCGGGTCCTTGACGATCTTAGCACAGGTCGCTTTTCTAATCTTTCTTCTGTTAAGTCTGATGTTGAATTCATTGAGGGGACAATCTTAAGCGAAGATGATCTTATCAAGGCTTCTTTTGGTGTAGATAATGTTTATCATCTTGCTGCTGTTGCCAGTGTGCAAAAAAGTATGGAGCAACCTCTGCTTAGCCACGAGGTTTGTGCTACCGGAACTTTGAAGGTTCTTCAAGCATCTAAGTTGAATCGTTGCAAGCGATTTGTTTTTGCTGCAAGCAGTAGTGCCTATGGTAGCACCGGAAATGTTGCCCTTGATGAGAGCGCTTTATTAAATCCTCTTTCCCCCTACGCTTCTTCTAAATTAGCTGGGGAGTTTCATGCAATTGCCTTTGCTAGGGCAATGGGCATAGAAACCGTTAGGCTTAGATTTTTTAATATTTTCGGTCCTAAACAGCGTGGCGATAGTCCTTATTCAGGGGTTATTGCTATTTTTGCGGATTTATTTAAAAAGGAAGTTAATCCCACTATTTTTGGCGATGGTCTGCAATCGCGTGATTTTATTTTTGTTCAGGATGCCGTTCAGGCTTTGATTCTTGCGGGTACTAAATCTGATATTTCTGGTGAAGTTTTTAACATTGGTACGGGTAAATCTACATCATTGCTCGATTTGGTTTTTCATTTGCAAAAACTTACAGGCAAGAATTTGGTGCCGCAGCACCTCCCGGCTAGATCAGGCGATGTACGCTATTCCCTTGCTAATATTGCCAAAGCTCAAGGACTGCTTGGGTTTGCACCTAAATTTGATGTTTCATCTGGTCTTAAATATATCCTGTAGGTGTCCAGTCTTTCCAAGCCTACGCATTTTGGCTTGTGTTTTTTCCTGCACTTGACATTTCTTTTAATCATTGGCATTAGGTGTTTTCTATTGCTTAAACTTTAAAATAAAGTCGCAGGCTGAATATGAGCCAATGGAAATATCTGACATTTGTAAAATTCTTAGTACCAACATCATTGGTGATTGGCGGACTTGGTTTTACCGGGTGTGCCACTGGTCCACTATTTGAAAACCCTGCGGTGGTAAGACCGGAACTTGAGACAACTAGCGAAAACCCTGTTTATGTTCCGCTTGGCCCAGCTTCATATGGCGTAGTTTTTGAAAAATGTATGGATGTTGTTGATGACTTTTTTGAAGTCTCGTATTCAAATCGTTATGATGGCAGAATTGAAACTTTTCCTTGTATAGCTCCGGGTATCGGGCAGCCCTGGAAACCGGGTAGTCCCGATTTTAGGCAACGCCTTCTTGCTAGTTGCCAGTCGATCAGGCATCGTGCTGTCGTTACAATTCAGCCTGCGGATGATGGTGGCTTTTTTGTTGATATCAAAGTATTCAAAGAATTGGAAGATTTGGATAGGCCAGTTAGGCAAACTGCTGGTTCAGCTACATTCCGCAGTGACAATACTGTAGAACGCCAATTCGAAGTTATTGATGACGCTGTTTTCGCATCAAACTGGATACCAATCGGCAGAGACAATCATATCGAGCAAATTCTTCTTCAAAGAATTGCCAAGTTCAAAACTGCAGTACCACTGACCAAAAAGTTTTGATGTAGCTAGGTTTTGCTTTTAAAGTGTTGACTTATGCAGCGATTTGTTCAGGATTTAGTGGCAATTTTATGATAAAAGTTGTGCCTTTTCCCACCGAGCTTTCAACTCGCAGTCTTCCGCAATGGTCTTCAATTATTTGCCTGCAGACGCTTAATCCAAGCCCTGTGCCACCTTGACCGGATTGATCAGGAGTTTTTGTAGTGAAAAAAGGATCGAAGATCTTACGTAGGTTTTGCGGGGCTATTCCATTGCCTGAGTCAGTAACTGCTATTTCTGCCAGACCCATTTCTTGATTTATTTTTAAACCTATTTTAAGTTCTCCGCCTTTCTCCATTGCTTGCCTTGAGTTGATGATAAGGTTCAAAAGGACTTGTTCGATTTGTGATGCAATTATTGGCACTTTTGGCCTGTCAATGTAGTTCTTGGTTAATTTTATCTGGTGTTTGTGCAGATCTTTTTCGGTAAGAATTAGTACCTCATCCACCAATGCCGCAAGATCCGTTGTTTCTTTTTTAAGGGTTCCTTTTCGTGCATACCCAAGCATTGAATTCACGATTACTGCAGCCCTTTGTCCTCCCTTTAAAATCTTTTCTAATGCTTGTTTTCTGTTTTCTTCATCATCAGTTCTTTGAGCCATTTTTGTGTAATTAATTATGGTGGTCAGTACATTGTTAAATTCGTGTGCTACGCTGCTGGCTATTGCGCCAACACTACTCAATTTTTGGGCTTCAAAAAGCTGATGTTTAAGAGCATTTGTTTCTGAAACAATATCGATTAGTTCTTCACCAAGCATCCTTGCAAACTCCTTCTATAGGTAACAGGTAAATCAATTGTTTACCTGTCAACAAGAAAGTTATCGGACTGTTAATCTATCTTCTTGAACGGAAGTAGCTGGCATGAAACGATTTACGGCGAAGAGGAGGCGAATCTGGAAGAATTGGGGGGATTTAGTTGGTGTGGTAAAAGCAAATGTTTTCGTAGTCTGGTGAGCGAAAAAAAAGTAGGAGGCCTGTTTTAAGCACATTATTGTTTTTGAATGCCCTCAAAGTTTATTTAGTTTTCCTGTTGTGATTCTTTGGTTATTTCTGCTGGCATTTAATTGTTCCCCATTCATTTCTTGGATTTATATTTGAAATGCTTATAATTTTATTGCTGAGTCCTCGTAGCTCAATTGGATAGAGC
>RFZJ01000089.1 GCA_009920765.1 Planctomycetota bacterium | reverse complement strand
TGCGGTAGACCGGGTCACGATACTGAATGCAGAGGTTGAAGTGGAAACCTCGCAGGGAAAACGAAGCGTGGGCAAAGGATCAATGCCTTTGGGAAACATTTGGGCATTCCCCTCTAAAACGATGGTATACGATAAAACTTTAGGGGCGATGAAAGCGGTTGCTGCAAGTTGCGCCTCGGTATATGGAAAAACCAAAACGAGTGGTCACCCCATTGAAATCACATGGGAACTGGAAAAGGAACTTCTAAGCAACGCAGAGGCGGAAGGACGCAAATTAAAGCTTGATGACCCAATTCCCCCACTTGCAACCCTGGTTTGCGCAAGCCCCTTCGACGCAGCATTGCACGATGCCTATGGCAAAGCGCACCAGTTAAGTTGCTACCACACCTACGGCGGAGAATTTCTTGATAACGACCTTGGTCGCTTTTTGGGCAGCGATTTCAAGGGAGTGAAAATTGAAGACCATGTGCTGAAAGAACCGGTGGCAAGCCTGCCCTTATATCACTTGGTCGGGGCACTCGACCCGCTGTTCAGTGGGGATGTTGTTAAACCTGTAGGCGATGGATTACCCGAGACATTGGGTGAATGGGTATTGTTTAATGGGTTGACTCATTTGAAAATCAAGTTGAATGGGGATGATTTGGGTTGGGATGTGAACCGCGTGGTGGGGGTTGAAAAAGCAGCGGAAGCAGCTCAGAAGCAGCGGGGCCTAGCTATCTGGCATTATTCGCTGGACTTCAACGAGAAGTGTAGGAATGTGGAATACCTTTTGGACTTTTTAGGGCAATTGAAGGAAAAGTCGCCCGCAGCTTTTGCCCGGATCGCCTACATCGAGCAACCTACAGGCAGAGATTTAAAAGCCAGCAGGGCGAATGTGATGCATGCCGCAAGCAAGCAGATCCCCGTGGTGATCGATGAATCGTTATTGGATTTAGAAAGCTTGTTGATGGCGCGGGAGATGGGCTACACCGGGGCAGCGCTGAAGGCGTGCAAGGGGCAATCGCAATCGGTGGTGCTTGCAAGCGCAGCAAGGCACATGAAAATGTTTTTATGCGTGCAGGATCTTACCTGCCCAGGGGCATCGTTAATACAAAGCGCAAGCCTTGCTGCGCATGTAAAAGGGGTCAGTGCAATCGAGGCGAATTCGAGGCAATACTGCCCTGCTGCGAACACACCCTGGGAAAAAAGCTTTCCCGGCATCTTCAAGATCAACAATGGATCAATGCAGACAAGTTGCTTGAACGGATTGGGCCTTGGCGCAGACCCAAAGTAAAGCCTTAATCGGGAAGTGCCTGCCCCTTGGTTTCACGCATAAAGGGTAGAAGCAAAAATCCAACGAGATAAATGAAGCTCATGGCTGCGCAAGCTTTGCCATAATCGCCGCCAAAGACATCGTTCATCAGGGCGCCTGTTTGCAATGAACCGATGGCAGCAAGAATACGACCAAAGTTAAAACCAAAGCCCTGGCCTGTGGCTCGTATTCGAGTGGGGAACAATTCGGGCAGATAAAGAGGCAACCATCCATAAAACGCAGCGGTGAAGGCACCTGCGGTAAAGATCGTGAAAAGAAACCAAGGACCGAAAGAATCGTTGGTGCGGAAAAAGAGTTGCGCAGAGCCCAGTGATATCAGGCATAAAAAAGCATAAGTCCATCGCCTGGAAAATCTCTCGCCTATGATTGCAACCACAAAGCATCCTATTGCAGCCCCCAATGCGGAAGTAAGCTGGGTGTATTGCTTGGCATTTGCCATGCCCTGGGAAAGTTTATCAGCCCACGGGGCAGACCAAAGAACAGAACCCCAGGTACCCAAAAGGGCGACACCCGATAAGCCTGCAGCGACCATCATCATGGAGATGGTTGCCTTGCGAAATTCAGCAGTTTCATTATTGCGGGAAAGATAATTGCGGATGGGCCAAAGATAGCCAAAGGTGACAGCAATCAAAAGAATGCAGGTTCCAACCGCGCGCATAATCCAGTCGCAATCAATGGCCCAAAGATAAAGGATACCAAAGCAGGCAAACGACCCAAACAAAACTCCCATAAGGTCAACGGTAGCCCAACCATTGGTACGGCCCTGCTCTTTTTCCTCTTCCCACTTGTGCGATTCAGGAACAAAAAAGCGAATGGCCATCGTAAGTAAAGCAGGCAATATTCCCATGAGCATGAGCAGCCTCCAACCCGAGTTGGCTGTAAGGGCGTTAATCCATTGTTGAGGAATCTGGGCTAATTTTAGGAAACTTTCGAGCGCAGTATGAACCTGGGTTAGAAACAGACTGAGGAGCGCAACGATGACATATCCAAGATTTCCTGCTGCTCCGATCAGCCCTGCAAGCAAGCCACGCGATTTACCCTGCCAGATTTCCATCACCAAAGCCACACCAAGCGACCATTCACCCCCCATGCCCAGAGCCGCAAGAAATCGAACTGCAACAAGATGCCAGGGATGCTGGGCAAACGCCCCAAGTGCGGAAACAATGGCATAGGTAAGAATACTGATGGTCATGGCACGAACACGGCCAATGCGATCACCCAGCCAGCCAAAAAGAACCCCACCGGTTGCAGCACCCACCAGAAAAGCCGCTGTAATTACACCATACCATCTGCCAAAGAGCGCATCCGAAAAATGATCCCCCATGAGATCTTGCAAGGCAGGTCGGGCAACCACGGGAAAAAGCCCCATTTCGAAACCATCAAACATCCACCCCAGAAGGGCTGCAACCAGAGCCATGTATTTTCCGCGATCGCCTGTAAACTGATTCATTGCTGATTCTCTTTTAATAATGAAGCCAATACGACCTTCAGCATACTCCACGATTTCACCGGGTCAATCGAATGCATGGCTGTCAGAAGTATTTTTTAAAGAATATCTGCTGGCATAAAAACCCTTACTCTTGGTAAAAGTAATCAGGTGAATCAAACAATTGGAGATAGCATGGCTGGATTAATAGTAAGTGTTTCCGGAATCCGGGGAATTGTAGGGGAAAGCCTGACTGTGGAAGTTGCAATGCGCTTTGCACGCGCATTCGGTGAGCAACTTGGAAAAGGGCTGGTTCTTGTAGGCACGGATGGAAGGCCGAGTGGCAGGATGCTGAAGCACGCTGTTTGCGCAGGGTTGAATGCAAGCGGTTGCACAACCATGGATGTAGGAGTCGTGCCCACTCCGACCATGGGAGTCGGAATTACCGCCTTAAAAGCAATTGGTGGAATCCAAATCACTGCCAGCCATAATAGTGCGCCTTACAATGGAATGAAACTTTTTGGAAGCGATGGCAGGGTTATTCCCGCAACGCTTGGCGAAGTGGTCAAGAAACGGTATGAATCAAATTCTTTTAATCATGGCAAGTGGAATGAAGTTCCGGAAGAAGTAAAAACAGCAGATGTAGTTGAAAAACATGTGCAAAAAATTCTTGCAGTTACTGATACAGCAGCTATAGCAAAAAGTGGCTGGCGCATTTTTGTTGATACCAATGGGGGCGCTGGAGGCCCGATTACCAAAAAGCTGCTCAGCGCACTTGGTATTGAAACGATTTTGGTTGGCGAAAAAGCCGATGGAAACTTCACCCACGAACCCGAACCGATTGCCAAGAACCTTACCACCATCGGGCCAATGGTAAAGAAAGCCAAGGTTCATGCTGGTTTTGTTTTAGACCCCGATGCAGACAGGCTGGCATTATTCAACGAGAAAGGCGAATTTCTAGGGGAGGAACTAACCCTTGCACTTGCGGCATGGGCTAGATTAGAAGACAAACCCGGCCCCATGGTTGTGAATATGTCTACGTCCCTAGCCAGCGAAAATGCTGCAACACGATTCAATCAACCTTGCTATCGCAGCGCCGTGGGCGAGGCCAATGTGGTGGACCTTATGATTAAAAAAGGGGCGGTGATCGGGGGCGAAGGTAACGGAGGCGTTATCGATCCAAGAATCGGATGGGTGCGCGACCCTTTCATAGGTATGGCACTTATCCTAGGGTTGATGACAAGAAAAAAGAAATCCCTCGGAGACTTGGTTAGCGACATACCGCTATTCAATATCCACAAGGACAAAATCGATATGAACAGAAACTCTCTCGAAATTTGGTACGAGAGGGTTGCAGAGGCTTTCCCAGACGGTAGAACTGATCGCTCCGATGGCTTAAGAATAAGCTGGGAAGAGAAATGGATTCATCTCAGACCGAGCAACACCGAACCCATTGTAAGGGTAATTGCAGAGGCGCCAACCATGGAAGAAGCAATTGGATTATCTGAAACTTGCAAAACTCTGGTCCCATGATCAAATTCAATCGACATGATTAACAAGAAACAATAAAGCGTCCGTTCTAATTATGATGGTGCGTAACGGTCATCCGAATTGCAATTGGTTTATCTTCGACCGAAAGCTCATCGGGTGCCGTGTTTCTGATCAATTCACCTCGAACAATGGAAACATTATCCGGGGCATCAATGCCAACTCGCACTTTATTTCCCAACACTTCGAGAACAGTGACAATAATATCGTTGCCGATCCTAATTTGCTCGCCAGCTTTTCTAGTTAAAACCAACATGAAAAACTCCTCCTTGAGATAAAAGACTTAAGATCATCGAGATTCAAGAGACAGGGATCCTTCACCACAGCCTTCACACAACATAAAACCGCATACCATACATTTAGACAACCCACCTAGAAACACCCATTGCCCAGTGCACAGCGGACAAACTTTCATCTGGGCAGGCAAAGCTTTCCTCGCCAAGACTGAATTATCGCAGGATTTCGATTGAGCTTCATTGAACATGAGAAAGTCTCCAAATAAATATACATAGCATTTAACATGATCTTTTGTACACTATACTTGATTTTTCAAACACTTGCAACCAAATCGCAACTACTTTCCATTAACACTTATCAAATAACAACTTACAACATGAGATAAATTGTTGTTTCAAACTTAGGAAAAGGTGAAGTATTAATATCCTTGCTTAGACACCTTGTTTTAGGGGCTTCATCTATCAATCTGGCGATATCCTCTCATGACTAACCAAAAAGAAAAGGTTGGCAGGCAAAATTTGTTTGCAACATTCTTGGCTTCCTTCTTGAATCCAATCTAGCCTGCCCTTATAAACAATTATTCGTGAGATGAAGGGCATTATTTCCCGCCTTCGACTTTTTTTCTGCAGAACAATTTGAGGAGTTTTGATCATGCGCATGTTTGGACTGATTATGTTGGCAATCGGAATGGTTACCTTGGCTACTGCGCAGGAAAAAGAAAAAGCAGTTCCCCGAAGTGCCAGCGAATTAAAAGCCATCGAAGCACTCCGAAAAATGGGGGCGCTAGTTTTGGAAGTTGCCCAAAACGACAACCATCTGGATATCTCCTACCTCCAACCTGATGAAAAGTTTGGTGATTCACACCTTGCTCCCCTCAAAGAGCTTAAGGGAGTTGTTCACCTTAATCTGCGCAACCAACCTGTTACTGATGCGCTTCTTGTTCACATCAAATCCATTGACAGCCTTACAAAATTGCACTTGGAGAAAACAAAAATCACTGACAAGGGCCTTGCAGAATTGAAAGGATTGAAAAACCTTGAATACCTCAACATATATGGCACCGAAGTTACCGACGCAGGTGTTGCTCAACTTACTGACCTGAAGAAACTCAAGAAGGTTTTCCTTTGGCAGACCAAGGCAACAAAGGCTGGTGCAGCAAACCTTACCAAGGCCATCCCTGGCGTGGATGTAAATCTGGGCTATGATGACATCAAGTTGCCCGAACCAAAAAAAGAAGAGCCTAAAAAAGACATGAAGAAAGAAGAAAAAAAGAAAGACGCAAAAAAGGATGATAAAAAGGCTGATGCAAAAAAAGATGACAAGAAGGCCGATGCGGCCAAGGATGCAAAAAAGGATGCAAAAAAAGAAGAAAAGAAATAGTTTTATTCTTCCACAAAAAGCCCCGCATAGAAGTGCGGGGCTTTTTTTATGCATGCAAAATCTGATCATGACCACCGGTACAAGGCACTGGCTTACAAATCTCACCTCAAGAAAAAAACATTTAACCGGGAAGTATGTTTATTCAAACTCAAGTCTTTCAAAGCAAGCCTTTTGCCTATATCATACTTTTCACCATGCAACCGTATCTTCAATTAATCAGGCTGCCTTTATTACCCTCTGCATTAGGCAATATTTGTCTGGGCGCGATTAGCGCAGGGTTAAGCCAGTCTGATTCCATAAGTTTTATCCTGCTGCTATTTTCATCTGCGTTTCTTTACGCATCGGGAATGGTTTGGAACGACTATTTTGATGCAAAAATTGACGCAATTGAAAGACCCGAGCGCCCTATTCCATCTGGAAAAATCAGCCTAAAGACTTCAGCCTTCTTTGCAGCAAGTTTGATGGCACTGGGGATTATGTTTGCTTTTTCATCTGAATTACTTCGCGGGTTTTCTGGAACAACCCTGACTATTGCATCAGCAATTGCTCTTTTTGTATTAGCATATGATGCGGGAGGAAAGAATTTCATTTTTGGTCCACTACTCATGGGTTCATGCAGATTTTTTAACGTACTTCTGGGCTGGTCAGTGGTGGGGCAACCACTCCCAGAAATAGCCTATCTTCAAGCTGGGATCATTGGGATTTATATCGTTGGAGTAACGTGGTACGCAAAAAACGAAGCCGTAGAAAGCAACCGTATTTCCCTGGCAGCAGCCAGCCTGGTCATTATTTTTGCCCTTTTTATCGGATTGATTTTTCCAACTTTTAAACATCCAGCCATTACACCGACTTCGTTGTACCCTTACCTGTTTTTTCTCCTCATGGCACGTGTGACAAATGCACTGTGGAAGGGAATCCAAGATCCTGCGCCGAGAAATGTACAACTTGGAGTAGTAACTTGCTTAAAATCCCTTGTGCTACTGGACTGCATTTTAACAATTGGAATAGCAGGCTGGGTTGGTCTTTGGATACTTCTACTACTAGCACCAAACCTGATCATGAATCGTTTTAAAAAGCTTTACGCCACCTGAGTTGAATTAGTGTTTATTTTCATCAAGCCCATCTAGTTGGGCAAGAATATCACGAAGATTGGCACCATCCGAAATACGAATGGACGCGTTGATTTCATTTAGGATGGGTGGATCGTTGTGTCCTTGAAGTTCAACGAATTCATCACTTCCTATATTTGTTTTTTTCTTTTTAGGATGAGGTCTTTGTGCTTTTGGGGGCGGTTGCTCACCTTGGATCGGAATGATGCTGTCGCCATCATTTGAAGAAACGCCGAAAGAATTATTATCTGTGTTTGGTTCAACGTCTTGGAAAATCTCAAGTTCATATTGGGATTCTTTTTTAGGCGGTTTATTTTTAGAGGGTTGCACAGGTTTAATTGGGCTGGTTACTGAAGTAGGGATCATCACCCTAAAAGAAATTGGCCCGATCAAAAGAAGATCACCTTCACGAAGAATGGTACTCTTTGAAATTTTCACACCATTCACAAATGTACCGTTTACACTTTGCAAATCAACAACAACAGCAAGCCGGTCTTTAAGAGTTAGTTTGCAATGCTTCCTACTGACACTAGAAGAGGGAATGCGAATCTTGCAATCTTCGGCACGACCAACATAACTTTCGCCCTCCTTAACAACGATTCGTTGCTTGGGCTTACCGTCCTTCAAGAGTTCCAAAAAAAGACGCATAAAGATTTTCACCTTTACAAGAGCAATGCTTAATTATAACAAAGCAACGAATATTAACCAAATCTAAATGCCGACATGAATAAAAAAGGGAGTGGACCTTCTTAAGGCTCACTCCCTTTTAATAGGACTTAAATTGCAGATTAATTGCTCCCTGGAATTACTGAACTAGTTACAACCGTTGCACCAGGCTTGATGTTTGCAGTGCTTTCAAATACAGGGGTTACAGAAACCCTCATCGACCTGCGGTCTGAGGAAAGCACAACTTGGGTGGTCATATCCATTGCGTTTTTCATGAAAGATTGAACTCTGGTTTGATAAAGAATCTTATCATTGCCATCATTCTTGTTTACGGCAGGAGCTTCCACCTCAACAGGTATTGCACCACTGGCAATTGAGGTTCCCCGTTGAAAACCAGTAATTTCAGGATCTGCAATATCGCGAAGTTGGGTTCCAACATCCTTGGATACCATTCGGATCTTTTCAGACCTGCTCGAAGGCCTGAGTGAAGGTGGTGCGACATAAGCAAGCTCTGTTCTCCGCCCTTCATCAACCTTTACAACCAATGGCGTATTTTTGGTTAGGTCAACAGAAAAGATATCTTCATGCTGCTGGGCGGTACCTTGATTACGGATGACGCGAACCTGGGCTTTATCACCCAGAGTTTTACCCCAGACTTTCTTGACTCTGATCTCATAGTTACCCTTGAATGCTTCCGCAGCAGTATAGGTTTCCAAACCAGCTTCGGTTAGAGAATCACCCAAGAAAACACCTCCGCCAATGGTTTGGGTATTAGTGGGGTTACAAACACTACCAACGGGTTCTTTAACTTGAAGGTCTAGATCTGCATCACCCTGCCAAGCAAGCTTGATGACGAGATCTCTACGACCTTTTTCTTTGATGCTGGCAATAGCGTTTTGAGCCTGGTCACTACCAGCCTGCTTGAGTTTTCGGGCAAGGGCCTCAGATTTAATCCTGGCAAGTTCTTGAAGATCTTTGTTATCAGCAGGCCAATCCTGCTTCATCAAGTTGCTTGCAGCCCAGTCCATTGCCTTGGTATCATCTGCAAGTTCGGCAAACTTAATTGCGGCTTCAAAAGGAGCAGAAGTATTGGGCTCAAGATGAGCAGCTTGCTTGCAGAAGGCAAGGGCCATGGTATATCGTTTCATTTCAGCCATCGTGTTAGCGGCCTTGAGAAAACCCTGTCCATCAGCAGGTTCGAGATCGATCGCTGCGATTTCAGCGCGTTCAATTTCAGCAGGCGAACCACCGCTTTCTCGCAAAGCAATAGCGAGAGCTTCGTAAACCCAAGGCTTTACAACAATACCCTTGCGGATGTTAGCCTTAAGAAAATCTGCTGCATGATCGAAGTAACGATTCATTGCGAGAAAATCTGAAATCGCAATTACCATGGAAGGATTGTCACCTGCTTTTTCAAGAGCTTCCTGCCAATAAGCTTGGGGATCAATCTTCAGCTTGGTTGGATCAAGTTTTGGAGCAGCAGCCACAATGGGTTTGCCATTTTTGTCTACTTTGTTTTCAACAATGACCTTGCCATCTTTGGGTTTTTCAATTGCCCCCATGCCCGCCGCTGCCCCACCAATATTAATTACTGGAGCATAGGCGTTTGTATGAACTCGAGAGGTGCCTTTAATAACCAAGGCATTGGCTGTGGAGTAGAAGCCGATCTGATTTTTTTCAGGACCGGCATTGGGGTCTGCAAGAGGATCAGCAGGAGCAGCCCCAGGAGCAGCCAGCGCAGTAGCCCAATCTTTATCGCCATTACCTACTACTCCACGAATGATGGTGATCAAAACATCAGAGGAGTTTCCACCTTGTTGACCGAACTGCGAGCCGGCATTGCCGAACTGGCCCTGTTGGCCGACTGCGCCGTTTTGCCCAAAGTTTCCACCATTGCCTGCCATAGCCATACCGCCACCAATACCAAGGCCAGCGTTACCGCCAAGCAAGCCTGCACCGCCTAGGCCACCGCCTAGACCGCCAAGTGCGCCCTGACCACCGCCACCGCCACCGATGGCACCGATTCCCCCAGCCAGAATGGCATTATTGAAACCTTGATTTTGAACTGCTTGTTGCTGCAAACCGAAACTACCTGCCTGACCATAGAGTGTAGCCTGCTGCAAACCAATTTGTTGGTTAAACGCACTTGGAGGTGGATAAACAAGATCTGCAACAGGATAAATGCGCACAACTTTTTCAGCAATGGCGGCGGCACCGGTGGTTATTTCAATACTTTCCCTTCTTATCATGAAAGTTGCAGTTGAACCTGCAGGAACTCTCGCAAGAATCTTTTTCAACACAGTGGAAACAGAGCCGTTCACAGGTGGAAGTGGCTTGTCTGCGGATGCAACAATCTGGCTGTTGACATCCATCACGCCATCTGCGGTAAAAGCTTTCTCATTGATATCAAACTCAAGGTTATATACCCTGCTGAGTTGCTCCAAAACTTCTGAAAGTTTGAAATCGCCATCCTTAAGGCCTGGCCATCGAACTTGCTTTAAAAGAGTGTTTTTAAGTTCAATGGTTCGGGGCAGCGGAACATCATCTCCAAATGTTGAGGTACCATACTTGGTTTTACGTTTTTCAGAAAAATCAGCCCAATCCTTATACTCTTTTCTACGGGCATAGTACGAAGCATCAGGAAAAACAATTTCTGGTTCATCTGGAAAGGGTATGTGCGATCTTTCAACTTCATACAAAGTTGCAAGCCAGCGATCATCACGAATTCGTTGCAGGTCACGCATTTCTCGAAGGTAAAACCCTCTTTGCCCAACGGTGTAGGCTGCGGTAATAGCTTGCGGAACCGGCAGACCAAGGTTAACCATATCTTGGCGTATACCCTGGGCTTGTTTGCTGGCTTCAAGTTCACGGGCCTGATTCATCAGGTTGTGGTAAACTCGCATTCTTTCAGTAATACGTTCTTGTTGATTGACGATCATTTTTGCTTGGGCACTTCTCGCATCTGCATTTGCAAGCAACTGAAGCCTTTCATCTTGGTCGGCCTTGACCCTGCGACCTTCCCGTTTCACGCTTTGCAATGCACGCTCAATCCGACCGACCAAATTACTCTGTCCTTTGGGACTTAAATCAGGGTTGGTTTGGGTTGTATCCAAAATACGCTTTAGCATCTCGTACGCGCCATCCGGGTCCCGAGTGACCAAGCGGTTTGCGTTTCGAATAATTTCATCCACGGTTTGTGTTGCCTGCTGATCTGCAACTGCCCTTCTAGCTTCAGTCTCTTTAAGAATATCTCCCTCGTTTATTCCTGCAACAGGGGCAGGAGCGGGCAATACTGGCTTTTCAGCAGCATCCTTATCTACAGGCACTTGAGCAACGGGGACTTTTATTTTTTTACCCTGTGCTCCAATTCGCACAATGGTTTCGCCCTTGGTGGGTTGAACTTCTTTACGAATCTGTTCAAGAGTTAATTTCCCATCGCGCAACTTCTGCACCATCTTCGAACCATTTTTTGCTTCGCCATCTTGCGGATCTATTTCAAGTGCTTGATTAAACAGCCTTGATGCTGCATCAAACTTATCTTCACGTAGTGCCCATTCTGCTTTCTCTTTAAGATCATTCACTGCTATCTGATTTTGCTCGGCTGCAAAAGCCAGGGCTCTATCTGCTTGAATGAGCGCAGGGGTTTCCTTTACATTTTTCCACTGCTGCACAACTTGAAGGAGGAAATAATTTTCAGGTTCAGACACCGGAATGCCTTCACTAACAGTCAGAGATATCTCTTTCCCCAACTGCTTGCCTTCAAGTTTATAATCAAGTGTTTTACCAGCTTCAAGTTTCCCAACGACAAGAGTCGGAGCATCCGATCGCAATGGAGGCAACTTCGATGGGTATACTTCCGAAACTTCCTTGGGCAATTGCAACGATGCTGAATATAGCACCGGCACTTCTATTGCGGATTGCAAACGTTTGTATAAATCTTCTACCCAGTCGCCAGGCAACATGCGCATGCATATGCCTCCCGTTCCCGAGGCCAATCCATGAAGATTTGAAGGGTCCATTCTTGAGCCAATAGGCACGGGGAAAAAGACCACTTCCTTGCTTATCATTTCCTTGCAAAGCCCGGCACGGTCTGCGCCATCGATCGGCCCTGCGATACTCATTCCATCACCCATGAATACCAAAATACGCTGAGTACCTGCTATCGATTCAAACGAATTGATTGCATCAGAAATACCCTTTTTAAGGTTGGTGCCCCCAGATGCGTATTCCTTTGCCAACTCCTTTACCGAGGCAATCGCATCTTCCTTCTTACGAAATCCCCTGCTGATTTGTTTGGAATCATTACTTATAGTCATGATCGAAAGGCGGTCTTCAGCCTGAAGATTATCTGCAAGAAGCGCAGCAACTTTTCGGGACATTTCCAACGGAGCAGCAGCCTGACTTGCTGAACTATCCACTAAAAGCAATATATCCCTTGGCATACGGGCATTTGCCTGCAATTTCGGTTGCAATTGCAGCGCAAAGTAGGTTTCGTCTTTTTGGGTTTTATAGGTCACCAGGGGGTGCCCCGTAAAACGGCACTCCGAAAACTTCATTTCGAATTGCCTGTCTTGATGAATCGGTTGCATCAGGCCAGTGCTACGGATATCCTGTTCCTTTTTACCCTTGCCGGCTTCTCCCAACACTTTTGTAGATGCGATGATCGCACCTAACCCCAAGATTCCAGCAGCTCCAATTGCAAATCGATATCGAATCATGATCGGCCCCTATCTTATGTACACCGGGCAGGGAATCTGCCAAATGTATCTAACAATTAGATTCTAAAAGATGAATGCCTTGCGCTACAAAATATTATCTTTTTGATGCCCTTGTTTTGCATCTTATTTTCGTCACTTTCGTAAGAAGCGGTCTATTTGAACCCTTAACCTCAACAATCTGGATCAATAACCCAAGTATACCATGAATAAACAACCTTGTTGCAACCATTAATTCAACAAGCGAAAAGGCGAATTGATTTTTTCCCCTAGACATGGTACGAGGCTATTACTTAGTCTTTTTTAGGTTCAGAATTTGGCCTGCAGAAAGGATTCTGTCAGACAAAATGTATGCGTATATTAGTTCAATCTGGTCTTATCGTTATTTCTGGTTTTCATTGGTACAAAACGACTTGCGTCAAAGGTACCGGGGTTCGGTATTGGGCATGGGATGGTCACTTTTGCACCCCATCGCAATGACAGTCATCCTTTGTGTGGTTTTTGGAAGTATCTTTCAACAGGATTACCGGTTTTTTGGCCCCTTCCTACTTGCCGGAATGGCAGTATGGAATTTCCTAACTCAAAGCATCACAGCAGGTTGCAACAGCTTCTTCATGGCAGAAGCTTATATTAGGCAGCAACCGATCCCAATGGCCATTTACCCCCTCAGAACTGTTCTAGGGCTGGGGTTTCATTTTTTAATCGGGATGGGCTTGGTAGTTGCCCTGAGTTTTTGGTTTTTAGGCTGGTCAAGCGTAGCCCCTATATTATCCATACTTCCCAGTATGCTGCTTATCTTTCTGTTTGCATGGTCCCTTTCCTGTATTTTTGGCCTCGCGACTGTTTATTTCCGTGATACCAAGCATCTATCTGAAGTTGGACTTCAGATCCTTTTTTATCTTACCCCTGTGATGTATCCACCCGCTGTTTTAGAAGGCAGAAGGCTTGGCATACTTCTTAAATTCAACCCTCTTTCTCCTTTTCTAGAACTCATTCGCGACCCGCTGATTTACCAAAAGCTTCCAAGTTTCGAAACTTTTGGGGTTGCCTTTGCTATTACTTTGATTGCCATGGGCGTTGCTTACTCGGCCCTCAAGGCCTCTGAAAAGCGTATCATTTTTCATCTTTAATTTTATTTTCTGGATTGGAAAACATGGCGAGAATCGAGCTGGACAACCTGAGCCTTACTTTTAAGATGCGTGCTTGCAAATCCATCACCCTCAAGGAATTCCTTTTAGGGAAGATTTTCACCCGCAAAGCGCCACCCGATATTGTCGTTGATGCTCTTAAAAATGTCAGTTTTACCGTCGAAAAAGGCCATCGCCTAGGTATCATCGGCCATAACGGCGCAGGTAAGAGCACGCTCCTAAAAACTCTCGCAGGTGTCTATTATCCCACCAGTGGTAACCGTATTGTTGAAGGCAAAATCTCTTCCCTTTTCGAAATCACACTTGGCTTCGAACCCGAATCCACCGGCTGGGAAAACATCGCTTTTCGTAGCTACCTTCAAGGCGAAACTCCCAAAACTATCGCTTCGAAAAAAGACAGCATTGCAGAATTCACCGAACTTGGCGACTTCTTAAACATGCCTGTACGCTTTTATTCTGCGGGTATGCTCGTCAGGCTTGCTTTTTCCATTGCCACCGCCATCGATCCAGAAATCCTTCTTGTTGATGAAGTTCTTGCTGCGGGCGATCTCGCTTTTCAAGCCAAGGCCAGACAACGCATGAAAGATATGATGGCTAAGGCTCATCTTATGGTCATGGTCAGCCATGATTTAAGCTCTATTGAGTCTATTTGTGATCAGGTTATCTGGATGGATCACGGATCGGTACGCATGTATGGCCCCTCGGATGTCGTTGTCAAGGCTTATCAGGATTCCGTCCAATCTGAAGCGCGTGCTGCTTAATCTACTGTTTTTGCCGAGCTTTTTATGAATCAACCTCTTCGCTTTCATTCTTTTTCTCGACCCATGGTCTGGGGTGGCCGAAAATTAGCCTCCCACCTTAATAAAAACCTTGCCAACGATGGCCCACATGGTGAATCTTGGGAACTTAGTGACCACCCAAACCACCTTAGCATCGTTACTGATGGCCCCTTCAAAGGCAAAACTCTGCGTGATCTCATGAACGCCCATAAAGAAACTATTCTTGGCCATGCCTCCTCCAAACATGCAAGATTTCCATGGCTAATCAAATACCTCGACGCCCACGATTGGCTTTCAGTTCAAGTTCACCCAGATGAATACAAGGTAAACGAACTTTGGCCAGGCGAAGGTTCCAAAAACGAAGCTTGGTTTATTCTTGATGCCGCTCCTGGTTCCAAAATCTACGCGGGCCTACTTCCTGGTATTTCTGAAACCGAAGTTCGAAGGGCTTCACTTGATGGCACCATTGGCGATCTCTTGCACCAATTTTCTCCCAAGCCAGGCGACTTCCTTTATCTTCCTGCAGGCACCGTTCATGCTGTCGGGGGTGGCATTCTCATTGCTGAAATACAACAGACTTCCGATGCAACCTTCAGGCTTTTTGATTGGAACCGTAAAGATTCCTCAGGCAAAGGCAGAGATCTTCATCTCGAGGAATCCATCGCCTGCATTGATTGGAAGAGTGGCCCTAAAAATCCTGTAACCTCAGGTTACAACCCTTCCAAGTCATACGAAAACCCCATAAACAAAAATCTTGTGGATTGCCCCTATTTCAAAATTGATTTCCGCCACGAACCCAAGACTTCCACCCTCTCGACAAATGGATGCATGCAGGTGGCCATGGTTATTGAAGGCGAAGGATCTCTCAGCAGCAATGGATCAATCACACCTTTGAAAAAAGGTGAAACTCTCCTTTTCCCTGCCTCGATGAATAATCAAACTTGGGAAACTAAAGGTGGGCAATCTCTTTTACTTGCCACTCTGACTCACTCATAAACAAGGACTTTTTATGCTCTACAAAGAAGGCGCAATCGAAGGCATCATTTGGAAAAGCCTTTCTATCTACAAAGATCAACGCGGCTGGCTATCCGAACTTTTCCGCCACGATGAAATCCCAAAAGAATTCCACCCCGTCATGGCATACATTTCCATGACCGAACCCGGCATTGCCCGCGGCCCCCACGAACACTACGAACAATCTGATTGTTTTTGCTTTATCGGCCCCTCCAACTTCAAAGTCTACCTTTGGGACGCCAGGAAAAACTCACCAACTTATGGCAACAAACAAGTTGAAATCGTTGGCATCGATAGGCCCATGCTTCTCATTGTTCCACCAGGTGTTGTTCATGCTTATAAAAACGCAGGCAACGTTCAGGGCCTCGTATTCAATTGTCCCAACAAGCTTTTCAAAGGCTGGGGAAAGAAAGATCCCGTTGATGAAATCCGTCACGAAGAAGCCCATAACAGCGACTTTATTCTTGATTAATTTTATCGTGCTCTCGTATTGACCAGTTTTCTCTATTTCGTTTACATTACCTTTCAATTAGTTCTTATTATCTCTTGATCAAGGATGATCTGTAATATGTCGAACAAAACGCAGAAAACGGCCCTTATCACAGGTATTAACGGCCAGGATGGCAGCTACCTTGCCGAACTTCTTTTATCTAAAGGCTATCGTGTAACAGGCATTGTTCGCCGCTCCAGCACCGAAACCCAGCAACGCATCGAACACATCCGCAGCAAAATCGAAATCTACCAAGCTGACCTTCTCGATCAATCATCCCTCGCAAAAGTCTTGGCAGATGTTCAACCCAATGAAGTTTACAACCTCGCCGCCATGTCCTTCGTACCAACCTCTTGGCAGCAACCCGTCCTGACTGCAGAATTTACCGCTGTGGGCGTCACACGCATGCTCGAAGCTCTCAGGCAATCCTGCCCCACTGCCAAGTTCTACCAAGCTTCCAGCAGCGAAATGTATGGCAAGGTTCTCGAAGTTCCTCAAAGCGAAAACACACCCTTCTACCCTCGCTCACCCTATGGCGTTGCTAAGGTCTATGGCCATTACATCACCGTCAACTACCGCGAAAGCTACAACATCTTCGCTTGCTCTGGCATCCTCTTCAATCACGAATCACCTCGCAGAGGACTTGAATTCGTTACCCGCAAAATCACCGATGCAGTAGCCAGGATCAAACTCGGACTCCAATCCGAACTCCGTCTGGGCAACCTCGATGCCCGCAGGGATTGGGGCTTCGCTGGCGATTATGTCC
>RFZJ01000088.1 GCA_009920765.1 Planctomycetota bacterium | reverse complement strand
GCTCTTGAGGTTGCAAAATCTCTCATTCATGGCCCTGCTAGAAACTTTATTCAACATACTTTTATCACCAGGCAGGCCATAAATCCCTGCAACAATTAAGGAGAGTTGTTGTGAAAATCACGGAAGTTAGAATCAAACTCATGGAATCGAGTAACGACAACGAAAAGCTGCAAGCATTCTGCTCCATCACCTTTGACAATGCATTTGTAATTCGCGACTTGAAAATCATCGAGGGCACCCGTGGTTGGTTTGTGGCCATGCCCAGCCGAAAATTAATGGATCGTTGCCCCAAATGTTTTTGCAAAAACCAACTCCGCGCTCGCTTCTGCAATCAATGCGGTAACAAGCTTGCAGAGTTAAGGGGCATGGGTCGCGATACCAATGGCAAGCAAAAAATGCATGCAGACATTGCACACCCCATCAACCCGGAGTGCAGGGAAAGCATTCAGCAGGCTGTCTTGAATGCATTTCATGCTGAAATCGAAAAATCAAAATTACCTGGCTATGTTTGCAGTTACGAAGACATCGATCATGAGTTTGAACCCGCAAGCTATGCCGAAGAAAAGTCTAACGAAACCCGTGGTTATCAAACGGGGGAAAAAAGCTAGGAATCACGGATTCTTGAATTGACATACATTTTTCCATTCACCCCACTGCCCCTGTTTTAACATGGCTATGAAAAATTATTTCAAGTTCAGTAAATCGTACAGTAGCAGGTCACCTGTCACCTTGATTGATTAGATTTACCTTTGCAAAAAGTTGCAAGGAGAGGTTCGGGCATGGTGCCCGAAAAAGGCCCTTGTCACTGAACTGGGAAAGGTAGAATCGAAAGTGAACTGGGGCTGACAATGTTCATGAAGTTTGGAGCGAATCATCTTCATGACTCTTTCTGCTAAAAGAGAAGCATTGTCAAATTTGGTTAGGCTGGCCCTGCTGGGAAATGGCGTACCTGAAAACAACGAACAACAGGATGATCGCCTTCAGAGCTTTCTGGCTGGGTTTGGCATTGGAAAGGCTGGGAACCTTTCTTAAAATTCCGATTATGCGCCTGCGAAAGCTCCTTCGCTTGTGTATAGTCGGTTTTTTTACGCAAGTTCCCTTTAAAAATTCGCTTTTCTCTTGCCTGTTCTCCCCGAAGATGGAATATTTAAGTAGATACTATTTTGACCCATACCAAGGTTCCAAACATGACAAACTTCACATTAAAAGCAGGATCTCTTGTATTAATTCTTAGTTTTTTTACCTTTCTGGCAATTCCCGGGGCAGCAAAGGCTGAAAGCGAGGCCATCAATTTTCGAACCCACGATGGCGTCTTGCTCTCGGGGAAGTTTTACGCCAGCGCCAAGCCAAAAGAGGGTGCTTCTGTAATTCTGTTGCATGATTTCACGTTCCGAAAAGGCGGCGATAGTTCGCAAGATGGTTGGGAAAAATTAGCACTCGATCTGCAGGCTGCCGGCCAAAGTGTTTTAAGCTTTGATTTTCGTGGACATGGCAAGAGTATTGGTGTCACTCCAAACTTCTGGCAGCAACTCCATAATACCGTTTTACCTGGGGCCAAAATGCAGGTCAAACCCACCAAAATAAACTTTAGTGAATTTACAGCCGGTTATTACCCCAATCTTGTCAATGATATTGCTGCAGCAAAATCCTTCCTCGATATAAAAAATGATGATGGTGAAGCAAACAGTTCCAACATCATTGTCATTGGAGCAGGTGAAGGGGCAACCCTCGGAGCGCTATGGATGGCAAGTGAATGGCGCAGGCTTTCCTGCGAAGTTGTTGATGTAACCCAAGGTGGCGGCATATTAAACCTTAAAGCTCCCGGGCCAAAAAAAATCGTCCTCAAAGCCATGCCTGCCGTAGACCCTGAGGGTAGCGCCCAACTTGCAGCAATCTGGCTTTCCCTAAGCCCTACCATTGCGGGCAAAAGTTTTTCAACCCAGATCCCTCTTTGGCTTAAGGATATCAGCATGCCCAGATCGAGAAGGGTACAGATGGTGTTTGTAACCGGCACCGATGATAAAACCAGAGATGATTTCTCATTGAAAATGCTTAAAACCGTAAAGCCAACCTATTCTCGTGACAAAAAAGAAGCTGAACCTAAAATAAAGGCCAGCCCCAATGTGGATCAAAAGTTTACCGGTGAATTCAAGTACAAAACCAAGAGTGTTGGAACCAAATTATTGGAAGATGCCAACGATGATATTGTCAAAAACTATATCGTTCCCATTACGAAAAAAGGCGACAACAATCTACGTTCCTTCGGTAGAAAGAAAATCGAAGATGCTTCCTTCAGTTGGTTCTTTGGCCCGTTGGATAGTAAAACAGGAAACCCTACCATTCCGGTCAATCAGTTAGGTATTCCTGCAAAATTCACCACTGATGGTGATAAAATTCAACCCCTCCCACTTAAGGGAATGGGAATTTCAAACTAAAAGAAGAACTCCAATAAAAGAAGGCTTCCCCGATATCATCAGGGAAGCCTTCTTTTATTTCCAAACAAATCAACCTTAGCTTGCAAACTCTGCTCGCACGGTTTCAAGCAATTTCTTGGTTGCTCGAATACCATCTGCCTCACTTAGCTTGCTACCTTCGTATTCAATGCCAACAAAACCATGATAATTGGCATCCATAACAATCTTCATCATCTTGCGATAATCAGTTTTGGTTTCGTTACCCTTTGCATCAAAATCATGGGTTTTAGCGCTTACGCCCTTGGCATAGGGCATGAGTTCCGACACACCTTTATACCGGTCATATTCTTCATCCTTGCTGACCCGGAAATTCCCAAAGTCGGGAAGTGTACCGCAACCGGGATGGCCAACCTTCTTGATGGTTGCAGCAAGCCAGGCGCCATTGCTGGATAAACCACCATGGTTTTCAACAATCACATTGATTTGCATTTTACCAGCCCATTCAGAAAGCATGCGCAAACCATCCGAGGCACGGTTCATCTGCTCTTCGTAGGAACCGCTGCTGCCCGCATTAACCCTGATGGAATGGCAACCAAGAGTCTTGGCCCATTCAACCCAGCGGTAATGATTTTCAACAGCGAGTTTGCGTTTCTTTTCATCTGCATCGCCCAACTGACCTTCGCCATCACACATGATCAAAACGCTTTTTACATTGAGGTCATCGCATTTTTTGCGAAGTTCCTTGACATAGCCATCATCTTTTTTCTTGTCTTTATAAAACTGGTTGACATATTCAACTGCGGTGATGCCAAACTCGTCCTTGGCAACTTTAGGAAAATCGCCTGCATCCATTTTCTTGCCAAAGATCGCCTTATGAAGCGACCATTGCGCAAGGGAGATTTCGAACAGTTCTTTTTTTTGGGAGGCAAATGCAAGACTGGAACCAATGCCTGCCGCAGCAATACTAGCCACAAACTCTCTTCGATTCATGTTTTTTCCTATAAAAAAGGGAGATAATAACCCATCCAAACCATTTGGATTATAAAGTAGTGGTAACTGGATGCAACCAATAAAAAACCCACGGAAAAACAACCATGAGCCTTACACCTATTGAAAATAGTTGCATGCTGGAAGCAATCGAAGAGGCAAAAAAAGGGCTTGCAGAGGGCGGAATCCCAATCGGTTCGGTTCTTGAGCATAACGGCAAAATAATAGGGCGCGGGCATAACCGCAGGGTGCAAAAGGGCAGCGCAATCCTGCACGGGGAAATGGACGCCTTGGAAAATGCAGGGCGATTGGCTGCTAGTGTTTATCGCGAATGCACCTTATACACCACGCTTTCACCATGCCCAATGTGCTCGGGTGCAATTCTTCTATATCAAATACCCAAGGTAATCATCGGGGAAAACAAAACTTTCATGGGTGATGAAAAATTGCTCAAGAGCCGAAATGTAGAAACCCTGGTCCTGCAAGATCACCGCTGCATCGAGATGATGGAGCAATTTATCAAGGAAAAACCAAAACTATGGAATGAAGATATCGGAGTCTGAGGTTTTCCTGGCAACTTACTTTTGTGCCCTTTTCATCATCTCTGAAATTTGAACATTTGCACCGTTCTTACTTTTGCTTTCATGCGCAGCTTCCATGAACGCAAGGATTTCCATGGTTTCATTGGTGCTTACAGGAACCGCCCCCCCTTTGAAAAATTTGGCTATCTCAATCGCTATCCCTTCATAACCCATGTATTTATCATTGGTGGGAACAATACCTTTTACAGGAACACCATGCCCATAGATTCCAGCAACAGAAACTCCTTTTTCCCCAAACACGGTACCACTGTATTTGACGGCCCCTTTTTTGATGCCACGATAAGTTGCAACTCTGCCATCAGACCAGATGCCGGTAATCGATTCGGCTACGGGTGTTGATACGCAGGACACTGAAACACAACCCGGACCCATGATACTGTAAATTGTTTCAATGCTATGCAGGGCATGCCAGTAAAGTTCTGAATGGTGCGGCACCGTGGGGCAACCGCCATACATTTCGCAACCAAGAACATTACCAACCTCGGGGTGATTTTTCATACCTATGAAACCTGGGCTGAATCGATGCTGGGAACTTGTCCAACAAGGTGTCTTCGTCTGCTCAGAAAGCCTGATGATTGCAACCGCATCGCTGAAATTAGCAGCAATAGGGCGTCCAATATAAAGCCGTTTTCCAGCTTTTAAAACTGCTGTGGCTTCTGCAAGATGCCTGCGCCCATCCAAACTCATGATCATTACCACATCACAATTCGCAAGTAATTCATCAACAGAAGAAACCATTTTCACACCGTATTTGCTCAGAGCCTCTTTCCATTTGGGCAGGCTATCAACACTTTCGGGGATATCATTGCTAGGAGTGGAGGGATAGGCTGCAACCACTTTCAGTCCAGCAAGGTCACCTGCCGCTTTGGGGTCATTAAACAACTGGGTATAGGCAACGGATTGATAGTTATCAACTCCAAGGATCCCTACCCGGACCAGTTTAGTTTCCTGGGCAAAAAGAGTACCCAAAGAAAGAAATACCACCAGAAAAGAGGAAAAACGAATGGGAGAAAAACTAAGCATGGCATGGATCCCTTGGAACATTGGAAGGAGCACTTAAATTAATGGGAAAATGAACTAAATAAAAGTAAAAAGGGCGGGTTATTTCCAAATTAATTGACATTCTTTGCATCAAATCAGGTCCAAAAACAAAAAAAGACGATATCTTTGATGATTTTTAATTCTTTCGGCCTTCAACATACGATATATTTATGAGATAAGTTGTTAATCCTGCCTGATAGTTTTTCGCGTTTTCTGGAGCAGACTTAAATGCCTACCCAAGCCAACCACAAACTCGCAAGACGAAGCTTTCTTAAAATAGGCGCTTTTGGTGCCGCAGGGTTTACCCTACCCCAACTTTTGCAAGCCGAAGCCAAGGCAGGTATTAAGTCTTCGCAAAAATCAGTTATCCTTATTTACCTCGTTGGTGGCCCGCCCCATCAAGATATGTTCGACCTAAAACCTGACGCACCCAAAGAAATTGCAGGGCCATGGAAACCAATTGCCACCAATGTAAACGGCATCAAAATCTGTGAAGCTTTTCCTTTACTTGCTGGAATGATGGACAAATTAACCATCATCAGATCCATCGTTGGCAATCAAGATGGCCATGATGCCATTCAGGTTTTCAACGGGCACCATCCAAAAAAGATGACCCCTGCGGGAGGTTGGCCGCAATTCGGATCAACCGTGGCAAAAATCCAAGGCCCTGTTGATCAGGCCACACCGCCCTTCATCAGCATGTGCTACACCTGCACCCACGGCCCCTACAACGAACCCGGGCCGGGCTTTCTTGGGTCGTCCTATAACCCTTTCCGCCCGATGGGTCCTTCCAGGAAAGATATGATTCTTCAAGGCGTCACCCTTAATGGCCTTGCTGAAAGAAAAAATTTACTCCATAGCTTTGATCACATGCGTCGTGATGTTGATGCCAAGGGCATGCTCAAAGGCATGGATACTTTCAACGAACAGGCTTTTGGCTTGCTGACATCTTCGCGCCTTGCAGATGCCCTCGATTTATCCAAAGAACACCCTAAAACCGTTGAACGCTATGGCACAGGCGACCCTACCAAGTTCATCGATGGCAACGGCGCACCCCGTGTTCCCCAGAGCATGTTAATCGCACGCAGGCTTATCGAAGCTGGGGCTCGCGTTGTCACCCTCAACTACAGTAAATGGGATTGGCATGGCGGAAAGAATGCCGAAGGCAGGGCTGATAACAACATCTTCCTTCGTGAAAAAGAAGACTTCCCGATTTTTGATAAATGCGTCAGCGCACTGATTGAAGACCTTCACCAACGCGGCATGGATAAAGATTGCAGCGTGGTCATCATGGGTGAATTTGGCCGTACGCCTAAAATCAGCAATATTGTAGGCCGGGATCACTGGCCTCAAGTCAACTGTGCATTAGTAGCAGGAGGTGGCATGAAAATGGGACAAGTGATTGGTGCCACTGATCGAATTGCCGGGGAGGCAACACAGCGCCCCGTTAAATTCGGCGAACTTTACTCCACGCTTTACCACAACCTGGGCATCAATGCGAACGAAGTAACTTTGACTGACTTCAATGGCAGGCCGCAGTACCTCGTTGAAGATAATGCACAACCCATGCCCGAACTGGTTTAAGACAGGAATTAGTTAAAGCTTACCTGCTCTTACCCCCCCCGTCTTGCTATGAAGCCTTTATTCAGCAAGACGGTAAATCGAATTGTGAATTACCCCGTTAAACTTCGAACCACCCTCTGCGACCAGGGAATACTTGATTTCCATACCCCAAGTTGGCTCGATACCTTCGATTTGTAAATCAATGGTTTTATTATCTGCAGATACCTTTGCTGAGGTAACCTTTAGTATTCTCTCATCAATATGTTTGGAGCCATACTTCTCGCTGCGCTTAAGTCCCCAGATCTTGACTGCATAATTTTCCGGATTAATGGCAGATTTAGGGTCAACAGCACCGCTCAACTTAAGCGAAACACCTTTCTTCATTGCATGTAATTCAACAGGAACTTGAACAGGTTTACCTGTATAACGAATACGGTAAAACCCACCCGGAGCAGTTTGATTACCTGCCCAGGCAAACATACCACAGCAATAAAGCTGACCATCTTCCGGGTTGAATCTACCCCGCGAAACTCCAGTCGGGAATTGAGGCAACGGCAATGCGCTCATCCCGCCCTGCCATTCACCACCAACTTTTTCATAAGGCACAACATACACTTTCCCGTATCCGTAGGAAAAATTCAAAAGCGACCCCTTGAGCGGGCCCCATCCATTACTGGTGACCCAAACCAACTCGGAGGGCGACCGATCAAACTCGTTGGTGATCCAGCAAACTGGGTTTTTCATAGCTGCATCGCTTGAATCAGTTACATCATGGTAACCCCAGAAATTCCCATGATAACTACCCTTCTCGACAAGATTGATGCGATTCTTGGGCATCCAGAAACCTTCTTGATCCGTCAGGAAGAAAGTACCATCGGGGTTTAGGCACACACCGTTTGGCGCCCTGAAACCAGTGGCAAGGATTTCTGTCTTCGAACCATCCTTACTGACCTTTAAGAGGGTTCCATGATGTGGAACCACAGCTTTTAACGCATGGCATGCAGCCTTGGCATAATAGAAGTTACCCTCTGCATCAATCTGCAAACCCATCGCAAATTCATGAAAATGCTGGGTGACCTGATGATCATTATTAAAGCATTCGTAGAAATCTGTTTCGCCATCGCCGTTAAGGTCACGCAAGATTACAAGCTGATCCCTACAGGTTACATGAACAACATCGTTCACCAACTTAAGCCCAAGTGGCTGAAATAATCCCGATGCGATTCTTCTCCATGTAAGGCCCTTTTCAATCGCATTCAAACCATCCACGATCCATACATCGCCATCCCAGGTGCAAACCGCAGCCCTTTTTGCATCTGCATAAAAATCAAAACCCGTCAGCCTCATCTGGCAATTCCATGGGTTGTTCATCGGATGATTCAACACATCGATTGCAAAAGCTTGGTCATTGGAGCCAACAACCGCCTGGGCTTTAATCAAATCTGGCCAACGCTTCGGCCCGCCATTAATAAAAGGTTCCAAGGAGGCAGCAGTTGTGGCACTTTTAGCAAAAGCTTGCAACTGATCCAAAGGGCCATCGGATTGCAAGACTTTAATAAGCTGGGGCGTGTTCGATGCTGGAATTTGCAGCAAAGTATAACCATCTTTTTCCAAAAGCTTGGCATTGGCTGCCACGATGGCACAAGGTGTACCTACAGGTGCAACCCTCATGATTAAATCGCGGGAGGACTTCCCTACATTTAAATTGCGGGTGTAAACAACTTTGCCAGAGAAAGCGATTTCGTAGGCAGGCATCTCCAGAATTTTAGCATCGCCCACGCTATAAGAAATAATGGATTGACTTCCATAATGGTACATGCCCAAATACCTGGACCAGGTATTTGGTAATGGCCCATAAGGCTTGCCATCACGCCCCTTGAACCGGGGATCTTCAAACGATCCTGTTTCCGGATTGGCCCAACCAGGCCCCACAGGGTTTGCGAACTTCACATTGCCAACCACCCTTGGATGAACCTGATGCCTGCCATTGAAGTTGATCCCATTATAATCCATGAACCCATCACCCTCCCATGCTGCAACCATTCGCATGGTATCGTGATCAAACATCATCCAATGCCTTCCCCGGGTGATTCCCCCCGGGCCATTGTCCAAACGTACGGCTATTCCCTTGTAGGCAAAATTGCCTTTGTCACCAACCTCTAAAGTCAGCATTAAGCTGGGACCATAATTCATCATCACCCAGGGTTCGATGTTGGAGGGTTTGGGTCCGCGAGTAGACCCCTTGGGCAACGCCGCGAGGTAGGCGCCATCAATCTTTACATATTGTTCCGGGTTATAGGGCTTTAAAAAAGCTTCCCGGATGTAATGGATCACATCGTACTTCTGCTCGGGAACCATCCAGGCTTGCGGAGTCATGACTGCATAACCATGAGTCAAAGTTTGATACATGCGAAAAGGATCTGAACCGTTTTTAAACTTACCCTCTGCAAATCTTAACGAAGTGGGCATGGAACCCACTTGATCCTTGGTGCCATGACAGTTGGCACAAACCCTTAAATAAATGGCCTCCCCCCTTTTGAAACTTTTCGCATCGTTGGATTGCAAGAACCCAGCATGGTCAATATCTTTCTCGTATTCGGGCAGGGGCAGTGCTGCAAAAAGCGAGGATGCAGGGCGCATTTGCTTTGCATACTCAGGCCCCTTTTCAGCAACCTCCATCAAAAACCTAGCCATGTCCAAAAACTCCTGCCTTCCACTCAACACATTAATCAAACCATCGGGCATTAATGAAGGCCCCTTATCATTTCGCTCTTCAATTTCTTTTTTCGAAACACTGATGAGTTTGCCATCGATTGCGTTATCACGGATGACAACCGCATCGTTTTTATCTTCTGCCAGAAGTCCAGATATGGTCTTCCCGGCCTTGGTGGTGATAACCACTGTTTCGAAACCCTTTTTAATGACCTTTGAAGGAAGAATCATGGATTCCACTAGATAGATGTCCGTCGCCTCCTTGCCCAATTTAGTAAGGTCTGGTCCGTACTTGTTGTTATCATCACCAACCGAATGGCACCGAATACAAGCCATATCCTGCCTGTAAAAAGCCAATGCCCCCCTGGACGCATTCCCTTTTTCCCTAGCATCACGTGACAGATTTGAAATGTCTTCCTTGATTAATTGCTGCTGCAAGGGTAATGCAGGTTCTGCCGCAAAGCCTATTTCAACGGCAATGGTGAAGAAAAACAGACCTGCCAAAAAATTCCATACATTGTTCTTACCAAACATAAGCACCCTCAAGTTAAATCGACACATGAAACGAAATTGAAAAAGGCGGACATCATTATTTTAACAATTGCGCAACAGGCATGGTTCGGAAAAACAAACCAGAACCACCCGCCTGCCTTGCATCGGTATCGTAGAAAATAGTTCCAAGAGTTTGATCATTCATCAAAACCGATCTTGGGCAGGCCCTGCCACCAATAGGCCGGTTTGGATTATAAAACTCAACAGGTTTGTCCAATGCCCATGTTTTCCCATCATCCTTTGAAACAAGGTAATTGATAACGTCACCACCAATCCCGGGGCCGACTATTTGGGATGCGAGCAAAAGACCATTTTCCAAGCAGATCATCTGGTGCCTCCACCCCTGTGTCGAAACATCAGGAAAAGGTTTTGCTTCCGCCCAAGTTTCACCTTCATCACTCGAGCGCAGTCCCTTGCCACTGACAATGGTGTTTTTTGGAGTCTTGACAATAGGCACTAATCCATGATTCCGGCCATCACCAAAAACACTTTCTTCCCCTGTGCCCGGGTTATACAAAACAGTTCTATCCATCAAAGGCAGCAACCATTTATCCTTGGAAAGTTCCACAATAGGGTGGCGGATCACACTTTCAATTTTCACATCTTTATTCTTGTTGATGTTTTTTGGTTTGCTCCAGGTAATGCCATCATCGTCGCTGACTGAAAAAGCAACATGCCTCGATTTCTTTTTTTCATCGACATTGAACCAGACGTTCCAGGCATGAACGAGCCTGCCATCAGAAAGCGTGGTCAGGGAACCGGGATAAACCTGAGTCTCGGTCGTATGAGGAAATAGCACAGGTTTGGACCATGTTTTACCCATGTCTGACGAACGGGTGATCAAATAAGGCTTGTACTCGCTCTTACAATAAACCCCAACAAGTGTTCCTTTTTTAGTGAATGCAAGGGCAGGATGAATATGCCCGCTGACACCAGAATCAATCCGCACAGGCTGGGGCAAAATGCCACTCTGGGCGCCAAGGGCACCAACAATCGTCATGCATCCCAATAGGGTAAGTAAAAGTTTTATCATTTCCCCAACTCCTTTTGAAAACCCTAGGGCCTGGATAAAATAGAAACATCACAAAAAGTGAGTGCTGCAATCCCATTCGCACCCAACAAAAGATTCTTCCCATTCCAAGCCTTGCTATCAAGGTACATGATTTTCTTTGCTTGGGAGTTTTTTTTCAACCTAAGTGTAAGAACATTATCTGAAACTACTCCCGATGCAATGTTGCCTGAAACCCCATCCAAATAAAATTCACTTGCCAAGGTCTCGGACCAAACAACAGCTTGATCAAACTTCAATGCAATTTCAGTCTTTTCACTATTGGTGTAACTTGCACTTTCGAGGTTGGGGGGCGTGATCGAAATTAGGGAATTCCGGCCATAAATATCTCTTTCAATCAAGGGGCAAATCATGCGCGCAAACTCAGCGTAGCCCGCTGGAGGGAAATGACAACCACCAGGAGGATTGATGCCCAGGGTGGACATGATGCCCATGTTTGAAAAGTATCTGGGAAGAGTTCGCTGAATTTCACGAAGCATATTGTCTGAACCTGCAACCCCCATGGAGCAAGCCTTGGGCCAAATCTGGAAAATGTAATAGTTCTGGATGTTGGGATAGTCACTTTTCCAAGAAGCGGAAAGATCGACAAAATACTGCAGATAAGTTTCCCAACCGTATCCCCCGGTGGGGCCATCTGCGCCTTGATCATTCTCACCCTGATGCCAGATCACCGCCTTGATCGCATGGGTAAGCCCGGCTTGTTTAACCCGCCAAAGCAGCCTGCCATAAATAGTGGCACCATCTTCAGGGTTCGATGGGTTGCGTTGATGCATATCGATGCGGGTACCACCCACTGCGCCATTAATAAAGCAGATCGGAACTTTGTGTGCTTCCACCAATCTTCGACCTAGTTCCATGCCCCAATAGCCAATTTGCGCATTTTCGTTTTTACGACCACGATGGATTGCATTACCCCAGTATTTCAACCTCGAACCATCAGGGCTTGTCGTTGTGCTACCAAAGCTTCGAATCCACTCGCTGCTGAATTCAGGGTCTTCCTTGCCAATATCCGTAGCAACCGCATTGGATTGGCCCTGAATCAAATAGGCATCGCCACACACCAGATTATCTGCCTTATGAACAAGAACCTCCTTGCCATCTTTCTTGGAAGTAAGTTCAACACGATACTTGACCAAACCAGGCTTCAACTTTACTGAAAATGCATAGGCACCGTTGGCGCCAGCTTTTTGAGTTTCAGTCTTATAACTTTTATCATCTGCGAAAACTTTTAAAACAAGTTCTTCATCGGACGAAGAAATCGATCCGTTACAAAAAAGTGTTCCTTCGTTTTTATCATCCCTGCCATAAAACTGATTGTCTACAGGGCGCTCGTCCCTGGAAGGAATACGCGCAACCCAAGCATCCTTTTTGGGTTCCTTTACTTCCACGGTAATGGACTTGGTCGTCTGTTCGCCGCCATTATCCATGGCTAGTGTTACCACCATTTTGCCACTATTTTGCGAGCGCTTTAGAATCAATTTGTCACTCAGGACTTCCTTGATCACCGCAAGGCCTGAAACATTCCAACGATAGTTGATTTTACCCGCACCTTTGGCAGTCATTTCAGCAAGGTTGGAAACAGTTGGTACAACCTCGATGGTTTCTCTACCATCCCATTGCAAAGGGGCCTTGAGTAAAAAAACAGGTTCCGGAACATCCTCTGAAATGGTAATCGGAATATCGAGTGTTTTCACTTCATTGGGAAACACCGCCTTCAACTGAAGAGCTTGCCTGGTATCTTTGGTTACTCTTGGTGCCTCGAAATTAAATCCAAGCCTATCAACAGCAACAACGGTGTCCGTTCCCTCCCTCTTTAAAATCCAATAAAGTTTATGTGCGCCCTTTACCTCTGCAGTAATAAGTTCCGCTTTACCTTCCTTGATGTTCAATTCTTTTTTCGAAACAGCGAAGGCATTGCCTTGATCCACGACTAGCCCGGCAACAGTCTGCATGGGTTTTTGATTCTCATACTGCAATTTGATCCAATCGGCAGAACGGGAAACCTTGGAAATACGCACTTCATCCACATCGCCCACAAAGTTGTAATTGTTGTACCAGCCACCAATCCACATTCTCGCAGGGGTCGGGATATCTAAAATAGGCTTGGTATTCCCATCTAAAACACCATCCACATAAACTCGGGAATCCCCCTTTTCATAGGTGTGGACAACATGCACCCAACGATCCATGGTAATCCCGCTTTTGGCATCAACATCAGCAAAATAACACTGGATAGCGACCCTGGGCGGACTTAAAACATTCATCATCACCTTGCCCGGCCTTTGCTCCTTACCCCACGCAACGACGGTGCCATTGGGTTTTTCCGCCCTGAACCAAGCTTCGGTGCTACTGCCATTTGCACCAACTGGAAACGATGCGATATTCTCCCCGAGGAACAGTCCCTGCTTCCCCGCCAGATGCCTGCCCCTGCCAATCATTCCCTGTACATCAGAAGTTCCCTGATCTTTCACCGTTACCGACCCAGTGGCATCTTCCATTTTTTCGCTCATGTGCATTACAGCGGCATAACCATTCGATTCATTGAATACCGCCTTGCCATCGGATTCACTTTCGCAGTTGGGATTTCCCCAATGAATATTGATACGTTGCCTCTGATTACCTTGGATAAGGGGCACCCGAACCCAGATGGTTGCAAAACCGTTGGTGCTATCCCATTGCTCAATCTGAAATTTAAGCGGCTTGCCGTCTGCAGAGGAAAAACGAATGTCTTCCCCCATGGGCCTGGTTTTACTGAAGTTGAAAAAATCTTTATGTAATCTCACAAGCAGGGGAAAATCTGCAAGCTTGGCTGATTCAGGAAGGTTTGCACCTTCAGGCGTGGTCAAGATATAAAAAAAACCCGAGGCCTGCCAAGCTGGGTACTGGGCAAAGGCAAAAGGAGAAGAAATCAGACAAAGCGCCACCAAAAGAACAAACTTATAATTAGTCATGTAAGCCCCATAGCACAGTTTAAAACCTTGGATAAAAAACTCCAAAGGCGTTGACCTTGTATACATCAGACAATTATCACAAAGAAAAGCGTAGAAATCATTTACAAAACAGATGGTTTTACAAACTGTCATCAGGGTATTTATCAGTCTTTCCATCGCGGGGTACAACTCTAAAATCCCCGGGGTTTCCTCTTTGCTTATTACACTCACTTCCGCTAAAACTTAACCATTGATTCCGATCCAACAAGATATGCAAACATTCATGACATTCATCAATCACTACGAAATTTTGGAAATCGAAGCCGATGCAGACCTCTCAGTCATCAAGTCTGCATTCAATAAACTTGCAATGAAATATCATCCGGATCGGAACCCAGGCGATGCCGTTGCCGAAGCAATGATGAAAAGCTTGAATCAAGCGCTTCGTATACTTTCAGACTCAAAGTTACGAAAAGAACACGATGAAACCCTGCTTAAAAACAAACCAAACACTCCGCCCAAATCCAGCCAAACAACACATGCCAACGAAAACGCAGAAGCCATGCAAGCAAAAGATTTGCACGAAGCCATCCTTGCATTCACCAAAGCCATTAATTTAAACCCCAAGGATACCAACGCCTACCTCAACCGTGCCGCTGCCTACAAGGCCCTCAGTGACAGGGATATTGCAATGGCACAAAAAACAGCAACAGTTAAGAAGAGAAAAACCAAAGGCGCCAAGGAAGAATCGATTGACCTTGGCAAAGGAATCAAACTTCAAATCGTTTTAATCCTTGCAGGTAAATTCCAGATGGGTTCCGACCCCACTGATGAAGATCATAATGAAGATGAAACCAAGTACGAAGCGACCATCTCCAGACCTTTTTATCTTGGTAAATACCAGACAACCCAGGCGCAATGGGAAGTGGTGATGGGTTATAACCCCAGTAAAATCAAGGGTCCTGATCTTCCTGTAACCAATGTTTCATGGGATGATTGCCAAAGGTTTATCAACAACCTCAACACAGATTCCGAGGAGGTTTTTCGTCTTCCAACCGAGGCAGAGTGGGAATTTGCGTGCAGGGCGGGCACGAAAACCGCGTTCTCCTTTGGGGATAAAATCACCAGCGTGGATGCCAATTGCGATTACAAAATCCGCAAGCCCGTTGCAGTGGGAAGTTATGAACCCAATGCCTTTGGCCTATACGACATGCACGGGAATGTTTCCGAATGGTGCAATGATTGGTATGGTATTTACCCAAAAGTGCGCGCAGTTGATCCACAGGGGCCGGCCAATGGCAAAGACCGGGTAATTCGGGGTGGATCTTTTTGTGTTAAAGCCTCGAGTGTGCGTTCTGCGCTGCGCAATAGCGGTGCGCCCGATTTGCAAAGCCATGATCTGGGCTTTCGCATCGCCCAAACCATAGCCCCCTGATAGAACTTAATCAATAATAAGCAGATCTATCTCAGCCATTTTAGGGATTACAACCGAACCATTGGTAACGCCAAGGGGCCCGTGAACAATCGAGCGCACTGATTTGATGGGCGCCATCGCAGACAAATCCACCCTAAGGTTTTCAATTGTTTGCAAACTGCCTTTGCCGGTATCCCCAGCCGGGCGGTGATAACTCCAATTCACAAGCGACACCGAACGCCTGCCTTCCTTGGATAACGCAATGGTCTCCAGAAGTGGATTATCAGCTATGGCGGGGCGATAAACTTTGTGATCGATCGCAGGTGCAACTATCAGCTTACGCAAGACAGGATCAAAATCGGTTTGCATGTTGAAATCGTTCCTACGCACTTTTGCAGAATAAGTGATGCCTGTCCATACGCCCGCAACAATGGCTTCCCCCTTGCCAAATCGATTGCGCACAACGGCTGGTTTACCATCAGCAAAGGTTGCAAGGACCTCCGCAGTTTTTACATTCAATGGTTCACGCCCAACCCTGGCCTGTAACTTTACATTTTCCCAGCCAAACTCCGCCTCCATCAAAGGGGTTGCAACTTCAACCAACGGCTTGAGATCCGTGGCCCTATATTGCTCCACGCTCCCCCAGGTCTTTAATGACCGATCCCCCAGCCCGAGCATTTCATTCATCTCAGGAACTTTTTGGTTGGCCTCATCACGCGCAAGACCAAAAGCATCTGTAAAAACAGTTCCACCGGACCTGACCCAATCACGTACGGCTTTGCCTGCATCACGCCGCAAATGTGTCCCCGGAATATAGATGACCTTGTATTTTTCAAGTTTTCCCTCAGCAAGTTGTTGCTCACTGAGAATATCAATGGGGATGTTAGCATGCATCAGTGCCAGATAAACCCATTTGGCATTTTCGAAAGTAGTTAGACTCGTATCAGTGGCCCTGCTCCAGATTTCCGAGGATCGTGGGGAAACAAAGGCAACCTCGGGTTGCTTGAGGAATTTTGCACCATATAGCAAGGGTTCTGCCAACCCAAGAAATCGTGCAGCCCGCGCCACCTGTTCCAGCAACTCAGGTGATTGGGAAAAACTATCCCCCTTCGAATAATCAGGCCCATAGGTATACCATTCCAACGCCTTGGTTCCCCTGCCTATCACTGTCAACATTCGCTGGGCCACCGCACCTCGATGAGGTTTCACCAGGCAACCCATCACCATGTCATGCCTTGAAGCGATCCCCCTGCCTATATCAGCAAGATAGGATTCCCATTGCCAGGTCCGGGCATCCCTTGGGGTGGGCCCCTGCATGGCATAAAGGCTGATATTCGATTCTTTAAACTTCCGGGCCGCTTCAGGAAAAACCTGGCCATTGGCATGCGACATCATCC
>RFZJ01000087.1 GCA_009920765.1 Planctomycetota bacterium | reverse complement strand
AAGCCAACCAGTTGAAACCAGGCCAGTTGGTGCAAATCCTCTCGCTCAGCGAGAAAGGCAAAGTTCCACAGAATATTGTTTTAAAGGTGATATCGCAGAAAAACCGGGGCACTTATGGTTCTGGGTTTAATGAGGTGATACTGGAAACCACCAAGGATTCTGATTCTATAATTCTTTCCAAAATTGAAAATATCCAAGGTGTCCGCATGATTATTAGCACCAAGTAAGTTTTCCTGATTTTAAGAAAACTTGTATTAAGATTGTTACTTTCTGTCGGTGGCCTTGATTAATTTTGGTTTGGGAAGTTTCTGCCAGGCTTCGACCTCTGCTTTCAAAACCTCGACACCTTTTTCCAACTGTTTGTCTTTTCCCTTTGGAAGTTCACCTGGTTCGGGCCATAAAATTACATGGGGCATTGCACCATGCAGTTCCATATCTTCGCCATCATTGATTCCATACCAACCACGAAAAGGCATGCGAAGGGTACCAAGATCCATGATTTGGGTTGCGCCGGTACTGATAACCCCGCCCGCAGTGGGCACGCCCACCAGTTTCCCCCTTTTTAGTGCCAGAATTGCATGGGAAAAAATCTCAGCGTTGGAAAAGCTGTTTTGATTGCACAGCACCACGATGGGTTTATTCCAGGTGGCATAAACTTTGCGGTCCTGAGGATAGCCCGGGGTTCCACCCCTAGGAACTGCTATGGCATGAACAGGCTGGGTAAGTGCGGTGAGGAGATGATCTGCCGTGCTGCCTCCACCATTTTCACGGACATCGATCACCAGTCCATCCTTGCCTGCAGCCTGTGAATATAATTCTGCTTCAAACTTAACGAAGCTTGGCATATCCATGGCACTGATATGCAGGTAGCCAAATTTTCCTGAAGAGAGTTTATCTACCATGTTTTGATTATCATCGAGCCATTTTTGATAAAGCATACTTTTAACATTTAGAAAGCTGGTGGGAAGCAGAAGTACTTCGCGGATTTTTCCATCCGTTGCTTTCACGGTAAGAGTAAGCTCTTTTTCTGGATTGGCATTAAGAACCAGAGTTGGGTCCATGGTGGGGGAAAGATCGATGCCATCGATTTTCAAAAGAACTTCTCCCGTATTAAGCTTTGATTTTGCCCTTGAAGCCGGGCCGTTGGGTAGCACATCACGAATCATCCAACCCGGGCCCGCAAAGTTTTCTACAAACCGAACTCCAAGATGACGGGTGGATTCGACCCAGCCTTTTGCAGAAGGTTCAGCTTTGGAGGTTAAGTTGGGCATGAAGCCCAGATGAGAGCCATTGATTTCACCGAGCATCAACTGTACCACAGTGGTGAAAGTTTCAATATCTATTGCTTGGGAGGCGAGTGGGCGGTATTTATCCCTCACCTTGTTCCAATTGGAGTTCCCCAGTTTCTCATCATAAAAATGATCCCTCATCGCCGCCCAGCAATGATCAAACCCAACCGCATAACGTTCTGCAATATTGAATTTTTGATTTGCCTGAAAACGAAATCCGGAGGGATCAGGGCTGATATCTGAATTAGCAGTGGTGTTGGTTCCACGCCTTAATAATCCTGTAATTGCTGGAGCGGGAGTAGCAGGTGCGGGTGTGGGAGTTGCACCCGGCGTGAATGATGCTGGCAGGCCCCCTGAGAGCCATACCACCTGCCCATTCTTAAGCCATTTTGCCAGGGTGCCTGTTCGAGAAGAAATTTGCTTGGGGGTTGCGGTTCCTTCAATCGGGAAATCAAAGGCATAAGTTGCGCGTTCACCTTTCACGGTGCCTGCAAACGCCAGTCGCTTGCTATCGAAGGACCAGAACAACCCGGTTTCTGTGGAATCAGGCAAACTCAGAGTACGTATCCGTTTGTGAAGGTTGTCCCAATCTATATTAATGATCACAGCCTCCTCTTTTTTATCCTTGGCAGGTAAAGCTTTCTTTTCTTTTTCAGCTCCAGTTTGTTTATCAGCATCATCGGTCGACTTAGTTTTAGCCCTTGCCTTTTCAACCTTTTCGATTGCTTTTTTTAGCTTGCGATCGCGGGAGTATACTTCATCATCTTCCTGATTGAGGTAGACATAATAAATGTCGACTTCTTCGCCACCACTGCGTTTCCCGGTAAAGGCGATCATCTTTCCATCGGGCGACCAGACAGGATTTGATTCGTTGTCAGGATGCCTGGAAAGGTTGAAAGCAGGGCGGGAAAGATCCAAGGGAAGAATCCAGATATCACGGTTGAAATCGCTGTCATACTGGGAATAAACCAGCCATTTTGAATCGGGCGCCCAATCATATTCAACATGGTTCCATGAGGAAATAATTTTGCGGGGATTGGCACCAGAAATATCACTTATGTATAAGTCGCCACGCAACCTGCTATATGCAATGCTTTTACCATCCGGGCTTAGTGTAAGGTCTTCCTTGGGTTCAGTATCCCTGGTGATTTGTTCGTGGTTGAATTTGTTGTTAAGCCACCAGAACTTGGATTTATCATCACGGCTTGCCTTGAAGATATCTGCAGAGTGCCCGCCATCTTTGATGTAAAGAATGGAGTTCCCATCGCTGCTCCATACGGGTTCCTTTTCTTCCTCAGGTGTGGAGGTTATTTGTTTGGGTTCCTTGAGTTCGGTATCCATGACCCAGAGGTCACCGCCTGCAATAAATGCGATCTCCAAGCCATCTGAGGAAAAAGCGACATTGGTTGCAGAAGAAAGAATGCGCTTTTCTTCCTTTAATGGTTGAAGGTCGGTGCTGATGTTGAGCTCAATCTTTTTTGGAGTTTCTTCCTTTCCTGGCTTGATGGAATATAAATCTGAAAGTGCCCGGAATACAAGGGTGGAACCATCTTTGGAAAGTGCTGGTTGCACAACGTGATCTTCAATGAAGTTGGTGATTTTACGATCCTTGCCTGAGGCAATATCATATTCGCGCAGGTTAAAGGTGCCATCCTGCGCCCCTGTGTAGTAAAAACCTCTGCCATCGGGTTTCCAAAGAGGGGCCCTGCAACCTTTTTCATGACGAAGGATGGGGTAGAACTTTCCTCCGTCACGGTCGAACATCCAGATTTGAGCTGCTTGAGAGCCAGCATAATTTTTTCGCCACCATGCGGGCCCCTCACGGACAAAAAGAATTCTTTTACCATCGGGGGAAAGTGAACCATCGGAACCATGATCATCGAAGAGAAGAGTTTCAGCTTTTCTTTCACCCAGTGGAAGGAGGAAAAATCGTTCGCCATGCCTCCAAAAATGATCCCGTGAAGCCTGAACTAAAAGCTGTTTGCCATCGGAATGCCAGCCATTAAGGAGATAACCAGCGGTGTGGTGGGTGATTTGTGTTGGGTTATCACCTGTAACGGGCATGGTGAAAATTTGGCTTGAACCTTCGCGATCAGAAACGAAGGCGAGGGATTTGCCATCGGGTGAAAAGCGTGGGGAGCGATCGCGTGCAGGATTGCGGGTAAGAGGCTTGGCCGTGCCGCCTTGAATAGGCGCAAGCCAGATGTCGCCATTCCAGTCGAAGGTGATCTGGCTTCCATCCGGTGCAACATCCACATTGGAAACAAAACGAATTGGTTGATCCGCAAAAGAGCCTGCCACAAGGAAAATAGTTGAAATAAAAACGTAAAAGTTTCGCATGATCGATACTCAAGGAAGGAAAAGTTATAAATAATCATTATAACCCTGCTTTTTGTGAGTTGCGAACATTTTGCAGCGGGGCAGGCAATTCAAGGGATAGTTTAAATAAACAAAAAGGGAAGCAGCAGGGAAATTGCGCTAGTAAAGAAAATCTGCAAGCAGTTTGGCAGGGGGGTGAGGAAGCATGATTTCATAGCCGCCATTCTTGGCGATATTTACAACGTTGCGAAAATCATCGATTACAACTTCGAAATCATTTCCCTTAAGTGCAGGATCATCAAGCCAGAAAAGCAAACCCAGACAAGCGCGTATGTAGCCTGGGTAATTTTCGTGCCCGGGTGCCATGGCTTCGCCGAATTTTTTTCCTTCCATGTTGATCGCATTAAAGCAGCTAGCCGCCTCATAAATGGAAATCTCCCTGTTCCTAAAAGCATTGAATACCATGGATTTGATTCCCAACCGTTGAACAACAACATTATCGTGGGCAGTCAACTCATCAAATGTAGATTTAAAGCCATCTATCTGGGCCTGTTGAGCACTTGGGTTAATCACCAAATAAAGCGTCTCAGGGGAATCAACAAAGGCATAACCCAATGCTGAAATCAAAGCGGTCCATGAAAAAGTTTTAAATACTGTAAACATAAAATCAAACCTCTTAAATCAAATCGATCTGAATGCAACGCTGAACATTGAGGACTAAGCTAAAACCCAACAAGCATTCATAGGCATAGTTTTAAAAAAGGAAATAAAGTTGGATGAAATATTTATCAGAGTAGAGTGGTTATATGTCAGGTTCATCGTTTTTCCCCTTTCATAAAACTAAAAGTCGCTTGATAAAAGAGTCACAAGCTAAATCAATAATGCAAACACCGTGCCAATGTCGTTTAAATGCCAAATAAAATCCAATCGACGGATCAAATTTCCTGATATGGAAAAATGATCCCCATACAAAACTCATAGTAGCAAGGGTTTAAGACCTTGGTGTTAGAGTTTGGTGTGTTCTTAATGAAGAGTTTGAATCAAGAATGTGTGTAATTTACAAAGTGCCTGTTTTTAAGAAATCTGCCTATTCTCATAGCAGTGTTCAAGGGTTTAGTTTTTTAAAACCAATGCTAAAATGATGAGAATGCTGATGCCAGTAATCAAACTTAAAGAAACAAGCCAGATTTCTGCAGCTACCATTGGTTCGTAGGGTTGATTTTGCAATTCATCAACAAGTTTTTCTGATTCTGGGTGATTGTTCATGGAGTAACTCCGGTGGGTGGCATAATGCCATGAAAAAAGAGCCAGGATATTCCCAAGCCAATCCAGATTACAAATCCAAAAAGGCAGACCACATACACCAGGATTAGTTTGCCCAATCCCTCCTGCCAAAGTCGTTTGAAATCAGCAGACAAACCAATGCTGAAAAAGGCGAGGGCAAAGAAGAATTTTCGGAAGGCATCAAGATTGGTTGATGATTCTTTTAGGTCTTTGATTTTCTCCGGGAAGCAAAGCCCCAAAGCGATGAACAGGGCGAATGCTATGAAATATCCCAGTACGAATTTTGGGAATCGATCCCATACTTCCTTAAGTGAAACTTTGTCACCTGGCTTTCGATCAATCCCATAGACCCAGACACAGGCAAGAATGAAACACCATACGCCTATGAATAAATCAATGAAGATTTTTACCGTGGTGGTGGTCATCAACATCCAGCCTTTTTGAAACCCACCTTGCGCCATATATAACGCCTCGGTAATCGCCCCGCTAGCAATGGCTGCGCCATCTGTTTTCACTGCAAGGCCCATCCATGCTGCAGCGACCATGGGTTCTTGCGGAATAATTGCGTGGGCCAGAAAAGGAAGAACCAGTAGTTCAACGACGGAAAAAACCACCACCAGGGATGAAACCATGATTGGAACAACCGGCCGTGCACGGATGGCTGCCCCTGTTGCGATGGCAGCGGAAACACCACAGATTGAAATACCCGATGCCAAAGGCGCAGCCCATTCCCTGCTGAATCCAAAAACTTTGCGTGCAAGCAAATATACCAGCGCCCAGTAAATCAAATAAGCTTCTACAATTGCAGCCAACCCCCGAAAGAAAACCGTGCCTGCAAGGTTGGCCTGCTCGAGTCCTTTAAGTCCGACTCCTGCCCCAACCAAAACAATTGCAGTTTTGATAAACCATTCGGTGCGTGCCGCCTGTGATAGGAATTTTGCAAAAGGCGTGAAGAAATTACCTATTATCAATCCAATGAACAATGCAGCCAGATAACCTGCTTCCCCAGTTAAACCCATGGACCATTTCAGCCCCAGTTTTTCCCTTTCATTGGGAACTGCTGCAACAATTCCAGCATGGCCCAGCACCCATCCAATCATGGTGAGTGTCAAAACAATAAGAAGCGCCAGGAGAAAAGCTTTTTTATTTTCAGGGAATCTTCTCCGCTCCCAAAGGAGCAGAAGTGCAATAAAAGCAAGAGTTGCAATTAAGCTGATCCAACCTGGCATTGAAGAAAAAGATTTTCCGAGTGGGGCTAGGGCGGTAAACGGGTCAGTCCAAACCTTGACCCCCAGAACCCAGCCAAGAAGATTTCCTATTCCCAAGGGAAGACAAAGGGCAAGGGCTATGAAAAGAAACGCCAGCCAGACAGCAGAGCGATCTTCATTAAAAGAAATTTTCTGCATGAACATTCCTTGTAAGGTAGTTGAATACCCAAAGGATAACTTCTTTTGCAGAAAAGTGCAGTGATAAAGTTGAAAAAGAGGGCGATAAAGTTTTGTTATCAGTTCAGAATGGGGGTGTTTTCTGCTATGCACTCGGAAGCATCAACAGGCCGGACCAGCAGCATGTATTTGGAAGCAATGGGTGCCTTGAAACGTACACTCCAGAATTTACTTCCTGCATCGAGGGCGAATTCTTCATTTAAGACGACTTCATGATTTTCGTTAATAGCCATCACTCTAACTTTGGGGAAAGGATAGGTTCGGTTTGGAAATAAAAGGGTGATTCTTTCGCCATTGGGCTGCATCGAGCGTTTCATGCGGATCGGGAAATTACCAAGAATGATGTTTTTGGAAGAGTCGCCCTTCATTTGCTTGATGGGAAGGGAATTATCAGAAGGGCCATGCAAAAGAGTTTGAATTTCTGATGTTTGGGATGCTGTATTTTCCGTTGGATGCAGAGAAACAATCCAAGTCTTGGAAAAAGCAAGATGGCTGAAAATATTCATAAGCCTTGCTGCAGGTAGTTTTCTTAGCAGATTCATCCCTGGGTCTTGAACCATGGTTTTCATCAGCCTGATGGTTCGAGCGCACCCCAGGGTTTCAAGATGGTAATGTATATCATCTTCAAGTTCAGCCGTAAGTTTTGTTTGAAAAATGAAATTGAATAGCTCCATGGGTTTGGGATACCAAAGGTTTTCTTCAATCCATTCAAGTTTTTGAGATATTCCTGAATCTTCCATCAAAGAATTGATTTCCTCGGCTGTCCAGTTTTCTTTGCATAACGCATCCGAAATCCTGTATGAAGTTACCTGGTCTTTGGGATCTTGAAAATTCATATTGGCTACCCTTCGGGAAATATCATCTGGCTTATTGCTAAAGCCAGTGTCGTTTTAAAACTCTTAGGCTCAATAAACCCTTGCTTGCTGATTAATCCTTGGTCAGTTCTTACAGCGAAGCTAAGATATCAAACCCCGGCTTGGGCAGGGCCGGGGTTGGAGCTTTGGGTGCGATTAAGCAAACCCTAGCAAACTATTATTCGAAGGTGGGACTTAAATATTTCCGTTTAGGGTCAAAATAAATGACAAAAAAGAGAAAAAAGTTAATCCCATTTGTTTTGAAGTAAATCTATGAGAATCTTCTCCCCTTTCTTAAGTCGTTTGCAGATCGTGCTTTCCGAAATTCCGGTCTGAAGGTAAATATCTCGTGATTTCATGCGATCGATATGCTTAAGCATAAAGATTTCCCTATATTTAGAGGGCATTTTCTTAATCGCACAGCGTACCGTTTCAGAGGTTTCCATGCTGATGAGTTGATCCAGCACCATAGGGTCAGGATCGATAATTTGCAGTTCTATTCCTTTAGAATCATCCTTTATGGTCGCCATGTAAATCATGCGATTTTGTCGTTTTTCCTTGCGCAAACGATCTCTAATTTTATTGTGAAGAATACCGATGGCCCAAGTCTGAAAGATTGCACCTTTGGAAAGATCCCAGCGCATCGAAGGGCGACTTGCGTTCTGCCAAAGCGCCAACCATAAATCGTTTAAAATCTCACCCTCAAACTCCAACAGATAAGGTTTGTGAATTTGGGTGTAGATATACCCTTTTGCAGCCGGAGTAAGCAGGAAAATGATGTCATCAAGAGTTTTCCGTGCCAATTCATTATCCTGTTTATCAAGTTGCGCATACATCTTAAGGGTAAGAACATTCAGAGGGTATTTATCGGGATTGTTGGAATCGGATACGTTCATTTTGAATCCTCCGGTGTAAAGAAAGAAGTTGGCGGTTAAATTCAAGGTGAGGGGATTAACAACCCTCGTGTGCCATTACTACGACTGTATTTTCATTTCCTATTTGGGGAAAAGCTATGAAGGCGAGGGGGTACGCACCCTCACGAGCCAATTTAATGGGGCCTTTTAAGCACTTTTCGAAATCCAGGTATTAGAGACACAAACGAAGTGAAACAAACTCCATTGGTTTTGTTAAAAACCAAGTTTGAGTCACAAGATTATTAGATTGCTATGCAGATCGATGCTTTAACTGGAATGAACATAGGCAAACATGTGTTTGCGTTTAAGGCTTGCAAAGACTCTATATCTAGAGGCAATCATTGACTTCATATTTTGAGCTGCGTTTGGGTGAATCGCGCTTGCATGATGAAAAGCCATGAAAACCTCCTTGATGTTAAAACGGGACTAATAATACTTATTCGTAGCTCGATCGAAAATATTTCCACGAAAATAGGAATGGACCAAAATTATTTAGAAAGGCAGGGATAAATCGTCGGAAACATATCCCTTTTTCTCTGCTTTATCTGTCTTATTGCCATTTCTTTGGGCCTGAAAGTAGGCTTCCGAGCACTTTCGTAAAGCCACCTTATTGAACTCGGTAACCAGCAGTTCTTGATCATTAAGAGATTTCACTGCAGGTTCGAGCAAAACGTAGGGAAATTCGATGCCCGCGATCCTATAGGATTGTCCCCAAAGATGTTGCCTGGGGAATTTGCTATGGTGCATGATGACAAACATGCCAACTTCGACATCATCCGCTTTAAGGAACTTATCGTTTAACTTGAAGCTTTCGCCAGAGAGATATTTAAGCGCATCTTCAACGGTAAGATGTTTCAAGCCTGGAAAGCCCGTTTCGACCCAGGAATCCCTGCCATGGGCCTTGATGATCTGTTCGACTAAATCGGTGAGGATTTCGCTTTCGTGGATTTTTATTTTACCCTTGGAAAAAAGCGCCAATTGCGATTTCATTATTTCAGCAAGATCAAACATGGCTACCCCCCCTTTTAAAGAATGAATTCCGTCGCCCCCACTAATCCGCATAGGTTATTCGGACACTCCTGCAAAAGATTTCCCAGAAAGTAGAAAAGAATGTTTAGGCATCCTAACCTGACTTTTCGGAATGAAAAGCCCAGCAGGATAAAAATCTTGATTGAAAGTCGCTAAGAGCTATTAAATGCGGGAAAAGAAAATTTATTTTTTGGGGGAACCCGGATTGGGCCAGTCTTTTGAATCCTCGTGAGCATTCTTCATGGCTTTAAGTAAATTGGCTGTTATCTCTGGGATTTTGGAAGCCAGATTGATTCTTTCTTCTGCATCTTTATCAAGATCGTAAACTTCCAGCTGGTTTTGATTAAAAGGATTCATCACCCCTTTCCAATTGTTCATACGAATTGCCCTGGCACCTTTGCCCTCATAAAACTCCCAATAAAGGTAATCATGTTTTTTTTGTAAGTTCTCCTGCGCCAGCAGGGTTGGTTTGATGCTGACACTATCCAGCCCCTTTGGTATTTCCAATTGGGCAAGATCACAAGCGGTGGCAAGAAAATCGCCATGATAGCAAATGTGGGTGGCTATGGTTTCTTTTGGAACCTTTCCCGGCCAGCGAACAATCATAGGCACTCGAATCCCACCATCATGGAGAGATCGTTTGATTCCTGTAAGGCCCCCCGAGGCATTAAAGAAATCGGGGTTGTTGCCACCTTCCCTATGGGGCCCGTTATCCGAGGTAAAAAAGACCAGGGTGTTTTGGTCCAACCCTTGCGCTTTCAAATGATCCAAGATTTTTCCAACCTGAGTGTCGAGGTAGGTGATCATCGCAGCTTGTGCTTTGTTTTGTTTGGTCCAGTCTTTATCTTTATAAATACCAAGGTCGGGAACTTCGCAGCCATCGCCCGTTTCCTTGGTTGCCTCATTGTTGGCATGGGGCAAGGTGGTCGAAAAATAAAGGAAGAAAGGCTCTTTTTTGTTTTTGCTGATGAAATCAAGGGATTGTTGAAGAATCAGGTCGGGAGCATAATCATTTTTTTTAGTGGCAACTCCGCCACCATCTTTACCAATGGGCTTAACCTCATTTTTAAGCTGCACCCTTGATTCACCATTGATCAAAAAAGTGGGCCAGTAATTATGCGCATGATGCTGGTTTAAGTAACCATAGAATTCATCAAAACCCTGCCGGATCGGGCTGCCAACGATTGCAATACCTTCGTCACCCAGGCCCCATTTCCCGAACAATCCCGTTTTATAGCCACCCCTCTGAAGCAATCTTGCCACCGTGACATCTTCTGGTCGAAGTGATTGGCTAAGCCCGCCACCATTGCCACGCACCCTGCAATGCCCCATATGTTTTCCAGTCATCAAGACACACCTGCTGGGGGCGCAAACCGTGCATCCCGCATAATAATTGGTAAATCGCATTCCATCTTTAGCAAGGGAGTCAATGTGTGGCGTAAGGATTTTTTTCTGCCCATAGCAGCCCAAATCACCATACCCAAGATCATCTGCCATGATGAATACAATGTTGGGCTTTACGGGAACCTCCAGGGGTGCTGCAAAAAGAAAATGCAAAGCGGAGATAAAAAAGCATGAGAGTGATGCATTCATTGCATTAAACCTTTGAAAACAAGGGTAATTAACCTAATAACTGTAATGTGAGATCTTGGTTTTAGCAACAAAATCAAAATAATTCGAAAATAACTGGGCTCCGTTTTGTTATTAAGACTGTAGTTGTCTATTAATTGTAATGAGTTGATAAGAGTGCCCTATCAGATTTGATTTTGGCTTTGAAGCATTCCTACGACTTTTGTTTTCCCCCAATCCTTCGGCAGGTGATACCTGCCGGTTTTATTCAATGGAGAATTGTCATGAGTTTATTTCGAGTTGGTGCTTTTGTAGTAGCTTCTGCATTCATGGTTGCAAATATTTTTGCAGCAGCAGAAAAAGATATCGTAGATACCGCAGTAGAAGCAGGAAGTTTCAAAACTTTGGCAGCGGCTCTTAAGGCTGCGGATTTGATCGAAACCTTGAAGGGTAAGGGCCCTTTTACCGTGTTTGCACCAACTGATGAAGCATTTGCCAAGCTTCCCAAAGGCACCGTAGAGGATCTTCTAAAGCCAGAAAACAAAGCCAAGCTTGCGGGCATCCTGACTTATCATGTGGTTGCAGGAAAAGTTGAAGCCAAGGACGCTGTAAAATTGAAGTCTGCAAAGACTGTCAATGGTGCATCCTTCAAGATCACTGCGGGTGATGCAGGCGTAATGGTAGACAAAGCCAAAGTAGTCAAGACTGATATTCAATGCAGCAATGGCGTAATCCATGTGATTGATTCTGTGATCATGCCAGCAGCAAAGAAGTAATACTGTTTCAAGTTGAAGTATTAAACAAGGGAAGCCTGGGGAAATCCAGGCTTCCTTTTTTAGTCAAATACGATGGTGCGGTTCCCCGCAAGGAATATACGGTCTTCGCAAAGCAGTTTCAGTGCCTTCGATAACACAATTTGTTCAACATCCTTACCCGATTGTGCCATGGTTTGGGCATTGGCAGTGTGATTGACATTGATCACCTGCTGCACAATGATAGGGCCATCATCGAGTTGCTCGGTGACAAAATGAGCGGTGGCACCGATGACTTTTACCCCACGATTAAAAGCCTGCTGATAGGGTTTCGCCCCAATGAAAGCAGGTAAAAACGAGTGATGGATGTTGATCATTTTGCCCTTAAAGCGGTTGACAAATGCGGGGGTTAGCACCCGCATATACTTTGCAAGGACGATGTAATCGGGCGCGATTGATTCAGCCAAGGTTAGTATTTTCGCCTCATGCTCTTCCCGGGTAAGTTTTTCATGCGAAACGTAATGAAAAGGAAGATCAAACCTGTGTACCAGGTTTTGCAGTGAGGTGTGATTGCTGATCACACCAAGAATCTGGACGGGCAATTGCTTGAATTCATGTCTGATTAAAATATCACCCAGGCAATGGGATTCATTGGACACCATTATTACAATAGTTTTTTGGCGTTGTTCCCCGAGCCGGATGATTGCGCCCTTGGGTAGAATGGCTTCAAGTTCTGTAATCAAAGGTGTGCCTGCCGGCGGGCCCTCGAATTCCGTGCGCATGAAAAATTGATCCGACTCTACAAATTCCTGATTCACCGTGATGTTCATTTGGTGTTTGAACAAAACGCCGGTTATCCCATGCACCAACCCCGGGATATCCCGGCATTCAACCAGCAATACATTTTTAAACATGATGGGTTGGGCTTTCTGACTTTCTTGATCCAAGATTAAGCAATGATTTCCTTCACGACATTACCTGCAACATCAGTCAGGCGGAAATCTCTGCCATTAAAGCGATAAGTTAATTTAGTGTGATCGATTCCCAAAAGTTGAAGAATGGTTGCATGCAAATCGTTGACACTAACCCTGTTGACAGCGGCTTTAAATCCAACCTCATCGGTTTCGCCATAATGGGTGCCACCCTTGACCCCCCCGCCCGCCATCCATGTGGTGAATGCATGAGGATTATGGTCACGGCCCAGAAAGTTTTTATCCTTTGACTTCTGAACGATGGGCAACCTGCCAAATTCGCCACAGCATATTACCAGGGTGGAATCAAGGAGGCCGCGTTGCTTGAGGTCGGTAAGAAGGGCGCCGATGGGTTGGTCGGTTTCGCCTGCAAACTGCCTGTGGTTTCCTTCGATATCGCGGTGCCCATCCCAGCTTCGTTCGTTTTCCATGCCACCTGAATAGATTTGTACAAAGCGGGATCCCCGTTCGACCAACCTTCGGGCCACGAGTGCCTGCCTTGCAAAATGCGAACACTTCTTGTTATCAAGCCCATACATTTTGCGAATGCGCTCAGGTTCCAAATCAATGTCAAACGCTTCGGGTGCAGACATCTGCATTCGGTAAGCCAGTTCAAAACTTTCAATCCTTGCAGCAAGTGCAGCTTCATGCGGTGCTTCTTCCTGATGAAGCTTGTTCAGTCTGGTGACCAAGTCAAGCTGGTTGCGTTGTTCTTTTTCATTCATATGAGGCAGGCGGGAAAGATTATCAATGGGCTGACCTTGGGGGTTCAAGGCGGTGCCTTGGAAAATGCCTGGCAGAAAACCTGCACCCCAATTCGAAGCATGGCCCTTGGGCAACCCCCTCCCCAGCGTGTCGTACATCACCACGAAGGCAGGCAGATTCTGGCTTACCGACCCAAGGCCGTAAGTCACCCATGAACCCACGCAGGGGAAACCCATCCTGCTGAAACCTGTGTTGATCTGGAACAATGCAGGCGAATGATTATTGGTCTCGGTAAAGCACGAATGAATGAACGCCATGTCGTCCACATGATCCACCATGTTCGGGAATATCTCAGGGACCCAGCATCCTGACTTGCCTTTTTGTTCAAACTTGAAGGGCGATTTCATCAAGGGGCCAACCTCTCCTGAAAAGAAGCCGGTAAACTTATCGAACCCTTTAAGATCCTGGCCATCGTGCTTTGCAAGTGCGGGTTTGTAATCCCAGGTGTCAACCTGGCTTTGCCCACCATTCATGAACAACCAAATTACCGACTTGGCCTTGGAAGGGAAGTTTCCCTGCCTGGGTGCAAGCGGATTAAGAGAAAGATCAGGTGCAGCTTTCGCTTCGTTATCCTGCAGAAGGTTGGCGAGGGCGAGCATGCCGATCCCTTGACCGGTACGGCTTAGAAAGTCGCGCCTGCGTACGAAACTCGGGTTTGCATTGAAATGAGGGATATTATTAAATGCCATGAAATAATCCTGATTAATCGAGGAAAACGAACTCATTAAGGCTGAACAACGCCTGGCAGAAATCAGCCAAGGCAAGTGACTCGGGTTTTTTATCGGCTTTATAAAACCCTTCTTGTTCCTTGAGAAACTCAACTCCTTCTTTTAATTCGAGGGGCTTTGCATTTCTGGATAACACGAGTTGATAAGCGCGATTGATCTGAGCCTCGGTTCCTGCTCCAGCATCCTTGAAAACCTTGATGGCCAGGGCATCCGCATACCCCCGCACAATGCTGCTATTCATCATAAGCAGGGCCTGGGGTGCGATGGTTGTGGAGGGTCGCAGGGCAAGATCTTGTAATGAATCGGGTGCATCGAAAAGCATCATCATGGGAATCAGCTTGCTGCGTTTCACAAAGAAATAAATACTTCTGCGCTTGTGGTTTGGGTCAAGGGTGCCTGGTCCAAAAGGAGTTGCATCTAGGGTTCCCGAAACAGCCAGCATGGAATCGCGGATGATCTCAGCTTCCAATCTGCGCGATTGAAAATGCCAAACAAGATTGTTGTCGCGATCCTTCAATAGCCTCGGTTCATCCACGCTGGAAGATTGCATGTAGGCAGAGCTGGTCATGATCAGCTTGTGAAGCTCCTTGAGTTTCCAGCCATTGCGGATGAATTCAGATGCAAGCCAGTCGAGTAACTCTGGATTGGAAGGTTTTTCTCCCTGCACGCCAAAATCGCTGGGGGTTGCAACTATGCCCCTGCCAAAGTGATAATGCCAAACACGATTGACGATAACGCGGGCCAGCAGCATTCCCGCACCTTGTTCTGTATCAGTGATCCATTCAGCAAGGCTCCTTCTTCGATAGGAAGTCTTGCTACCTTCGGGGGCCTTTACGAGCCAATGTTTTTCAGCATCATTTGATTTCATCAAAACCTGTGGGAAGCCAATTGAGGCAACCGAAACTTTCTGATTGAGATCGCCCCTTTTTAGAATGTGCACTGGATCGTAAAAATCTGCACCTTGCGTATGCAGCCTTACTGCGGGAACTCCCTCGCTTGAAATAAGAGCTTTCACCATTTTAGGCTTGGGCTCTTTCGCAATAAAATCATCAACAGCCTTGTTCAGCTTTTGCCAATCTGCATCCTTGGTGCGATACCACATGCCTAAATCAGTCATTTCTGCTGCAGTAAGCTTCTGGCCTGCTTTAAGCTTTTCCAGCGCGGCTTGGGTTTTCTCGGGCACGGGAAGCACTGCAAGTACGGGTTTATCCATCGAGGAAAAAGTGATTCTTAGTTTTCCTATGTTGTGCTGGGTGTTCCCGTTGAAATCCAAAGTGATGATCCATTCTGCACCATGGGGAAGATCAAGCGGCTTTTCCAATTCGTAAACAGCCTGATGATCCTTGCCAAACTGCGGGTCAATCGCCCAAGAGGATTTTTTGTCTTTATCAATAGTGGCCGAGGCAGGCAGGCCTTTTTGATCAAACGATGAGCGAACGGATTTGAATTTTACAGCTTGGGGGGTGGTTGGTTTGTTGTTGGCATCGAGTGGATTAACGGTGACTTTAAAATCGCTGAGGGCAAAGTTGCCATTGGGTGCACGACCCGGCCCGCCCTTCACCAGCGCAGCATCCTTGAACGCCTCAAGTCTTAATGCAGTTACAAGCTTGGTGGTGGAATTCAAAGTGATGGTGTAAGTTTCGAAATCGGGGTTTTTACCAGTTGCAGTAATAATGCCATTGGAAAGGACCCCAAGAGTCGTGCCATTTTTTGCACTTGCTGCTTTGACATCTGCAAAAAGGAAATCGCTTTGTGGCGCATTCTTCGCCCCCGCCTTCACCCATGCTTCTAATTTTGCATTTAGATTATCACGTTCCCAATTGCTTCGTGCTTCTTCCAGTTTCTTTTTAGCAGCATCGAACTCCGCTTTTTCCTTGGCATAATTTCCAGTGCTTAAATTAAGATCGTAGTCCGATCTTACCGTGGTCGAAAAGGTCGAAGCCATGCGGTAATAATCGTTCGCACTAATCGGATCAAACTTATGATCATGGCATCTTGCGCATGCAATGGTAAGGCCCAGCATGGTTGTGCCCACGGTGCGAACGATGTCGTCGAGTTCATCGTAGCGCTCTTTTTCCGCCTGACTTGCGGTAATCTGCGTTGCATGTGTGCCTGCTGCCAAAAATCCCGTAGCCATCATTGCTAGCGGGTTCGTAGGTTCGTATTCATCCCCAGCAAGTTGCCATTTGATGAACGTGGTGTAAGGCAGATCCTGATTTAAGGCTTTGATGACGAAATCTCGATAATGATAGGCATTGGGCCTATCGTAATCTTGTTCGTAACCATGGCTTTCCGCAAAGCGCGCAACATCAAGCCAATGACGGCCCCAGCGCTCGCCATAATGAGGGTTTTGTAATAAGCGATCCAGCAAGCGGGCATACGCATCATCAGCTTTGTCTTTAAGGAAAGATTCAACTTCTTCAGGGGTTGGAGGGATGCCTAAAAGATCGAGATAAGCCCTGCGAATTAATTTTGTTTTATCTGCGATTGGGTTTGGATTGATGCCCTTGGCTTCCATGTTGAATTTAAGGAAGTGATCAATGGGTGTCTTGCACCAGCTTGCATCTTTAACTTTGGGGGGTGCGATATTTTTAAGAGGTTGCCAGGCCCAATACTTCTTCGCACTTTCGTAATCGATTTTCTTGACAGCAATTGCAGGCGCAGTTCCTTTGCGTGGGTCGGGCGCACCCCGCTTTATCCATTCAGTAAGTGTTGCAATATCTTTGTCTGCCAACTTTCCCTTGGGTGGCATTTGAATCGTATCGTTGTAGCTAAGCACTTTTACAAACAGGCTTTTCTCAATATTGCCTGGGATTATTACCTGACCACTTTCGCCACCTTTCATCCAGCCTTCCTTGGAATCGAGAAGCAATTCTCCCCGGATCTTTTTTGCATCCTTGGCATGGCATGAATAGCAATGCTCGATGAGAAGGGGCCGAACCTTGGCCTCAAAAAAAGCCAGGTCTTCTGCTTCGCCTGCAACTGCGATGCCCGCAAGAAGAAAGCAGGAAAGGACAGCTATTGTTTTTATTGTTTTTGGCATGGTGGGATTACATTTAAAACAGGCCTTTTACAGGCCCTTCGGTTAACTTTGATACCCTCTTATAGTACCGTTATTTGTAATTAGGTGCAACAGATTGATGCTGTTAATCTTAAGGCTTTTGGATTACTTGCCGGTATTTTTGCTGGGAATGCTTGTTCTTGAATGATG
>RFZJ01000086.1 GCA_009920765.1 Planctomycetota bacterium | reverse complement strand
TAAAGCTATATAGCTTTAAAGAACTTGACTTTGAGGAAAAAAAATGGCTTCAACTGACCCAATTAAAATCACTTGCCCAGAATGCAAAAAAGTAATCGCTGTTCCTCCTGACTTACTGGGAAAAAAGGTTCGATGCAAAGGGTGCAGCAAAGTTTTTGAAGCACAAAAACCAGCCCCAGCCAAAGAAACAGCAAAACCAGTGGAAGAAGACAAAAAAAAACAGCAGACCGGAGATGATCCCGATGATGATGGCAAAGCATATGGCGTGCATGACACAATCCTCACAGCTAGATGCCCGAATTGCGCAAAAGAATTAGCAAGCGAAGACGCAATCATATGTATTTTTTGCGGTTACAACAATCTAACACGTCAAATTGCATCAACAAAAAAAACATACGATATAACTGGGACGGACATTTTTATCTGGAATTTACCAGGAATAATTGGCGCTATTATTTGTTTAATCTTGCTGATATTTAACATTGTCTACATGTTAAAGATTGACGAGTGGTGTGCTGCCGAAGAAGGCAAAACTGAAGGGCCTTGGTTCGGATTCTTGGCACATGGGGCAATAAAGTTGTGGCTTTATATAATTTCAGGCTTTATACTATTTACAGTAGGAAAATTCTCTTTTATTAGGCTGGTTTACGAAAACAGGCCAAAAGAAGAAGAAAAGATTTAACCAACATTAACCCGTGAACCATTGCCCAGTTCATGCTAGCAAACCTTAAAACCTATGCCTTAATTGGCATTGATGCTACTCTTGTCGAAGCCGAAGTCGATGTTAGTGCAGGCTTTCCAAAAACAGTAATTGTAGGCCTTCCAGAACAAGCAGTGAAGGAAAGCATCCATCGGATTGAGAGGGCTCTTTCCAATCTAGGCTATTCTCGGACCACCGGCCATACTGTTATTAACCTTGCACCAGCTGACTTAAAAAAAGATGCAGGAAGTTTCGACCTCCCGATTGCTCTCGGGATTCTTGCTGCAACCGAACAAATTCCGATAAAAAACACGGCTGATTACGCTTTTGTTGGGGAACTTGCTTTAGACGGAAGCCTTCGCCCGATTAAAGGTGCACTTTCAATTGCCTTATCAGCAGCCAAAAATGGTGTTAAAGGCTTGCTCTTGCCAATCATGAATGCCAAAGAAGCCAGTGTTGTAAAAGATCTCCTAATTTACCCTATACAAAACCTTTCTGATTCCGTGGGTTTCCTTACCAAGAAAAAAATAATTGCGCCATTAGTTCCGGAAGAAAACATGGCTTTAGAAAACCTGAATAAGTACGACTTTGATTTTTCTGATGTTCGCGGACAGGAATCTGCCAAGCGAGCTTTAGTTGTTGCTGCAGCAGGCGGACACAATGTAATCATGATCGGATCACCTGGCACTGGAAAAACGATGCTGGCAAAAAGAATGGCAACTATCTTGCCACCTCTTACCCTCGAAGAAAGCCTGGAGACAACCCGGATTTACAGCGCATTGGGGAGGCTGAACATTGATCAATCTTTACTTACAACCAGACCCTTTCGATCACCCCATCACACCATCAGTGATGCTGGAATGGTTGGCGGGGGCAAAACACCTGCACCTGGTGAAATCAGTCTTGCCCATCATGGGATTTTATTCTTAGACGAATTACCCGAATTCAATCGAAGAAGTCTTGAAGTTTTAAGGCAACCTCTAGAAGAAGGGCAGGTAACTATATCTAGAGCCTTGCAATCCACCACCTTCCCTGCAAGATTTGTACTGGTTGCCTCGATGAATCCTTGCCCTTGCGGGTATTTGGGGGATACTAAGCATTCTTGTAAATGCTATCCTGCTGCAATTGAAAAATACATGGGTAAAATTAGCGGACCACTTTTGGACCGAATCGATCTTCACATCGAAGTGCCTGCTGTTCCATTTCAAGAACTGACGGCTTCATTGGATGGAACATCAAGCACCGTGATGCGGGAGCAAGTCAATTTGGCAAGAAATAAACAATCCCTCAGATTTGGAAAGTCAAATACCATGCTTAATAGCAGGATGAATTCCAAACAAGTTCGGAAATTCTGCATTCTCAACAAGGAAAGTAAAGCGTTGCTACAAGTTGCCATGGAAAACCTTGGGCTTTCTGCCAGAGCACACGATCGAATTTTACGCATGGCCAGAACTATTGCAGACCTTGAACAAGCAAATGAAATTCTTGCCCCCCACCTTATAGAAGCTATAAGTTACCGCAGTCTAGATAGAAAACTCTGGATGAAGTAGATTATTTTCCATTCGCCCACAAGGTTCTCCCTCCATCGACAGGCAACTCAATTCCCGTAATAAATTCACTTTGAATCAAAAATATCACTGCTCGTGAAACATCTTCTGGAGATCCTTCAGACCGCACGAGCGTAGCTTCGATAGCTTCTTGTCGCTCTTGAAGGGGTAAATCGAGGGGCAGCATAACCGGCCCGGGAAGAATGCAATTAACCCGAATTTTCGGGTTTCTACTCCCGAGTTCTACTGCCAAGCTTCTCGTAAGAGTTGGAATAGCACCTTTTGTAGCGAAGTATGCCCCATAGCCCAAATAAGGCCTGACTTGAGCCCAATCACCAACGGTAATAATGTTCCCGCCCTCAGGTTGCCTGATCATCATAAGACCTGCGGATCTGGAAGGAAGAAATGTAGCTAAAATATTTGCTTCAAAATGCCGGGACACATCTTTTGAAGAAAGTTCCAGAAAGTTTTTGCGCTCCCAGATGGAAGCACAATTAACCAATGCATCAAGACGCCCAAACTTAGCACCGATTTCGTTAAACATTCTCTCTACATCTGATTCCAAAGCCAAATCAGCTTGAAAAATGGTTGCTTCAATTCCAGCCTTAATTAATAATTCTGCAGAGTGTTTTGCTTCAATAGCCGATGTTCTATAATGAATGCATATACGATAACCGATTAACCCTAGAGCATGAGCAACATGCCATCCAACTCTTTGTTTTCCACTACCTGTTATAAGGGCAACTTTCTGAGGCATAATGATTCAACCTGCTTAAATAGAATAATTAAAGTTCGTAGCCAATCGCCAATCCCGAGTTTATCATAAACTATGTTTTGTTAATTAATCATTTGAAGGAATATCCGAATGGAACCAATGCTCACTGCATTTTATATCATCTTAGGAATTGCAGTCATTAAAATGACAATTCTTCTTGTAATATGCAAAGGTAATTTCAGTAATCTTGCACATGCTACCATTACGTTTTTTTCCGTCTTAGCCCAAGGTAAAACGCCCCTAAAAGAAAAAAACCTAAGCATTTCTAAAGGAGATATAAAATTTAATGCCGACCTGATTTGGCCACTTTATTTACTCCAAAGAGAAACCAGGCTTATCGATTTTCTACTCGAAGACATCAGTTCTGCTCCTGATGAACTTGTCGGAGCGGGTGTTCGTGAGGTGCACACAAAATGCAGAAAATATCTGCTCGAAAAATTATCTCTGCAGCCTGTTATCCCAAAAGAAGAGGGCGCCACAGTTACCATCGAAGAAGGCTTTAATCCGAGCAAAATAATGCTTACTGGTTTCCTTGAGGGCAACCCACCTTACAACGGCATACTTAAACATCAAGGTTGGCAGGTCTTATCTTCCCAGATCCCAGAAGCAACCGAATCCTTTCGAATGAATCCCGTTCTTGCACAAGCTGAATTAGAAATCCCCCAAAAGTAAGCAGACAAAACCATGGCTAATTCCCGCTTCTTAATCGGTATCGACTTAGGCACTACAAACTGTGCACTGGCTTACATTGATTCACAAAAGGAGGGCGGAACTGCAGAAATACTCAATTTGCCACAGATTGTTCAGCCCGGGGTTTATGAAGATCGAAAATTGCTACCATCTTTTCTTTATCTTCCACAAAAAGGAGAGTTCCAAAGTGGATCTTTAAAGCTTCCCTGGGGCGAAGAAAAGCCTTATGTAGTTGGAGAGTTTGCTAAGGCCCATGGCGCACTAGTTCCAACTCATTTAGTAAGTTCTGCAAAATCTTGGCTTTGTCATTCCACAGTCAATCGACGTGATAAAATCCTTCCCTGGAAAGCAACTGATGACTCGAACAAAGTTTCACCGCTTGAAACCAGCACTCTTTTTTTAAAACATTTGGTTGATTCATGGAATTCGAACTTTCAAATAATTGATAATGAACTGAGGTTGGAAAAACAGGAAATCGTACTCACAGTACCAGCTTCCTTTGATGCTGATGCCCGTGATTTTACAATGGAAGCCGCCAAAGATGCCGGTTTCAAGAAAGTCAGTCTACTAGAGGAACCTCAGGCAGCTTTTTACTCTTGGCTCGAAGCTAACAAGGATACCTGGCGCGAACAAGTTCAAGAAGGTGACGTAATCTTGGTGATTGATGTTGGAGGAGGAACATCAGATTTTACCTTAATTGCGGTTGAATCAGATCAAGGTAATCTTTTTTTAAACAGGCTTGCGGTAGGGGAGCATATTCTTCTTGGTGGCGACAATATGGATCTTGCTCTGGCATACGAATTATCAAGACAACTTGCTGCAAAAAATATAAAACTGGATCTCGCCCAGATGGTTGGTCTTTCGCATGCATGTAGAACTGCAAAAGAAAAACTTCTAGCTGACACCTCAATTAAATCTTGGCCGATTACTATCCTTGGCCGTGGTTCAAAAATGATATCAGGCACAATCAAATGTGAATTAGAAAGATCATTGCTTGAGAAAGTATTACTTGAAGGATTTTTTCCAATATGCGATAAAGATGCTCAACCCAGTGCGCAAACAGGCTATGGTTTTCAAGAAATTGGTCTGCCTTATGCTGCAGATGCTGCAATCACCAAGCACCTTGCAAATTTTCTTGTGAAACATCAAAAAGCTATTGAACAAAAATCTTCGCAACGCAAAGACAGCAAAAAATCATCCAATGTAAATGTGGTTCTATTTAATGGTGGGGTTTTCAAATCGCATCTTCTTAGACAAAGAATATTAGATAATCTGGAATCTTGGGGCAAAACCCAAATCAAAATGCTCGCCCATCAAGATTTAGATTTATCTGTTGCAATTGGTGCTGCTAGTTTTGGAATTGCAAAAAGAGGCAAAGGCATTCGCATTCGAGGAGGTGCGCCACGGACTTATTACATCGGGATCGAATCTGCCGCCCCCGCCATCCCAGGCTTTCCCCGACCTATCAAGGCTTTATGTGTAGTACCATTTGGTATGGAGGAAGGCACTGAATCCGATATACCAGGGCACGAATTTGGCTTGGTAATCGGGCAAAAAGTTACGTTTCGCTTCCTGTCTTCATCCATTCGAAAAAATGATTCCCTTGGTACAATTCTTGAGGAGTGGGATGACGAAGTCCACGAAATATCGCCTTTGCAACTAACTTTGGAAAATCCAGAAAAAAATGCCACCATAGTACCTGTTTACCTGCACAGCAAAATAACTGATATTGGTACACTCGAGTTATGGTGTAATGCCAAGAATACCAAACATAAATGGAAACTAGAATTTAATGTACGTGAAAACAAGCCAAAATTATAATCTAAAATATGTTTGTCAAAATTTCGTAACTATCAATGGATTTATTAAATAGAATACTCTTGGCTAGATTTGAATCTGCCCCACGAAGAAAGAGAAGAATATGGAATCGGGTATTAATAAAGAAATAAAACATCCATTTGCAATCGTGCTTGCCATTACTGCTGGTTTACTAAGACTGGTACCGCATCCACCTAACTGCACACCTATTGGAGCAATGACTTTATTTTCTGGTAATAAAATCCAAGGACTCGCTTCCTATATGATCCCAATAGGTGTGCTGTTTATTACGGATTTATTACTATATTTTCCTTTGGAACAAATATCGCTAAAAGCTTTTTCCTGGATGACGCCTGTTATTTACGGCTGTTTTCTAATCAATGTTGCAATTGGAAAAATAATAACACCAGGCAAAGTAATACTAAAAGTTTCCTTATATTCCGTGCTTTGTAGCACAATATTTTTTATCATTACTAATTTTGCTGTTTGGTTAGGTGGCGAGGGTATAGCATACCCCCTAAGCCTACAAGGCCTATTACTTTGTTACAATATGGCGCTACCTTTTTATCATTATTCCATGTTGACTGATTTATTTTTCACTCTGAGTATTTTCGGCTTAAATACTTTACTTGAACAAGGATTTTCAACTTTGAAAGCAGAAGCAAAATCATGAAATTTGCAGCCATAATAAAATACATCTCTGATACAGAAAAAATTCAATCTGTAAGACCATTGCACCGTGCCTACTTAACTTCCCTGTTAAATCAAGGCAACATAGTTGCAACCGGTCCTTTTACAGATGGTTTTGGCGCCCTAATCATTTATGAGGCCCCAGATCATGCAACTGCTGAGAGCTTTATTAAAAACGATCCTTTTATGAAAGACGGCATTTTTATTAGTTGGGATTTACATCCTTGGAATTGCGTTATGGCAAACAGGGATTTATTTCCATCTTAGCGCTTAAATATTAATTTTGGCCAGTTTAGTATATTCAGGCCCGTCATGCATATCTTCACTAGCCATCACAAAAATCTGCCTCACATTCAACTCATCAGAAATCCATGGGTGGATTTTCCAACGCGAACAAACAATTGAAAAATCAAGATCTTGCTGGTTTAATCTTCCTAAAGAAAGATGGGGCTGAAAATCCCTTTGTTCTTTTCTATATAACCCCTGCTCCTCCAATTTATCAGCAAGAATATCATAAAGTTTTTGAAAACTTTTTACAGATTCGGGGTCAACGCCTAGCCAAACAACTCTGGCTCGTCTGGGATTTGGGAAGCAACCCAAGCCTTGTAATCTATAGTTAAAAGGCTTAATTTCTTTGCAAGCTTTTTTAGCAAGATCACAGGCTTTCCAAAGTACTTTGTCATCAACTTGACCTAAAAAAAGCATAGTAATATGCAGCATTTCGGGTTTATTCCATTTCACACCAGGAAAATCGTTTGCCAACTCAGATTGAATCTGCAAACATCGCTTTTGCACGTCACCAGGCATTGCAATTGCAATAAATGCCCGAAATTTTTTAGACATGGAAATACCCTTTAGAATGCAAGCATTGAACGGTATTCAGAATACCGCAGATCAATATCACTTCGGGTAATGCTATTAAGTTTGTCCAAACCAAAACCTTCAACCGTAAGACTGGCAACTACAGTCCCGTAACCCATGGCCCTGCGAAGGCTTCCTGGGGATTTTTCGATATCAGAAGCCAACGCGCCCATAACACCGCCTGCAAAACTATCTCCTGCACCGGTCGGATCGATAACCTTTTCGGTAGGAAAGGCAGGGACAACGAAAACACCTTCTTCACTAAATAACATCGCACCATGTTCGCCTTTTTTTAGAATGACAAACTTGGGACCGAGTTTACGAGTTGCGTGACCTGCACGGACGAGGTTACTTTCACCCGTAAGAAGCATGGCTTCACTATCATTTAAAAGCAACCCATCAATTCTAGGCAACAGTTCAAGCAGTTCCTTTTTCTGAATATTTATCCAAAGATCCATGGTATCGGCCAAAACAAGTTCGGGCTTTGTAACCTGATCCAAAACCTTTCCTTGAACTATTGGGCTACTATTGGCAAGAAAGACAAACTTGCTGTCTTTAAAATGGTCCGGCAATATGGGATTAAAAGTACCAAACACGTTCAAATGAACTTCAAGGGTATCCCTGATATTCATATCCTTATGATAACGACCCTTCCACCTGAAAGTTTTACCTTTTTCTGTAACTAAACCAGAAATATCGATCCCTTTTTTCTTAAAAAGATCTTTATGTACTTGAGGAAAATCTTCTCCTACAACACCGACCAATCTTGGCTTGGTAAAGTTACTTGCAACCACCGAAAAAAAAGAGGCAGATCCACCTAATGCATCGTCAACATTTCCATGGGGGGTTTCGATCGAATCAAAAGCAACAGAACCTACTACAAGCAATGACATATGAAACTCCAGTAACAAGTGTTTTAATTTCGTTCCTTTTTACTTAGCCACCAAATCCAAAGCAAGATTTATCCTTCGCAAGGATTCTTCTTTTCCAAGAATATAAAGACAATCAAAGACCCCGGGGCCAACTTCAATCCCCGTGGTAGACACCCTAAGGGCATGAATCAGCATGCCTGTATTATAATTACCTGCCTGACAAAAATCCTTTAAAGCAGTTTCAATGTTTGCTACGCTGAAATCAGAAAGCGTGTGCAGAGAAGCTGAAAAAGTTTTGAGTAACCCGGGAACCCCTTCCTTGCCAACCCTTTTTGCAAGTGACTTTAAATCATAATCAGGGTTCGGCTTAAAAAAGGGAGCGCCGTAAGGCAAAATATCACTAAAAATTTTCAACCGATCTCCCGTTGCATCTACAACCTTCCGTAAAGTCTCCATTTCAATTAAAGTTGGAATTGCATTTATATATCCAGCTTTTTGCATGAAGGGCAGGGCACCTTCAAGCTTTTTATCCAAGGGTAATGCCTTCATGTATTCCCCTGCAACCCAGAATAATTTGTCCGGATCAAAACTTGCAGGAGCATTATTCACCCTATCCAACCCGAACTTCTCGACCATTTCTTTCAAAAGAATAATCTCACTATGATCGTCCAAAGACCAACCCAATCTGGCAAGGTAATTCACCAATCCTTCGGGCAAATACCCCAATTCCTTGTAAAATGAAACTGTTGCAGGGTTCAAGTCATCACGTTCTTCAATTTGCTCATTTGTCCATCCAACCGCATTAAGTTTTTTAAGCACATCGCTCGTGACAAATTTCTTCATATCACGTTTGCTTAGCTTCTTTTTTGAATTGGGCTCGTTGACCACCGGAACATGGGCAAAAAATGGCATAGGGGCCCTCAAAGCCTGGTAAACAAGAACTTGGACTGGAGTGTTCGATAAGTGTTCTGCCGCTCGAATCACATGAGATATGCGCATGGTCACATCATCAATAACAGTTGCAAAATTATATAAAGCCCGGCCATCAGGCCGAAGAATTATAGGGTCACCTATTAAATTGGATTGCCATTCAACATCACCTCTAATCAAATCATTAATTTTAATTAATTCATCATCCGGTACTTTAAGCCTGATTGCTGTTTTCTTTTCATTGTAAAGCCTTAGACAATCATCAGGAGAAGATCGCCTATGTTTTCCTCTGTGAACATAAGGTTTTTTTGCTTTTTCAGAAGCATCCCGCTCGGCTTTAATTTCATCAGGGTTCATGTAACATGGGTAGGCTTTACCCGCAGCAAGAAGCTGGTAAGCAGCATCAACATAAAGATGATTTCTTTGAGATTGGTAATAGGGAGCAAAAGGACCGTCAACTTCGGGGCCTTCATCCCAGTCAATCCCTAACCAACGAAAACCATCAAGTATTGGTTGTAAAGCCTCAGCCTTGTTTCTTTCAGAATCGGTATCATCAATTCGAAGAATAAATTTACCACCAGCCTGTCTGGCAACCAGCCAATTAAAAAGCGCTGTTCGAACCCCGCCTATGTGTAAGTACCCAGTGGGGCTGGGAGCAAAACGAGTCCTAATTTCCGCCATGAAATGATTCCCTTCAATCTAAAATCATAAAGATAAATATATGAGTTAAGAAGAAATCGAAAGGGATTAAAATTTGCGGAATGATTTTAATTGATAGATTTCGAGTTATTTTTTTCACCCCGCCCCTCAACCAAAGTCACAGTAACCCCCTCTTGGACAATTTTGCCATGTTGATTGATCACCTGCCTATGCCATGTAACAGTTCCACGTCTACCCCGAGAATTACTCTCTATGTCAAGGATTTTGCATCGGACTTTTATGGTATCGCCAATTTTCACCGGTTCTCTAAAAAACCACTCTTTAAATTGAATAAAAGCAATGGTTCGAACAGGTGGAGCAAACAACCCAAGGCCACTGGAAACTGAAAGAACCAGCAAACCATGAGCTATTGGCTCCCTGAATGGAGTGGAGGCAGCAAATTCATGATCCATATGAATAGGATTAAAATCGCCACTGACACCTGCAAAATTAACAATATCAGATTGGGTTATAGTTCGTCCCAAAGACTCCCATTCGCGACCTAATTCAAGGTCGTCAAAAAACAAATGCTGTGAGGAGAAAGACATCGGGGTATATTCCTTTCAATGCAAAAGATTACTTGAGTTAGAATAATTTCATTATTTTTTCAAGTAATCTTTGATTTAAATCTGTTTCCGATTAGCATTCAAAAATTACAACAAACCGAATTATCAGGAAGCAACGATGTTGAATATACCCAAAATTGTAGAAAACTTTCCTAAATTAAGGCAAAGCAGTGAAATTCATGCTGATGCCCCTGGTGGCACTCAAGTCCCCGAAACCGTGATAAATGCAATTTCGCACTACCTTATTCACCAAAATGCAAATTTAGGTGCCCCTTTCCGAACCTCAAAGGAATCTGATCAAACCCTTTTATATGCAGGTAATACGGTCCAAGCCTTGCTGAACGCCCGAAAAAATTCTGAAATTATTTTTGGAAATAACATGACGTCCTTGACTTTCCACATTTCCCGTTCCATTGGAAACACCCTACAACCAGGAGATCGGATTTTACTTTCAAAACTCGATCACGAGGCAAATATCTCTCCCTGGCAACTCATGGCAAAAGATAAAAAATGCGAAGTTGATTTCGTGGAAATTGATTCCGAAACTTGTACTTTTAACAAGACTGATTTAGAGCAAAAACTTTCTAAAAAACCAAAATTATTTGCATTTACAGCATGTTCTAATGCAACGGGAACACTTAATGACATAAAAAATCTAACAAAAATGGCCCATCATGCGGGGGCAATTGTTTATGTTGATGCAGTGCATTACGCACCCCATAAATTAATAGATGTCATCGAATGGGATTGCGATTTTCTTGCCTGTTCCGCGTACAAGTTTTTTGGCCCACATGTGGGAATTTTGTATGGAAAAGAATCCATTCTAAACAACTTACAACCATATAAAGTAAGACCAGCTGCAGATTCAAATCCAGGAAAATGGATGACAGGCACCCAAAATCATGAGGGTATAGCTGGAACTGCTGCAGCCATCGATTATCTAGCTTCTCTTTCAGGCGCAAGCTCTTCAACAATCAAACGAACAGCATTGGAAGCGGCCTTTAACAGAATCGAAGCGTACGAAAAAACTCTCGCAACATCCTTCCTTCAGGGAATCAAAAAACTGAATGGAATCGAAATTGTTGGATTAAAAGATTTAACGACCATCAACCAGCGCGTACCAACCTTTTCATTAACCAGCAATAAAGTTTCTGCAGTGGATATGGCCAAACAATTAGCTCTTAAAGGTATTTTTGCGTACAGTGGAAACTTTTATGCCAAAACATTAATGGAAACATTAGGATATGAAGCAAAGGGGGGCGTACTTAGAATTGGATTTGTACATTACAATGATTTAGCCCAGGTTGAAGTAATTCTCAATGAATTGAAAATGCTATTGAAATAGGAATAACATAAATTCCCTTAGTGTTCTCTTGTAAATTAGTTTTAGTTATCGATATTGTTGACCTTGTTTGAAAAATTCAAACCCGATTAATATAGATATATACCATTTATTAAACTTGAAGAGCATAATGAGTCAAAAAGGCATCAAAATTCCAGTTCATTGGACAAGAACTTTAATTAGTGATATTGTTCACTACGCCACAAAGGTTCCGCTTTGCACCATAGAAAAACAAATAAACATAGAAGCAGTTCAAATTGCAAAAAGCACAACCCTAAAACGAATTGGATGGACAAGCGTTTTCACCAAGGCTATGGGGTTAGCATCGGTCGAATTTAATGAACTCAGACAGTCTTGGATGCCTTTCCCATTTGCGCACTTGTATCAACACCCATTTCCCATTGCAAGCGTTGCGATCAACCGCATAATTGAAAACAAGGAAGCAGTAATTTTTGGAATGATTCAAAAACCTGAGGAAAAACCTTTAACTGAAATCACTGATTCACTGCATTATTTTAAAGATAGTTCGATCGATTCGGTTTCCTTGTTAAAACGCATGCGGAGAACTTCAAAATTCCCCTGGCCTATAAGGGCCATCATTTGGAATTATGGCCTGTATCTTTCAGGTTATTGCAAGGCGAAAAACTTTGGCACATTTTCGGTCAGCTCGGTTTCACAACTTAATTCCAATACCATCCAACTTTTAACCCCCTTAACCAGTGCCTTGAATTATGGTCCAATTTCAAACAATGGCGATTGCATCATTCGGTTAACTTTCGATCACAGGGTTATGGATGGTCTTACGGTTGCCAAGATCTTGTCTTATATCGAACAAACGATTAATTCATCAATCCGCGAAGAAGTGGAAAATCAAGACAATTCAAAAGTAGCATAATTGAAAAAAGGCGGGTTAACACCCGCCTTTCCCATTATAAAACACCAAACATTAATTTTACCCAAGCAAAAGATCAGCTTCCCAACCCACGCGTTCAGCGGAAGCCCGAAGTTTTTCTAAAGCTCTATTTTGAATCTGGCGAACCCTTTCTTTACTGATTCGAAGAAGATTGCCGATCTGGCGAAGGCTATGGGTACCACTGCCAGTTAAACCAAAGCGAAGATCCAAAACTTTACGCTCTCTGGGACGAAGGTTTTCCATGAGAAACAACAAAGCTTCCTGTCGCTCATTATTAGAACGTTGAATCGTGCTTTCGTTATCAGGCATGGCCTCAGTAAGTTTAAAATCACTGTCATCATCCAAGACCGCATTCAAGGAAACAGGTGTACGAGTAGCAGTTTGAAGATGAGTCAAATGCTCCAGACTCGAACCAGTACGAGAAGCCAATTCCTGAGGGGTTGGCAAATGTTTTCCACCATGTGCCAAAGCCTCAGATTCCTGCTGTAGCTGACCTAATTCTTGCAAGTGGTGAGGAGAAAGACTAACCAAATGGCTTTGTCTAGCAACTGCAATCTGCAAAGTCTGCCTAATCCACCAAGTTGCATAGGTTGCAAGCCGGGTGCCATGGCTCACATCAAACCTGTCAATAGCCTGCATCAAACCACAAACAGCTTCTTGAAGCAAATCGGCATAACTAAGTGCATGGTGCCTAAAACGCTTAGCAACGTGAGCAGCAAGACGAATATTTGCAGAAGCAAGCCTGTGCTTCAAATGTACATAGCGATCATGAAGCCTTCTGATTGCGGCAGCACTCCTAACAGGTTCAACGCAGTTATCTTTGATGAACTGTGCCATTGGCCATGGTTCGAGAGGTGGTCTTTGGCTGCGAAGTTTTGGATATTGCCTAACCAAAGCACGAACTAATTCGCATTTGGTTTCCCAAAAATCAGCCAACAAATTTCGTTCTTCATCAGGAGTTAAAAGGTCGGAGGAAAAAATAGTTGGATTTTCGGTTGTGCTGAGAACTTCAATTTCTTTGAGTTCGATCTCATCACTTTTCTTAGTTTTCATAACAATTCCTTAGATAAATTAAACAAAACAATAATTAGCATAAACCCTAATAAATATTGGATTTACAACTTTACACCAAAATAGAAACCATGAAGGAGGATACCAACATAGATTTCAATTGAGCCTGATAAGAAATAATTGACCCGCAGATCAAATTTAAATCACCACGCCCAAAGGATAACGAATCTTATAGGGGATGAGGTGGGATTTCAAGTAGAAATTTGAAAATATTACAATAGCTTAAATGATTCATTTCCAAGTGCTTTCTATAAGTGAATTAATCATTACCTCTTAACAAATCGGCCACGTCTTAGTTTAACTTTCAAATAATTGGTCAAATATTAGGGTCAAAGTTCGTAGTATCCTTGTTTTTTCGATTCTTTGGATCCAAACCGTTTATAAGTAGTTCTAATGCTAGTAATAATTTTTTTTTTGCTAAACTTGTCTTTAACCACAATAAAAACAATCGCCAAACTGAATTAGGGTTAAAAATCACAAAAGTAACCAGGCGAAGAAGCAAAAGTCGACCTTTTTGAATGCAAGTTGCCAATTTTTCAGGCACCGAAAAAACTAAATCATCCAAAATAACCCGTAAACAACAAATTGGTAAGTCGATATCAAAAAAAACATCATGCACAGCTTCCAATTCCATATCCACCAAATCTGCACCTCTTAAACCTAAAATTTGTTTTACTGCGGGAGTTGCAACTCGATCCACGGATACCCCGACCCCGAACTGAATCAGGTTTTGATTTAAAAGAAAGGCTTCAGCCGATATTATTCCCGAAATTTTAGTTGTTTTCTGATCGTGAAGTATACGGTTCACAAAAAATACATCACCTGTCTTACTTTCTTTTTTGCACCCACCTGCAAATCCTGCCAACAAAGCAAAGTCAGGTCTAGCCAATTTTTTTTCTAAGACCAATTTGCTTAATTGCAAACAAAATTCCCGGGCTTCTACTCCAACCCCTACTACAAAACTAAAAATACGAAAACATGAATAATCTCCTTCAATGAGAGAAATTTCGGAAACATGGTTTTGTTTTTTTGATTTAATATTGTGCAAAAAAGAAAGCTCCTCCTCCCAAGTGGGGAAAAGGAGCCACAAAAGCTTTAAATCAGATGTATCAGATTGATTAATATCTAGGAAAGTTGCCACATCAACATCTTCAAGCTATCACCTAATTTACCATTAACGCCAAGTGCGGCACTGGCCTCAAAGCCGGAGTGAACCAAACAATGTTCACAACGAGGATCTTTACCATGCCCATAACTATCCCAATCAGTATCATTCATCAAGCCATCAAAAGAATCATGATGAGTATCAGTTATAAGATAACATGGGCCTTTCCATCCTTTTACATTACGGGTAGGGTTTCCCCAGGCAGTACAAGGGATTTCACGCTTACCACTTAAGAATTCAAGATAGATGGGTGAAGACATCATTTTGTATTTCTTGAAAAGAGATTGGGCCTCAATAAATTTCTTACGAATGTCATCACGGGTCATAAATATTTCCGCAGCACCATCTGGATTAGTTTCATGAACTGCAGAATACCCATAAGAAGGAGAAATTAAAAAGCCATCAACACCTAATTTAGAAAGGAAAGCATAAAGCTTGTCGATTTCATCGAGGTTGGTTTCCTTGTAAATGGTAGTATTGGTACAAACTAAAAAACCAGCCTTTTTGGCAGCCTTGATACCTTCAATTGCAGCTTTGAAAACACCATCTCGTTCCACCATAAGATCATGGGTAACTTCCATGCCATCAAGGTGAACATTAAAAAAGAAGCGATCGCTCGGTTTGAACTGGTCAAGTTTCTTTTCTAGAAAAACCCCATTGGTGCAAAGATAAATATGTTTTCTGCGATCAAGAATTTCTTTTACTAACCTGCCGATTTCCGGATAAATGAGGGGTTCACCCCCACAAATACTTACGATGGGAGCAGCAGCCTCATCAACAGAAGCCATACATTCCTCAACCGAAAGTTTATCCTTGATGGTTTGGGAATATTCCCTAATCCTCCCACACCCCGTACAAGTGAGATTGCATGCGTGAAGAGGTTCAAGCATAAGAACAAGGGGGAACTTTTTCTGCCTGCTAATTTTCTTTTTGGCAATATAACCAACCATGGTAGAAGTCAAAGATAATGGAAAACGCATCAGAAATCCCTTTCACTGCATGTATAAAGAAATTGAAATCAATCTAACCCAACCAACTGATCAAACACTAGATCAATAAGTATTCTGCTTAAAGGCATACCCAAGGGCACGGGAATACCGTGAGAGGGCCATCAATGGAAAATAAACGCGATAATTATGATATTTAAGATAAAAGACCTTGGGGAAACCAGTGCCAGTAAAAAAACGTTCAACCCAATCACCTTCGTGATTCTGAGTACTTACCAGATAAGAAATGCCATTTCGAACCGCGTCTGAATTTTCTTCACCAGCTGCCAGTAGGCCTAAAATAGCCCATGCTGTTTGCGAAGGAGTTGCCTCGCCCTGACCTGCAAGCGATGGATCATTATAAGTGGCACAAGTCTCCCCCCATGAACCATCTTTATGCTGACATTCCTTAAGCCATTGGACTGCTTTGGCAACCATTGGCACCTTCATATCGTAACCCACTGCTTTAAGTCCAAGCAAAACTTGCCAAGTACCATAAATGTAATTCACGCCCCAGCGACCAACCCAAGCACCCCATGGTTCTTGAGAACAACGAATATACTCGATCGCCTTTTGAATATGGATTTCATCTGCAGTGTAACCGAGTTCACCCAACGCCTCTAAAACTCGTGCTGAAATATCCGGACATGTAGGGTCAAGCATTGCATTGTGATCAGCAAATGGAACCTTGGTCAGGAATTCCTGATCGATATCTTTATCAAAGGCTCCCCAACCTCCATCACGATTTTGCATTAAAAAAATCCAGCGCACCGATCTCTCAATTGCGGCAGCACAATCTGGCCGAAGGTGAGAATTAGTTTTAACCATTGCAATAATAACCATCGCTGTGTCGTCAATATCCGGATAGAACTGGTTGTTGTATTCAAAAAACCAGCCTGCAGGCTTCATATCCGGATAATTAGTTGAGCAATCGATTTTACCTGAAACCTCTTTTTTCAAAAGCCAGTCTACCGCTTTGCGTAAATTCAATTCGTCCTTGGGTTGGCCAGCATCTGCAATAGCAATACTCGCAAGGGCGGTATCCCATACAGGAGAAACACAAGGTTGAAGACGAACAGACCCATTTTCTTCAATTATCAAGTCATTCAATTGCTGTAGGGCCCAACGCATTTCAGGAGAAGATTCCTCGACACCTAAACACCTAAGAGCTACAACTGTATAAATCATCGGGGGGAAAATAGCCCCGACACCATCAGAGCACTGAAAATGTTCTCTCATCCATTGGGCGGCCTTGCTAACCGCAAATTTCCTAAGAAAAGGCAACCTTGGTGCAATCTTTTTAATTGCCAGATCTGCCAACAAAAAGAAATTGCGCCATGAGAAAAATTCTTTCGAGGGGGCAGAGGGCCAATTTGACTCCCAGGGATCATTTACGAAAAGTTCCCGAATGCCTTTTTCCTTGGGTAATTTAACAGAAGGTTTTATCGCAGAAAAAATACTTAAGGGCACAAGAATAGTTCTAGTCCAACTTGACATTGAATAAATGCTGACAGGAAACCAAGAAGGTAGAAGCAAAAGTTCTGGAGGAACCTCAGGGCAATTTTGATAGGAGTATTCACCCAAGAGAGCAAAATAAAACCGGGAAAAGCTATTACAGTTTTCAGCACCACCCGCTTGAAGTATTTTTTCACGGGCAAGCTTCATCCAAGGTAGTTCGGTTGATACACCTGTCAATTTTAAAGCAAAGTAGGCCTTGGTTGAAACACTGAGATCAAAAGGCCCGGCCGGAAAATTACTCCATCCGCCCTCGATATTAATTTGCGATTGAATATACAGAGAGCATTTCCTACAAACCTCACTGTTCTCTTTACCCAAAAAAGCCATTAGTAAAATAAACTCAGATTCCAATATGGTGTCGCCTTGCAACTCAGCAACCCAGTGCCCATCCTTTTGCTGATGTCGAATCAAATAGTCAGCGGAATTAAGAACAGCAGCAAATGCTTGATCCAACAAATTAGAAGGCTGATCTGAATCGGGACGATATGTTGTTTGCTTTTTTTGCTTGAATGAGACTGGCACAGGAATCCTTTCCATTGCTAAACAGTTAATTTAACTATTTAAAACGATGGAAGGCTATCTGGCAAGCACCTTTAATAAACAATTTTGAAAAGTTGATTCTTTACCAATAATCTAGATCAATCCAATGGAATGGAACCAAGCAACTGCTTCCTGAAGGGAATTTTCAACAGGACGG